>NZ_JBDPMH010000003.1:0-490351 GCF_039871735.1 Plantactinospora sp. B24E8
CGCTTCGGCACCAACCGGCTCCTACCGAAGATCCTCGATCTACCCGAACACGTTTGGATCAACAAACCAGAGGCGGAACCTCAGGCCGCATAACTCCCGCTGGCCTCAAATCCTTGACACGTTCCGGGGCCCCGACAGCTGTTCACATCCTGGCGGATACGTCGGGGACATTATCTCCCTAAGGGTGACTTAAGGCAATTGACATCGTTACGCCCTGTTAGGAGGTGATCCGGCCGAGGGGCCAGGATCGTGATTGGTGGGGGAATCCGTGACGGTGAACCGTGTGGCTCGCGTGCGTCGTACACGCCGTTGGTCTGCGACGTCGATGGCAGGAGTCATCGGCGCTACGACGATCCTCGTTGGGCTCGTGGGGATGCCGGCGGCGTGGGCCCAGCCTCCGGTGCCGTTGGGAGTGGCCGAGACCTACGGGGTGTTGGCGGGCCAGGCGGTCACCGACGTCCCGCCTCCGGTCGGTCCCTCGGTCATCAACGGGGACCTGGGCGTCTGGCCGGGCACATCGCTCACCGGCGCCCCCGTGGTGAACGGTGAGATCCACGTCGGTGACACCGAGGCGATGCAGGCCCAGGACGCGCTGACCACGGCGTACAACTTCGCTGCCGCGCAGCCCGCGACCGCGACCGTGAGTGCGGACCTCGGTGGCCAGACCCTGGTCGCGGGGGTGTACGAGTCGCCGGCCACCATGGCGCTGACCGGCACGCTCACGCTGGACGGCCAGAACGATCCCAACTCGGTCTTCATCTTCCAGGCGGGATCCGACCTGATCACCGCGACCGACAGCCGGGTCGTCCTGACCCGGGGCGCCCAGGCGTGCAATGTGTTCTGGCAGGTGACCAGCTCGGCGACCCTGAACACCAGGACGGTCTTCGTCGGAAGCATCCTGGCGCTGCAGTCGGCGACGCTGGGCGAAGGGGCCACCGTGGCCGGACGGGTGTTGGCCCGGAACGGCTCCGTCACGCTGATCAACAACACGATCACCCGGCCGTTCTGCGCCCCGTCCATCGCGCCGCCGACGATCGCCAAGGCGTTCGACGACGCCATCATTCCGCTCGGCGGGACGACGGCGTTGACTTTCACGCTCACCAACCCCAACGGCGGTACGGGGCTGACCGGGGTCAACTTCAGTGACGCGCTGCCCGCCGGGCTGGTGGTCGCCAGTCCCAGCGGCGTGACTGGTTCGTGTGGTGGTGGCACGATCACCGCGACGGCTGGTGGTGGCACGATCAGCCTGGCCGGGGCGAGCCTGCCGGCGGGTGGTAGTTGCACTTTCTCGGTGAACGTCACCAGCACGACCAGTGGTACGAAGGTGAATTCGAGTGGCCCGGTCGACTCGAACGAGAGCGGCCCGGGTGCCGCCGCCTCGGCGAGCGTCACCGTTGCCGCGCCGGTCGTCGCGCCGCCGACGATCGCCAAGGCGTTCGACGACGCCGTCATTCCGCTCGGCGGGACGACGGCGTTGAGTTTCACCCTGACCAACCCCAACCCGGGTACGGCGTTGACCGGGGTGAACTTCAGTGACACGCTGCCGGCGGGTCTGGTGGTGGCCACGCCGAATGGGCTGACCGGTTCGTGTGGTGGTGGCACGATCACCGCGACGGCTGGTGGTGGCACGATCAGCCTGGCCGGCGCGACCCTGCCGGCGGGTGGCAGTTGCACCTTCTCGGTTAACGTCACCAGCACGACCAGTGGTACGAAGGTGAATTCGAGTGGCCCGGTCGACTCGAACGAGAGTGGCCCGGGAGCCCCCGCCTCGGCGAGCGTCGCGGTCGGCGCCGAAGTGGTCGCGCCGCCGACGATCGCCAAGGCGTTCGACGACGCCGTCATTCCGCTCGGCGGGACGACCACGCTCGACTTCACGCTCACAAATCCCAACCCGGGTACGGCGTTGACCGGGGTGAACTTCAGTGACGCGCTGCCGGCGGGTCTGGTGGTGGCGACGCCGAATGGGCTGACCGGTTCGTGTGGTGGTGGCACGATCACCGCGACGGCCGGTGGTGGCACGATCAGCCTGGCCGGGGCCACTCTGCCGGCGGGTGGCAGTTGTACCTTCTCGGTCAATGTCACCAGCACGACCAGTGGTACGAAGGTGAATTCGAGTGGCCCGGTCGACTCGAACGAGAGTGGCCCGGGAGCCCCCGCCGCGGCGAGCGTCGCGGTCGCCGCCCCGGTGGTCGCGCCGCCGACGATCAGCAAGTCCTTCGAGGACGCCACCGTCCCGTCCGACGGGACGACGGCGTTGAGTTTCACCCTGACCAACCCCAACCCGGGTACGGCGATGACCGGGGTGAACTTCAGTGACGCGCTGCCGGCGGGTCTGGTGGTGGCGACGCCGAATGGGCTGACCGGTTCGTGTGGTGGTGGCACGATCACCGCGACGGCTGGTGGTGGCACGATCAGCCTGGCCGGGGCCACTCTGCCGGCGGGTGGCAGTTGTACCTTCTCGGTCAATGTCACAGGCACGACCAGTGGTACGAAGGTGAACACGAGTGGGCCGGTCGACTCGAACGAGAGCGGCCCCGGCGCCCGCGCCGCGGCGAGCATCACGGTCAGGGCGGTCATCGCACCGACGATCGTCAAGGCCTTCGCGGACACGACCATCCCGTCCGACGGGACGACGGCGCTGAGTTTCACCCTGAGCAACCCGAACACGGTCACGGCGTTGACCGGCGTCGGCTTCACCGACACGCTGCCGGACGGTCTGGTGGTGGCCACGCCGAACGGGCTGACCGGTTCGTGTGGTGGTGGCACGATCACCGCCACCGCCGGTGGTGGCACGATCAGCCTGACCGGCGCCACCCTGCCGGCCGACGGGAGCTGCACCTTCTCGGTCAACGTCACCGGAACCACCAGCGGTACGAAGGTGAATTCGAGTGGCCCGGTCGACTCGAACGAGAGTGGCCCGGGCACTCCCGCCCTGGCGAGCGTCACGGTCCAGGCCGCCGAAGCACCGGGGTTCGCCAAGGCCTTCGGAAGCCCGGTCATCCCCCGCAACGGGACGACGTCACTGACGTTCACCCTCACCAATCCCAACCCGGGTACGGCCCTGACGGGCGTCAGCTTCGTCGACAACCTTCCCTCGGGACTGGTGGTCGCCACGCCGAACGCCGCGCAGACCAACTGCGCCTCTGGAACCGTCGTCGCCGAGCCCGGTAGCGGCAGCATCAGCCTGTTCACCGCCACGCTGCCGGCTGGCGGGAGTTGCACGGTGTCGGTCAACGTCACCGGCACCACCGCCGGCACGAAGGTCAACACGACGGTCGCGGTCACCTCGGTCGAGAGCGGCCCTGGTTCCGCCGCCTCGGCAACCATCACGGTCGGCCCGGTACTGCCGGTCACCGGCAGCCGGATCTCCACCTACGTCGTCATCGCCCTGGCCATGATCGGTCTCGGTGTGGCGCTCCTCGTGCTCAGCCACCGGCTGATCCGACGCCGACGGTTCGTCGTCTGACCTCGGCCTCCCACGGAACAGCCGTGGTTCGAGGAGAGTGATTCACGGTGCCGGGGTGCCGGCACGGTGGCGGCCCGGCGGGCGGTGCAACGGGGCGGCGCCCGCCGACGGCGATTCAGGCGTCAACCTGTGCTGATCCAGAGGAACTCGGCCATCGCGGCGGTGGTGTGCAGGTCGTGGCTGGTGCGGCCGACCAGCCGGGGCGCCGGGTGCGGTCCCGGGATGGTGTGGCCACCGCCGCGCACGGTGTAGAGCCGGACCGGGGCGTGCCCGTCCTGGCGGTAGTCGGTGCGGCTGATCTCCTCGGACAGCTCGACCGTCACGGGCGGCGCCGTGATGCCGTTGCGTTGCGCGAAATAGGCGGCGGTGTCGGGCGTGGACAGCATCTCCCCGCCGACCCGGAAGGCGAAGCGGGCCCAGGCCGACATCTCGCCGCCCTCGTACGGCACGATCCGGTCGGCCGTGCCGTGCAGCAGGAGGACCGGCTTCGGTACGACGGGCAGACCGGGCACGAGGAAGTTGGCGGGCGCCGGTTGTTGGGCCGCGATGACCGTCGCGCCGGCGATCAGGTCGGGGTGTTCGTGCAGCAGCCGGATCACCATGCCACCGCCGTTGGAGTAGCCGGCCGCGTAGACCTCCCGCCCGTCCGCGTGCTGCTTGACCACCGCTTCGGCGAACGCCACGTCGTCGACGCCGGCGAGGCGGGCCGGGAAGCGGCTGGCCGTACGTGCGTCGTTCCAGTTGCCCCGGTAGCCGTCGAGGTAGGCGACGGCCGTGCCGGGGATCGTGTCGAACGCGCCACCGGTGAAGGTGCGGTGCTTGGCCGCGTTCTGCCGGGAGCCGTGGAAGACGAGCAGCAGGCGGTCGTGGCCGTCCTCCGGCTCGACAAGGGTGTAGGTGCGGGTCCGGCCCGCCGCTTCGATCTCCATGACAACCCCTCCCGGATAACCTATCCACTTCGAGGGTAAACGCAAGCGGATGAGCTATCCGGTTATCCTGGTCACCGTGACCCGCAGGGACGCTGCCCGCAACTGGCAGCACATCGTCGACACCGGCCGCGCCTTCCTGGTCGAGCAGCGGCCGTTGCGGCTCAACGACGTCGCCCGCGAGGCGGAGATCGGCGTCGCCACGGTCTACCGCCACTTCCCGACCCCGGAGGCGCTGCTCGAGACGCTGGCCCGCCCGAGCCTGGAAGAGCTGGTCGCGTACGCGGAAAGGGTCCTGGCCGACGACGACGCGTGGGGCGCGTTCGCCAATTTCCTGACCGCCGGCATCGACGCGCAGCTGGCCGACGCCGCCGTGCAGCCGGTCTTCGCCGCTGCCACACACGAGCTGCCGGAGACGGCCGAGGTCGTGGGTCGCCTGAACGCCCTGACCGCCGAGCTGCTCGGCCGGGTACGCGCGGCGGGCCTGATCCGTCCCGGCGTCGAGCACGCGGACGTGGTACGCCTGATGTGCGGGGTGGTATTCGCCGCCTCGGTCCACGCGACCCCGGCCGAGCGGGCGGCGCTCACCCGCCGCTATCTCGACGTCGTGCTCGACGGCCTGCGTGCCGACCGGTGAAACCCGCTGTCCAACTGCCGTTGCGTGGTGGTAGACAGCAGCGTGCACAACGCCTTGGAGTTCCCCACCCTGCTGCGGCTGATCGACGAACGGTCGACCGCCTTCCGTGCCGCGGTCGCCGCCGCGCCCAGCCTCGACGTGCAGGTGCCGACCTGCCCGGAGTGGACGCTGTTCGAGCTGGCGCGGCACCTGGGCGAGGGGCGCCGGGCCTGGGCCGCCACCGTTGCCGCCGGGCCGGACGCCTCGGCCAAGGCGGCGTTCGAGGGCCCGGAAGCGCCTCGGGAGCGGGCGGCCCTGCTGGACTGGCTGGCCGCCTCGACGCGGCAGCTACTGGACGCACTGCGCGAGGCCGGCCCGGATCGCGGCTGCTGGACGTGGTGGGGTGCCTCGCAGTCGCCGCAGACCTGTGGCGCCGTCGCCCGACACCAGCTCCAGGAGATCGCGGTGCACACGTACGACGCCCAGCTCACCGTGGGCGCCCCGCAGCCACTGCCGGACGAGGTGGCGCTCGACGGAGTCGAGGAATTCCTCTCCACCTGCTTCGCGACGACGGCCGCCTGGCCGCACGAGCCGGCTGTCGTCGACTACCACGCCACCGAGGGCCGCTCCTGGCGCAACTGGGTCTCGGCCGACGGCGCCCGGACAGCCCGGCTGCCCGTGTCCGACACGACGCCCGCCGTCGACCAGCCGGAGGTGGCCTACGCCTCCGCCCGGGGTACGGCCAGTCAACTGGTCCTGGCGGCGTTCTACGGCCGCCTCCCGCTGGACGCCCTGGAACTCGACGGCGACCGGCGCATCTTCGACCTGCTCATCGCCTGGGAGCCGGATGAGTAGGACCTGATGGTGCGCCACCTGTACGGCGTCGGAGCCGAACGAACCAACCGTTGTCGAGCCATCGCGGAGTGAACTGATTATGGAACAGCGCACCTTCGGTACCGCCGGCCCTCGGGTCTCCTGCTTCGCGTTGGGAACGATGACGTTCGGCCAGGAGTCCGACGAGCAACTTTCGCACGAGATCCTCGACGCCTACGTGGCGGCCGGTGGCACGCTGATCGACACGGCTGACGTCTACTCCGACGGGGAGAGCGAGCGGATCATCGGGCGCTGGCTGAACAAGAACGCCGGGGTTCGTGACCAAATGGTCATTGCCACCAAGGCCCGGTTTCCGATCACCGGCCAGCCCGGTGCCGGCCTCAGCCGGGACTATCTCCACCGTGCGCTCGACGCCAGCCTGTCCCGGCTGGGCGTCGAGCGCGTGGACATCTACCAGGCGCATGGCCCGGATCCGCGGGTCCCGCTCGACGAGTTTGCGACGTTCGCCGAGGAGGCGCAGGCCGCCGGCAAGGTGGCCCACGTCGGGTTGAGCAACTTCCCCGGCTGGCAGACCAGCCTCGCCCACGCCCTGTGCCGGCAATATGGCACCAGGCCGCCCGTTTCGCTGCAACCCCAGTACAGCCTGCTGGTCCGGGAGCCGGAATGGGAGATCATGCCGGCCGCCGAGGCGCTCGACATGGGCACGATGGTCTGGGGGCCCTTGGGGGCCGGCTGGCTGACCGGCAAGTACCGCCGCGACGAGCGGCCGCCGGCCGGCAGTCGGCTCGGAGACGACCCGAACCGCGGTCTGGAGGCCCTCGGGCGCCGGGGCACCGAGCGCACCTGGCGGATCGTGGAGACCCTGGTGCGCCTCGCCGGCGAGGCCGGGGTTCCGCCGGCACAACTGGCTCTGGCCTGGGTCCTCCAACGTCCCGGGGTCACGGCGGCCCTGGTCGGTGCGCGGACCGCCGGCCAGCTCGCCGCCTCGCTGCCGGCTGCGGGGCTGCGCCTGGACCAGACGATCGTCGCGCAGCTCGACGAGGTCAGCGCGCCGGAGACACCGGACTACCCCTACCGTTTCGTCGAGGAGATTTCCGCCATCCGCTGAACGCGGTGCCCGGTGAGCTTCCAGGGCCGCTGATCACACTTGCGGACGCCTCGGCCGGCGATGACCCGGATGCAGGTACCGGCTACCTGGGACGAATGGGGCGCGAGGAGTGCGCCATCGCGGCCAGCGGCGTGAGACCGTGGTGTGCCGGCATCGAGTCGGGGGTGGCAACCGGGTCGTAAGCCGATCAACCCGGGGCGGTACGCCTGGTCAGCTACATGCCTCTCGCTCCGCCCGGGCGACCAGGAGCTGGAGCACCTCATCGGCACCGATACCCTCGCCCGCAGCGAGATCGGACTCAGCTTGACGAATCTGCTCGGTCGCCCCGGCCGTGGATAGCAGATCCAACGTCTCCTTCAGCGCCTACCTGGCCGTGTTCGATCTGGGAGATTCGGGCCTGGCTGACCCCGAGGGCCGCCGCCACCTCGGTCTGGGTGAGTCCGGCCGACTTGCGCATCTCGGCCAACTCATGCCCCCGGATACGGCCGAGATTCTCGGCGCGAATCGCAGCCCGCTGACCCTGCGCCTCGGCACTAGCCAGCCACGGCTGCTGCGCCATTGCCTCGGCCTTCACATCACTCCACCGCCGGCCGCTCATGGCCCCTCCTTGTTTTTGCGTTCGATCAGGTGCTGCTCGAAACGTTGCTCCGCCATTGGGATGTTCTCCCGGTACCAACGGTTCCAGTGGCCAGCCTTGCGTCACCAAGCCCGGGGCGCGTAGTCCGGAGCGAGGGCGAGGGTGGAATCACCCCTGATCGTGAATTCGTCCCGGATTCGCGCGAAACGCGTGCGGCGTCGGGAATCGGGCGGCACGCTGGTCGAGGGACCGGCCGCCGGGCCGCGTCGTACGCCTGCCTGTTTCCGCCCGAGGAGCGCCCATGCTGCGGCTGCGGCTCAACCAGCTCTGGACCCTGACGCTGGCCGGGCTGCTGGCCGGCACCATCCTGGCCGCCGCGCTGCTGCCGGTGTACGTGCTGGGCGCGCTGGGGCTGAGGTCCGTCAGCACCCGCTACGAGGACCTGCCGCAGGACCTGCGGGTGCCGCCGACCGCCCAGCGCTCCTACCTCTACGCCAGCGACGGCAAGACCCTGATCACCTCGTTCTACGACGAGAACCGGACGAACATCCCGCTCGACCAGGTCGCCCCGGTGATGCGGCAGGCGATCGTCGCGGCCGAGGACATCCGGTTCCACGAGCACGGCGGCGTCGACCTGCGCGGCGTGCTCCGCGCCGTGGTCGCCAACCGGGGCGGTGAGGTACGCCAGGGCGCCTCCACGCTGACCATGCAGTACGTCCGCAACGTGCTCAAGACCGACCCGAACCTCACCCCGGAGCAGCGGGCCGAGGCGGTCGCCCCGAACGCCGGCCGCAAGATCCAGGAGATGCGGTACGCGCTCGCGCTGGAACGGCGACTGAGCAAGGACGAGATCCTGAGCCGCTACCTGAACATCGCCTACTTCGGCGCCGGGGCGTACGGGATCGCGGCGGCCAGCCAGCGCTACTTCTCCAAGCCGGCCAGCCGGCTGACCCTGCCCGAGGCGGCGCTGCTCGCCGGGCTGGTCCGGTCACCGGAGACGGACACCCCGATCGGCGGCGACACCGACGCCGCCCTCAGCCGGCGCGGCTACGTACTGGGTCAGCTCGCCGAGACCGGGGTGATCACCGCCGAGACCGCGATCCGTACCCAGGCCGCGCCGCTCGGGCTGCGGCCCGGGGCGGAGCCGAACGACTGCGCCGGGATCCCGGACGCCCACTCCGACTGGGGCTTCTTCTGCGACTACTTCCGGCAGTGGTGGAACGACAATCCGGCGTTCGGCGACACCGTCGACGAGCGGCGGCAGAACCTGCGCCGGGGCGGCTACCGGATCACCGCCACCCTCGACCTGACGGTGCAGGCCGCCGCGATGGCCCAGACCCTCCAGGTGTACGACCGGAACGACCGGCGGGCCGCGCCGATGGCGGTGGTGCAGCCCGGCACCGGCAGGATCCTGGCCTTCGCGGTGAACCGGAACTACCGGCTCGACCCGAACCCGCCCGGGCAGGGCAACTATCCGAACACGGTGAACCAGTTGATCGCCGGTGGTGGTGACATCGCCGGCTACCAGGCGGGCTCCACCTTCAAGATCTTCACCCTGCTCGCCGCCCTGGAGGCCGGTATCCCGCTGCGGGCCGGCTACGTCGCCCCGAGCCGGCTGGTCACCGACTATCCGGTGGACAGCCCGGACAGCTGCGGCGGCTACTGGTGCCCCACCAACTCCAACCCCGCCTGGATGGACGGCTACCACACCATGTGGACCGCCTTCGGCCGCTCGGTGAACACCTACTTCGTGGCGCTCGCCCGCCGGATCGGCGTCGACCAGGCGGTCCGGATGGCGGAACGGCTCGGCATCGTCTTCCGCGCCTCCAGCGACGCCCGGCTGGCGACGTACGGGACGGACCAGTGGGGGGCGTTCACCCTCGGGGTCTCCGCCACCACCCCGCTCGACCTGGCCAACGCGTACGCGACGCTGGCCGCCGACGGGACGTACTGCAAACCGCTGCCCGTGACCGCGATCGTCGACCCGACCGGCCGACCCCTGCCGTCCGCCACCCCGACCTGCGGAAAGATGCTCAGCCCGGAAATCGCCCGGGCGGCCACCGACGCGGCCCGCTGCCCGGTCGGCAACCCCTCCGCGTACGGGCAGTGCAACGGCGGCAGCGCGCCGGAGGTGACCCGGATCCTCGGCGACCAGCCGGTGGCCGGCAAGACCGGCAGCGCCGAGGGGTACGCGACCGAGACGTTCGTGGCGTACACCCCGCAACTCGCCGCGGCGGCGATCGCCGCCAACCCGGACGACCCGAGTGACGCGGTCGGGCAGGCGGTGCAGCGGCGGGTGATCGCCGCGGTGGCGCACACCATGGCGTTCGCCCTGCGTGACCAGCCCCGCCGTGCCTTCACCGCGCCGGAACGGGAGATCGCCCTCGGCAGCAGCGCCGACGACCTGACCCCGCCACCGGGTACCGGCGGTCCGGGCGTGCCTTCGTCGGGCCCCGGGGCTCCGCCGCCGGGGGCGGTGCCGGTCGTGCCGGTGCCGGAGCCGGGACCGGCGCTGCCGCCGACGGCACCTCCGCCGGCTGTGCCTCCCGTACCGCCGGTGCCGGTGCCGGTGCCGACCGCGACCGTGCCGCGACCGGTGGTCCCGCGCCCGACCGTCGTGGTACCACGCCCCGGCGTACCCCGGTCGACGGTGCCGCCTTCGAGTACGCCGCCCCCGACCGCCCCGGCCCCGCCACCGCTCTGAGCCCGACCCCGCCGGCGGCCCTTCCCTACACTCGGGGGATGAGTGGCTGTGGGTGTGGAGTGGCGAGGTGACGCTCTTCTGGGGGCCGGACTTCGGTGAGCTGACCGAGACCGATCCGGAGATCGCGGCGGTGGTGCTCGGCGAGCTGGACCGGCTCCGGGGCGGGTTGCAGTTGATCGCCAGCGAGAACCTGACCTCGCCGGCGGTACTGGCCGCGCTCGGCTCGACCCTGACCAACAAGTACGCCGAGGGCTATCCGGGGCGGCGGTACTACGGCGGGTGTGCCCAGGTGGACCGGGCCGAGCAGATCGGCATCGACCGGGCGAAGGCGCTGTTCGGGGCCGAGCACGCGAACCTGCAGCCGCACTCCGGGGCGAGCGCCAACCTGGCCGCGTACGCGGCACTGGTCCAGCCCGGCGACACGGTGCTGGCGATGGACCTGCCGCACGGCGGCCACCTGACCCACGGCAGCCGGGTCAACTTCTCCGGGAAGTGGTTCGACACGGTCGGCTACCGGGTACGCCGGGACAGCGAGGTGATCGACTACGACGAGGTGCGGGACCTCGCCCTGGCACACCGACCCAAGATGATCATCTGTGGGGCGACCGCCTACCCCCGCCTGATCGACTTCGCCCGGTTCCGGGAGATCGCCGACGAGGTCGACGCGTACCTGATGGTGGACGCGGCCCACTTCATCGGACTGGTCGCCGGCGGGGCGATCCCGTCCCCGGTGCCGTACGCCGACGTGGTCTGCGCCACCACCCACAAGGTGCTGCGCGGGCCGCGCGGCGGAATGATCCTGTGTCGCGACTCGCTCGCCGAGCGGATCGACAAGGCCGTCTTCCCGTTCACCCAGGGCGGCCCGCTGATGCACGCCGTCGCCGCCAAGGCGGTCGCCCTGCGCGAGGCGGCGTCCCCCGAGTTCCAGGCGTACGCTGCCCAGGTGGTCCAGAACGCGAAGGCGCTGGCCGGCGCCCTCGCCGAGGCGGGGATGCGGCCGGTCTCCGGCGGCACCGACACCCATCTGGCCCTGATCGACCTGCGGACGCTCGGGGTGACCGGTCGGGACGCCGAGGCCCGGTGTGATGCCGCCGGCATCACGCTGAACAAGAACGCGATCCCGTACGACCCGGAGAAGCCGATGGTCGCCTCCGGGATCCGGGTCGGTACGCCGAGCGTCACCACCCAGGGCATGAAGGAGCCGGAGATGCGGCGGATCGCCGACCTGATCTCCCGGGCGGTACGGACCGACCCGGCCGGACCCGGGGGCACCGACACCCTCGCCCGGGTCGCCACCGAGGTCACCGAGCTGGTGACGGCGTTTCCGGCGTACCCCCGTGGCTGAGCCGGCGGGGCGGGTGGCCGGGGCGACCACCGGCGTGGTGGGCGGCGGCGTGGCGGACGGCGGCGTGGCGAACGGCGGCGTGGCGAACGGCGGCGTGGCGAACGGCGGCGTGGCGGACACGGGCGTGTCGGCCACCGGCGTGGCGACCGGTGTCGACACGCCGCGCGGCGGCGACACGCCGGACGATCCGGCCGGGGCGCCGACTGCCGGCACCGGTTGGGGAGACCGGCACTGGCGGCTGGCGCACCTGCCGACGGTGCTCGGTGCCTCGCTGGCGCTGCTGGTCCTGGCCGCCGTGGTCGGTGGGCTGGCCGCCGGTGGCGTCGGCGCGCTCGGGGCGGCCACCGGCGTCGGCGTGGTCACGGTCAGTTATCTCCTCTCCACCCTGGTGATCGCCTGGGCCGACTCGGTGGACCCGAGACTGGTGCTCCCGTCCGGGCTGGGCATGTACATCGTGAAGTTCACCGTGCTCGGTGTGGTGATGGCCGGGGTGGCCGGCAGCGGCTGGGCTGGTCTTCGGCCGTTCGGCGTCGGGGTCATGGTCGGTGTGGTGGTCTGGACCGGGGCGAACATCTGGTGGGTCACCCGGATCCACCAGGCCCGGCTGCGGCGCGCGACCGACGGCTGAGGCGGCTTCCGGACGCCTCGCGTGGCGCCGTCCGGTTCGGCGTCGGTCCGCTTCGTGGGACGCCACAGCAAACTGTCAGTGATCGGTCATTCCTGAGTGGGCCGAACCGGAGTAGCGTGCCGGGGAGACGACGCGCCCACCCAGCTGCCCACACAACCAGGGTTGTGCGGGGGGTGAGGCTCAGCCTGGTATCCCCGGCTGATATCGTTCGGCCGTCATGACCGGTGACCAAACCCCCCAGCCCGCAGGCGGCTCAGGCCCTCCGCCCGAGTCCGGCGCTGGCTACACCGCGCTCGGATACCTCATCGGAGGTCTGGCGGTGTGGGGTTTCATCGGTTGGTTGGTCGACCAGTGGCTCGACACCGGTGGTCTGGCCACCGGGATCGGGTTCCTGCTCGGCGGGGCCGGGGGCGTCTACCTGGTCATCCGCCGACTTGGCACCCCTAGCTAGGGAAGGGACGCGGTGATCGGACAGTCGATCGTCCTCGCGGCAGAGGGCGACATTCCGTTTCCACCCAGCGTGGAGGACTTCTTCCTGCCGGCCATCGTGCCGTGGGGCGAGCACAACTCGTACTGGTTCACCAAGTTCACCGCACTGGTCTGGGTGTCCGTCGGCATCCTGATCATCTTCTTCCTGCTGAGCTACCGGAAGCCGCAGCTGGTGCCGACGAGGAAGCAGTGGATCGCCGAGTCGATCTACGGCTTCGTCCGGAACAACATCGCGGTGGACATGATCGGGCACCGTGGAGTCGCGTTCGCGCCGTACTTCACCACGCTGTTCGTGTTCATCCTCATGAACAACCTCTGGCAGATCATCCCGGGCGTGCAGATCTCGCCGAACACACACATCGCCTTTCCGGCGATTCTGGCGATCATCAGCTACGTGATGTTCATCTGGGTCGGCATCCGACACCACGGTTTCGCGAAGTTCATGAAGCATTCGCTGATGCCGCCGGCACCGTGGTTCATGCAGCCGCTGCTGATCCCGATCGAGATCATCTCGACCTTCATCGCCCGGCCGGTCTCGCTGGCGCTGCGGTTGTTCGCCAACCTGTTCGCCGGACACATCATCCTGCTGGTCTTCACGCTCGGCGGGTTCGTGCTGCTGAACGCCGACGCCTTCTTCCTGAAGCCGATCTCGGTGCTGTCCTGGGCGGTGTCGATCGCGATCACCTTCCTGGAGGCCCTGGTCATCGTCCTGCAGGCGTACATCTTCACCGTGCTGAGCGCGAGCTACGTGCAGGGCGCGCTCGCTGACGAACACTGAGCCCACAACCGCACACCGTTGTCGTCCCGCGTGAACCGTCACGCGTGATCTCAGGAGGAACCAACCAATGTTGTCGTCGACCCTCGCCGCCGTCGAAATCACCGGCAGCCTCAGCTCCATCGGCTACGGCCTCGCGGCCATCGGCCCGGGTATCGGTGTCGGCCTGGTCTTCAGCGCCTACATCCAGTCGACCGCCCGCCAGCCGGAGTCGTCCCGCCTGACCCTGCCGTACGTCTGGATCGGCTTCGCCGTCATCGAGCTGCTCGCCCTGCTGGGCATCGCCTTCGGCTACGCCTTCGGCAACTAGCCGTACCCCTCGAACGGGAGGTTCCGGATGTTCAGTCTCGCCGCCGAGGGTGGCCACAACCCGATCGTGCCGCTCTGGCAGGAGATCGTGGTCGGCTCGGTCGCCTTTGCGCTGCTCTGCTTCGTACTGATTAAGTTCGTCTTCCCGCGCATGGAGCAGACGTTCCAGGCCCGGGTCGACGCGATCGAGGGCGGCATCAAGCGTGCCGAGGCCGCGCAGGCCGAGGCCAACCAGCTGCTGGAGCAGTACCGCGCGCAGCTCGCCGAGGCGCGCACCGACGCGGCGAAGATCCGCGACGACGCGCGGGCCGACGCCGAGGGCATCCGTTCGGACGTGCTGGCCAAGGCCCGCGAGGAGTCCGAGCGGATCATCCAGGCCGGCAAGGACCAGCTCGCCGCCGAGCGGGCCACCATCGTGCGCGAGCTGCGTACCGAGGTGGGCACCATCGCGGTCGACCTGGCCGGCCGGATCGTCGGTGAGTCGCTGGCCGACGAGGCCCGCCGCAAGGGCACCGTCGAGCGGTTCCTCGCCGACCTGGAGGGCGTCGGGGCCGGTAACGGCGCCAACGGCTCCGCCGTGAGGACGAGCTGATGCAGGCCGCAAGCCGGGAGTCGTACGCCGCCGCGCGGCAGCGTCTCGACGCGTACGCCGGGGCGGCCGCGGCCGACGAGGTCGCCAGCACCGGTGACCAGATCGGTCTGGTCGCCGGCCTGCTGCGGCGGGAGCCGCGGCTGCGCCGGGCCCTCTCCGACCCGGCCCGGGCCGGTGAGGACCGGGTCGGCCTGCTGGGCAACCTGGTCGGCGACAAGATCGGCGCCGACGCCCGCGAACTGCTCGGCACGCTGGTCGGCGGCCGCTGGTCGGCCCCGTCGGAGCTGTTGGCGGGGACCGAGCGGCTCGGTGTGGAGGCGCTGCTGGCCAGCGCCGACCGCGCCGGGGAGCTGGGCGAGGTGGAGGACGAGTTGTTCCGCTTCGGTCAGCTGGTCGCCGCCAACCCGGAGCTGAGCAACGTGCTCTCCGACCCGATCGCGCCGGTGGCGCAGCGGGCCGAGCTGACCGGGTCGCTGCTGGCCGGCAAGGCCTCGGCGGTCACGGTCAAGCTGGTCGAGGTGGCGCTCGCCGGGTTCGGTGGGCGCTCCTTCACCGGGGCGCTGACCCGGCTCGTCGAGTTGGCCGCGGACCGGCGGGACCGCCAGGTCGCGTACGTCACGGTCGCGGCCCCGCTCTCCGACGACGAGGAACGCCGGCTGGGCGCCAAGCTCACCGAGCTATACGGTCGAGAGGTCTCCGTCAAGCAGACGGTGGACCCCTCGGTGCTCGGCGGCCTGAGCGTCCGGATCGGTTCGGACCTCTACGACGGCACGATCCTGCGCCGCCTCACCGACACCCGAAACGCGCTCGCGAAGCGTTGAGTTCCCTCGACGCGTACGCAGAGCGCTGAGCAGACATCCACGCCGTTCCGGTTAACCGGGCCCTGAATAGAGGAAGAAGAGGATGGCCGAGCTGACCATCTCGTCGGAGGAGATCCGCGGCGCGCTGGAGCGCTACGTCTCCTCCTATTCGCCCGACGTCTCCCGTGAGGAGGTCGGCACCGTCGCCGACGCCGGTGACGGCATCGCCCACGTCGAGGGCCTGCCCTCGACCATGACCAACGAGCTGCTCGAGTTCGAGGACGGCACCCTCGGTGTCGCGCTGAACCTCGACGTCCGGGACATCGGCGTCGTGGTCCTCGGTGACTACGGCGGGATCGAGGAGGGGCAGCGCGTCAAGCGCACCGGCCGGGTGCTCTCGGTGCCGGTCGGCGACGCGTTCCTCGGCCGGGTGGTCAACCCGCTCGGCGAGCCGATCGACGGCCTCGGCGACATCGCCAACGAGGGCTACCGCGAGCTGGAGCTGCAGGCCCCGAACGTGATGGCCCGGCAGTCCGTCAGCGAGGCGCTGCAGACCGGTCTCAAGGCCATCGACGCGATGACCGCGATCGGCCGGGGCCAGCGGCAGCTGATCATCGGTGACCGGCGTACCGGCAAGACCACGGTCGCCCTGGACACCATCCTCAACCAGCGTGACAACTGGCTCTCCGGCGACCCGGCGAAGCAGGTCCGCTGCATCTACGTGGCGATCGGGCAGAAGGGCTCGACCATCGCCTCGGTGAAGGGCCTGCTCGAGGAGCACGGCGCGATGGAGTACACCACCATCGTCGCGTCGCCCGCCTCCGACCCGGCCGGCTTCAAGTACATCGCCCCGTACGCCGGCTCGTCGATCGGCCAGCACTGGATGTACGGCGGCAAGCACGTCCTGATCGTCTTCGACGACCTGACCAAGCAGGCCGAGGCGTACCGGGCCGTGTCGCTGCTGCTGCGTCGCCCGCCGGGCCGTGAGGCGTACCCGGGTGACGTCTTCTACCTGCACTCCCGGCTGCTGGAGCGCTGCGCGAAGCTCTCCGACGAGATGGGCGGCGGCTCGATGACCGGTCTGCCGATCATCGAGACCAAGGGCAACGACATCTCGGCGTTCATCCCGACCAACGTCATCTCGATCACCGACGGCCAGATCTTCCTGGAGACGGACCTGTTCAACCAGGGTGTCCGGCCGGCGATCAACGTGGGTACCTCGGTCTCCCGGGTCGGTGGTGCCGCGCAGGTCAAGCCGATGAAGAAGGTCGCCGGCCGGCTCCGCCTGGACCTCGCCCAGTACCGCGAGCTGGAGGCGTTCGCCGCCCTCGCCTCGGACCTGGACAAGGCCTCGCAGGACCAGCTCAGCCGGGGTGCCCGGCTGGTCGAGCTGCTGAAGCAGACCAACTACTCGCCCTTCCCGGTGGAGGAGCAGGTGGTCTCGGTCTGGATCGGCACCGAGGGCAAGCTGGACGACATCGCGATCGGTGAGGTCCGGCGCTTCGAGTCCGAGTTCCTGGAGTTCCTCCGTCACCAGTACAAGCCGACGATGCAGTCGATCGCGGACAACAACTGGGACGACGACATCATCAACTCCCTGAACGAGGCCGTCACCCGGTTCAAGCAGATGTTCCTCGGCAAGGAGGACGGCGTGCGGATCAACGAGGCGCCGGCCCAGCCGCTGGAGGGCGAGCAGGACCGCGAGACCGTCACCCGGTACCGGGACGGCGAGCCCGCGTCGGACGAGAAGTAGGGCTGACCCGTGGCTGCCCAGGTTCGCGTTCTTCGTCAACGGATCCGCTCGGCGAAGTCGATGAAGAAGATCACCAAGGCGATGGAGCTCGTCGCGACGAGTCGGCTCGCCAAGGCCCAGTCCCGGGTCGAGGCCTCGCTGCCGTACGCCCAGGCCATCACCGGCGTGCTCACGGCGCTGGCCTCCAACGCGAGCATCGACCACCCGCTGTTGACCGCCCGGCCGAAGGTGCGCCGGGCGGGGGTGGTCGTGGTCACCAGCGACCGTGGTCTGGCCGGTGGATACACCTCCAACGCGGTCAAGGCGGCCGAGTCGCTGATCGCGCGGCTGCGGGCCGACGGCAAGGAGCCGGTGCTGTACGTGATCGGCCGCAAGGGGGTCGGTTACTACCGGTTCCGGCAGCGCAAGGTCGAGGCGAGCTGGACCGGCTTCTCCGAGCAGCCGACCTTCGAGGACGCCAAGCAGGTCGGTGACACGCTGGTCAAGGCGTTCGTCTCCGGCGCGGACGACGTCGACGGCGGCGGCCCGGGCATCGACGGGGTGCTCGGCGTCGACGAGCTGCACATCGTCTACACGCAGTTCAAGTCGCTGATGTCCCAGACCCCGGTGACCCGGATCATCGGTCCGATGGAGGTCGAGACCCGGCCGCGCAGCGAGGCGAACACCCCGCTGCCGGCGTACGAGTTCGAGCCGGAGGCGGAGGCGCTGCTCGACGCGCTGCTGCCGAAGTACATCAACACGCGGATCTACGCGGCGTTGATCGAGTCGGCGGCGAGCGAGTCCGCCTCGCGTCGTCGGGCGATGAAGAGCGCGACCGACAACGCCGAAGAGATGATCGAGAAGTACACGCGCGAGATGAACTCGGCCCGCCAGGCCGGCATCACCCAGGAGATCAGCGAGATCGTCGGCGGCGCCAACGCGCTGGCCGCGTCGGGAAGTGAAGTGTGATGACTGCTCCAGTTAAGACCGCGACGGGCCGGGTGGTCCGGGTCATCGGCCCGGTCATCGACGCCGAGTTCCCGCGCGATGGCATGCCCGAGATCTTCAACGCCCTCCAGCTGGACGTGGAACTCTCCGGCGGGCGCAAGACCCTCACCCTGGAGGTCGCCCAGCACCTGGGCGACAACATGATCCGGGCGATCTCGATGCAGCCGACCGACGGTGTGGTCCGGGGCACCGAGGTACGCGACACCGGTTCGCCGATCACCGTGCCGGTCGGTGACGCGGTCAAGGGTCACGTCTTCAACGCCATCGGCGAGGTGCTGAACCTCAAGGAGGGCGAGAAGTTCGAGGCCTCCGACCGCTGGGTGATCCACCGCAAGGCGCCCGCCTTCGCGGACCTGGAGCCGAAGACCGAGATGCTGGAGACCGGCATCAAGGTCATCGACCTGCTCGCCCCGTACGTCAAGGGTGGCAAGATCGGCCTGTTCGGCGGTGCCGGCGTCGGCAAGACGGTGCTCATCCAGGAGATGATCACCCGGGTGGCGAACAACTTCGGTGGTACCTCGGTCTTCGCCGGTGTGGGTGAGCGGACCCGTGAGGGCAACGACCTCATCCACGAGATGACCGAGTCCGGCGTCATCGACAAGACCGCGCTGGTCTACGGCCAGATGGACGAGCCGCCGGGCACCCGGCTGCGGGTGGCGCTCTCCGCGCTGACCATGGCGGAGTACTTCCGGGACGTGAACAAGCAGGAAGTGCTGCTCTTCATCGACAACATCTTCCGGTTCACCCAGGCCGGTTCGGAGGTCTCCACCCTGCTCGGCCGGATGCCGAGCGCGGTGGGCTACCAGCCGACCCTGGCGGACGAGATGGGCGAGCTGCAGGAGCGGATCACCTCGGTCCGGGGCCAGGCGATCACCTCGATGCAGGCGATCTACGTGCCGGCGGACGACTACACCGACCCGGCGCCGGCCACCACCTTCGCCCACCTCGACGCCACCACCAACCTGGAGCGGTCGATCTCCGACAAGGGCATCTACCCGGCGGTGGACCCGCTGGCGTCCTCGTCGCGGATCCTCGCCCCGGAGTTCGTCGGCGCCGAGCACTTCGCGGTCGCCTCCGAGGTGAAGCGGATCCTGCAGCGCTACAAGGACCTGCAGGACATCATCGCCATCCTCGGTATCGAGGAGCTGTCGGAGGAGGACAAGCTCACCGTCGGCCGGGCCCGTCGGATCGAGCGGTTCCTCTCCCAGAACACGTACGCGGCCGAGGTCTTCACCGGCATCAAGGGCTCGTACGTGCCGGTCAAGGACACCGTCGAGGCGTTCAAGAAGATCGCCGAGGGTGAGTACGACCACTTCCCCGAGCAGGCGTTCTTCATGTGCGGTGGCCTGGACGACCTGGAGCGCAACGCCCGCGAGCTGATGAAGGACTAGTTCGAGGGCCAGCTCACACGACAGGACCGCGTCGGTTTCGTCCGACGCGGTCCTTTGTCGTTTCTGCTGGTCGTGGTCAGGTCGTCCCAGACCTTTCTTCGTCCTTGACCCGTTTCCGACCCTTTCGTAACGCGTTATTAACGCGGACCGCCGTTGGCGGTCAAGCAAATCCGGCGTTAATCTCTGCAACGTCTCTGCCCGGTGGGCTCGTCCTTCTCTACGGGGCGCTACGAACGGAGAAGCTGGTGAGTGAAGGCGGCAAGGGCGGAGGCCGACCGGGCGGGAGAGCCGGCCGCCCGAACCGGGAGTACCCGGTGCTGAGGCAGCCCGGTGGCCGTTCGGACGCCGCGCGACCCGGTGGTGTCGAGGCGGGCCCGGTCCGCGAAGGCAGGGTTCGCACCGGCAAGGGGCGGGCGGGGCAGGGCGGGCCGGCGAAGGAGAAGAAGTCCCGGGCGCCCCGCTGGGCCCGGCTCTGTACGATCTTCGGCGCGGTGCTCGTGGTCCTCAGCGGCGTGTCGCTGGGTGGTTTCCAGATGGCGCTCGCCCGCTTCGAGGGTGCGGTGACCGAAGCCGACCTCTTCGGCGACGAGGCCGGTGCTGGGGCGCCGAAGGTGGCGGACATCAAAGGCCCGCTGAACATCCTGCTGGTCGGCATCGATCCCCGGAACCCGGAGACTCCGCCGCTGGCCGACTCGATCATGATCCTGCACGCCAACGCGACGCTCGACTCGGCGTACCTCTTCTCGCTGCCCCGGGACCTGCTGGTCCAGATCCCGCGGTTCGACAAGGCCAACTACCCCGGTGGCCTGGAGAAGCTGAACGGCGCGATGGCGCACGGCAGCAAGGTGCCGGGCGAGTTGCCGAGCGCGGCGCAGGGCTTCGAACTGCTCTCCCAGACGGTCAGCAAGGTCACCGGGATCAAGCGGTTCGACGCGGGCGCGATCATCAACTTCGGCGGCTTCCAGAAGATCGTCGACGCGATGGGCGGTGTCACCATGTACATCGACCAGAACGTCAAGTCCGAGCACAAGCAGCCGAACGGCAAGCAGCGCACGCTGAAGCCGGGCGGCGGCGGTTACCTCGGTCCGCAGAAGGAGTACAAGAAGGGCACCCGCCACCTGGAGGGCTGGGAGGCGCTGGACTACGTCCGGCAGCGGTACGGCCTGCCCAACGGCGACTACGACCGGCAGCGGCACCAGCAGCAGTTCGTCCGGGCCATGGCGGACCAGGCGCTGAGCAAGGACGTGGTGACCAATCCGCTCAAGCTCGACAAGGTGGTGCAGGCGGCCGGGAAGTCGCTGATCTTCAGCGGTCGGGGCCACCGACTGTTGGACTTCGGCTGGGCCCTGCGCAACCTGCGCTCCGACACCATTCAGATGATCAAACTGCCGGGTGGCGGTGTGGTCGAGGGCGGCGACTACAGGGGCGAGCGGTTCGACCCGATCGCCGACGACTTCTTCGCCGCCCTGCGGGACGGGACCATCGACACCTTCGTGATGTCGAATCCCAAGCTGTTGAACAAGGTCAAGTGACCTGACCTGACGGGTCGACGCCGAGCGGTGGTGCCACCGCCGCCCGGCGCCGTCCCACCGTCGGGTCGGCGGGATCCGAGCGTCGCCAGACGCGGTCGGAGTCCGGACGCGTACCCACCGTGGTGGGCACGCGCGGCGCGCGTGCCCGTGGACAAGCCGCCGGCGGCGGAACGGATCGTGAAGGACGGGGCGCGCAGACCCGCGCCCGACCGGGCTGTACGGGTGAGGCGCGCCGGCAGAGGCGTGGGACGAACGGAGAGATGCGGGTGAGCGAAGGCGGCAAGGGCGCTGGCCGGTCCGACAGACGTACCCGTCGGTCGGACGGAAGCCGACCGGACGGCGGCGGTGGCGGTGGCAAGGGCTGGTCGAGCAGCGCGCGGACGATCCGGGAGGGTCGGCGGAAGAAGTCCACGGTGCCCAGGTGGGCCCGGGTCTGCCTGATCTTCGGGATCGTGCTCGTCGTGCTCAGCGGGGGCAGTCTGGTCGGGTTCGAGGCGGTGCTCGCCCGGTTCGAGGGCGCGGTCCAGCAGGAGGACCTCTTCGGGGACGAGGCGGCCGGGGTCACCGAGGTCAAGAAGGTGGACATCAAGGGTCCGCTGAACATCCTGCTGGTCGGTATCGACCCCCGGCGACCGGACGTACCGCCGCTGGCCGACTCGGTCATGGTCCTGCACGTGAACGCGTCGCTCGACTCGGCGTACCTCTTCTCGTTGCCCCGGGACCTGGTGGTGCAGATCCCTCCGTTCCAGAAGGCGAACTTCAGCGGTGACACGACCAAGTTGAACGCCGCGATGTCGTACGGCAGCCACAACCCGAAGAAGAACCTTCCCGACGCCGCCCAGGGCTTCGAACTGCTCTCGCTGACGGTCAGCAAGGTCACCGGGATCAAGCGGTTCGACGCGGGCGCGATCATCAACTTCGGCGGCTTCCAGAAGATCGTCGACGCGATGGGTGGTGTCACGATGTACGTCGACCAGAACGTCAAGTCCGAGCACAAGCAGCCGAACGGCAAGCAGCGCACGCTGAAGCCGGGCGGCGGCGGTTACCTCGGCCCGCAGGCGTCGTACAAGAAGGGCACCCACCACCTGGAGGGCTGGCAGGCGCTGGACTACGTCCGGCAGCGCTACCCGGAGAACGGGGTCACCGACGGCGACTACGGACGGCAGCGGCACCAGCAGCAGTTCGTCCGGGCCATGGCGGACCAGGCGCTGAGCAAGGACGTGGTGACCAACCCGCTCAAGCTCGACAAGGTGGTGCAGGCGGCCGGGAAGTCGCTGATCTTCAGCGGTCGGGGCCACAAGCTGCTGGACTTCGGCTGGGCCCTGCGCAACCTGCGCTCCGACTCGATCCAGATGATCAAACTGCCGGGTGGCGGTGTCTTCGAGGGAACCAGCTACCGGGGTGAGGCGTTCAAGCCGATCGCCGGGGAGTTCTTCGCCGCTCTGAAGGAGGGGACGATCGACACCTTCGTGATGTCCCATCCGGAACTGCTGAACAAGGTCAAGTGAGCCGGCCCGGCCCGGAGCGGACGATCCGCTCCGGGCCGGGCACCCGGCTGGGAGCGATGCTGGGAGCCGGACTAGAATTTGCCCATCCCGCCGCCGCAGCAAGGAGACAGCGTGGCACAGCTACAGGTCGAGCTCGTAGCCGTCGAGGAGAAGATCTGGACCGGCGACGCCGAGATGGTGGTGGCCCGGACGACCGAGGGCGAGCTCGGGGTGCTGCCGGGGCACGCTCCGCTGCTGGGTCAGCTCGCGGAGCCCGGACAGGTGCGGATCAAGCTGGCCGGTGGTGAGGAGCTCCGCTACGACGTGACCGGCGGATTCCTGTCGGTGACCGGTTCCGGGGTCACGGTACTGGCCGAGAGCGCCAGCCGCGTCACCGAGTCCGTAGCGCGCTGATCCGGGGCGTCGATGCTGGTCTTGCGATGGATCGGAGTCGGCGTCCTCGTCCTGCTCGTCGCGATCGCGGCACTCTTCATCCGCCGGGCCTGGGTCACCAGGTCCGGCGGAATCATTCGGCTCAGCGTCCGGGTCTCCACCCTCCTGGACGGCCGGGGCTGGTCGCCGGGGTTCGCCCGGCTCTCTGAGACCGAGCTCCGTTGGTACCGGATGTTCAGCCTCGCCGGGCCGAAGCGGGTGCTCTCCCGGCGTGGCCTCGCCGTCGAGCGCCGGCGGCTGCCCGAGGGTCAGGAACGGCTGATCATGCCCGCCGACTGGGTCATCCTCCGCTGTACCAGCCACCAGGCGCCCGTGGAGATCGCGATGGCGACGTCCACGGTCACCGGATTCCTCTCCTGGCTCGAGTCCGCCCCTCCGGGGGCGGTTTCTCATTTGGTGCTCCGGGACTGAGCCGACCCGCCGGGGCGTCACCGACCGGAACGGTCAGGAGATCGCCAGCGCGCTGCCGACCGGAACGGTCAGGAGACCCCGGTGTGCTGCCGGATCGGGCGGCGACAGTGGTAGACCACCGCCGGCGGCAGGTTCGCCCACACCGTGCCCCCGACCACCACCTCCTCGAAGAGTTCCCGCAGCATCCGGTGCAGTCGCCGGGCCGGTGGCGCCCACCGGGCGTGCTGGTAGGCGAAGGTGGTGAAGACGCCGTCGTCGGCGAGCGCCGAGACGACCGCGACCAGGATCTCCCGCTGCCGCTCGGCGGTGAAGACGGCCCAGGGCAGACCGCTGACGATCACCTCGGCCCGGGGCAGGTTCCGCTCGGCGAGCAGCCGGGCGACCGACCCGGCGTCGGCCTCCAGCACGTCGACCTCCGGATGCCGGCGTGCCAGCAGGTCCGCGAACATCGGATTGATCTCGAGCGCGAGGTGCCGACCCTGACCGGCGAGCCGCTGCTGGATCATCCTGGTGAACGACCCGGTGCCCGGTCCGAGTTCGACGACCAGCGGCTGACCGGTACGCGGAATGGTGGCGGTGATCCGCTCGGCGAGCGGCAGACTGCTCGGCGCGACCGCGCCGACCGCCAGCGGGTTGCGCGCGAACTGTGTCAGAAACGAGATCATCTCGGTGGGCACGGTCCGAAGCTAGGCGAACCGGGTCATCTCCGAGGTCGTACGGACGGCCGGTATACCGGCCACTCGGAGGAGGCGGCACGGCCGGTGGCAGGAGTAGCTGCTCCGCCCGCGCCTCCGTATCGTTGCCGGGTGCGGGAACCGCGAAGATGGTGGCCAGACGTGCTGATGGGACTTCTCGGCGGCAGCCTGGGCCTGGTCAAGATCGGCTGGCCGGTGGTGCAGAGTGAACCGCTCGCCCTGGTCGTCTCGCTGACCGCCGGGCTGGCCCTGCTGGCGGTCCGCCGCTGGCCGTGGCCGGTGCTGGTGGTGGAGTGCCTGCTGCTCGCGACCGCCAACTGGACCGAGCCGTTGAGCGGCGACGTCGCGCAGTGCGGTTCACTGATCGCACTGGGGTTGATCGCGTACACCGCCAACTGGCCGACGGCCACGGTGGCGCTCGGTCTGGCGTACGGGGCCTCGCTGGTGCACCTGATCGGACCGGGCAGCGAGGGACTGCTCCCCGGACAGCAGGGCTTCGTCCAGCTCGCCGGCTTCGCCGGGATCGCCGTCGCCCCGGTCGCCCTGGCCCGCTACCTGGGCGGGCTGCGCCGGGCCGCCCAGGCGGCCGAGGAACGGGCCCGCGAGGCCGAGGCACGGCAGGAGGTCCAGACCCGGGCGGCCCGGTTGGCCGAGCGGGCGGCGATCGCCCGGGACCTGCACGACATCGTCGCGCACCACGTCGGCGCCATCGCGCTGCAGGCGGGCGCGGCCCAGTACGCGGCCCGGCGTACCGGTCGGGTCGACGACGCGGTGCAGGCGCTCGGTGAACTGCGGATCACCGCCGGACAGGTGCTGGACGAACTGCGGGCGTTGCTCGAGGTGCTGCGGGATCCGGACGCGGTCACCGCGGGTGGCCCGCCGATCGAGCCGGAGCAGTTGATCACCGACGTCGAACAGCGGGTACGGGCGGCCGGGGTGGCGGTCAGCATGAGTCTGGCCAGCGACATCGGCGACGCCCCGCTGGTGGTACGGACCACCGCCGCCCGGGTCGTCCAGGAGGGGCTGACGAACACGCTGAAGCACGCCGGGCCGGGGGCGAGTGCCTCGGTCGACGTCCGGCCCGACGACACCGGCCTGCTGGTCGAGGTCCTCGACACCGGTCCGGAGCATCCCCGACCGAACCTGCTCCCGCCCTCCGGGCACGGGCTGGCCGGCATGCGGGAACGCGTACGCCTGCTCGGCGGCACCCTGCGGGCCGGCCCCACCAGCGCCGGTGGCTGGCGCCTCTCCGCCCACCTGCCGATCCGGGAGAAGACGACGTGCCGGCCGATCCGGACCGACCAGAGCGGCCGGGCGGGGCGATGATCCGGGTCCTCGTGGTGGACGACCAGGCCCTGGTCCGGGCCGGGGTCACCCTGTTGCTGCGGACCGCCAGCGGCTTCGACATCGTCGGCGAGGCCGGCGACGGCCGGGAGGCGGTCCGGCTCGCCGAACGGCTTCGCCCGGACGTGGTGCTGATGGACCTGCGGATGCCCCGGATGGACGGCATCGAGGCGACCCGGCGGATCCTCGACCAGCATCCCGCCACCCGGGTGCTGGTCCTCACCACCTTCGCCGACGACGCCAACATCTACGGGGCGCTCGGTGCCGGCGCGATCGGCTACCTGGTCAAGGACGGTGCTCCGGAGGACCTGGTCGACGCGGTCGGCCGGGCCGCCCGGGGCGAACCGCTGCTGGCCTCGGCGGTGCTGTCCCGGATCGTCAGCCGGGCGTTGCGGGCACACCACCAGGAGACCGAGCGGGAGGCCGACAACGCCCGGCCGTCGGCGCGCCGGCTGCTCAGCGTACGGGAGCGTGAGGTGCTGGCCCTGGTCGGCGCTGGCCTCTCCAACGCCGAGATCGCCGCCCGGATGCACCTGGGCGTGACCACGGTCAAGACGCACGTCTCGGCGGCGATGGAGAAGCTGGGGCTGCGCAACCGGGTGCAGGCGGCGGTGGTCGCGCACCGGCTCGGGCTGGTCGACGACGAGTTCCGTCCGGTCGATCCCGACGGCCGGGTCCGGACCGGGTCCGGTCGGGATTCCGGCCACCTCGGCCCGGGGCGGGACGGGACCGGTGACGACGGCGCCGGTGACGACGCCGACCCGCAGCCGGCACGTTGACCTGCCGGAGTGACGACGGCACGGCACGTTGACCTGCCGGGGTGACGACGGCGGCCGGACCCGGCCGGGCCACCACCGGCGGATGGCCGGCGCTGGTCAGTGACCGCCGGTGGGGACCGTGGCGCAGAGTTCCACCTCGAACCAGGCCCCGTCGGCCAGGTAGCCGGCGTAGTTGTCCGGCCCGCCGGCGTACGGGTGGCGGTCGGCGAAGAGCAACGTCCAGCCGTACGCCGGGGCTTCGGCGACCAGCCGGTCCACGACGGCGGGCGGGCCGGCGTGGAAGGCCAGGTGGTTGAGGCCCGGGGCGAGCCGGTCGTGCCGGCGGGAGGACAGCGCCGGCGACTCCTCCAACACCAGGTAGGTGTGGCCGAGTCGCCAGGACCGCCCGGCCGGCCAGTCCTGGAACGGGGTCCAGCCGAGTTCGCCGAGGAGCCAGCCCCAGCTCGTCACGGCACGGTCCAGCGCCGGTACCCAGATCTCGACGTGGTGCAGTCCGCCTACCGGTGGGACGGGGTCAACGCTCGCCACCGGGGACCCATAGCACATCGCCGTTCGGATTTGCCGTTCTTGCCAGGATGAAGAGCAGATCCGAGAGCCGGTTGAGATACTTTGCCGGAAGAGGACTGGTTCGATCCGCTTCATGAGTGACGAGCGCCCACGCGGAACGTTCCGCGCGGCGGGCGATCGTGCGGGCCACGTGCAGCAGCGACGCACCCGGAGTGCCGCCGGGCAGGATGAAGGAGTCGAGCTTGGCCAGTTCCGCGTTGAACTCGTCGCACCAGCCCTCCAGCCGGTCCACGTATTCCTGGGTGACCCGCAGCGGCGGGTACGCCGGTTCCGGCTCGACGGGATTGGACAGGTCCGCGCCGACGTCGAAGAGGTCGTTCTGGATCCGGCCGAGGACCACCCGGAGGCGCTCGTCGAGCTGGCCGAGGGCCAGCGCCACCCCGATCGCCGCGTTGCACTCGTCCACGTCGGCGTACGCGGTGATCCGGGGGTCGGTCTTCGCGACCTTCTCGTTGTTGGTCAGCCTGGTCGTGCCGGCGTCGCCGGCCCTGGTGTAGATGCGGTTGAGGTGGACGGCCATGACGCACAGCGTACGGATGTCGGCACCGACCACGTCCGCCCGGCCGGGCGCGGGCGGGGACCCGATGGCCGGAGCGGTCCAGGGCTGGCCGGACGGTACCGGGCCGGGGGGAGCCGACGACTCTACGATCTGCGACGTGGACGTGATCAGAGTCAGTGGCGGGGTCCGGCTGGCGGGCCAGGTGCACGTGGTCGGCGCCAAGAACTCGGCGCTCAAACTGATGGCGGCGGCCCTGCTCGCGCCGGGACGGAGCGTGATCACGAACGTACCCCGGATCACCGACATCGCCATCATGGGCGAGGTGTTGCGCCGGCTCGGCTGTGAGGTGTCGTTCGTCGACGACGTGGGCCCGGCGACGGTCGGCACCGGCACCGGCACCGGCACCGGCAGTGGCGTCGGGGCGGCGGGCGGCGACGGGGCCCGCTCCTGTTCGGTGGTGATCGACGTGCCGGAGGCGCCGGGCACCGAGGCGGACTACGACCTGGTACGCCGGCTCCGCGCCTCGATCTGCGTGCTCGGCCCGCTGCTGGCCCGCCGGGGGTACGTCCGGGTGGCGCACCCGGGCGGCGACGCGATCGGCTCCCGAGGGCTGGACATGCACGTGGCGGGGCTGGCCCGGATGGGTGCCGACATCTCCGGCGAACACGGCTTCGTCATCGCCTCGGCACCGCAGGGCCTGCACGGCGCCACCATCTGGCTCGATTTCCCCAGCGTCGGCGCCACCGAGAACCTCGTGATGGCGGCGGTGCTGGCCAGCGGGATGACCGAGATCGACAACGCGGCCCGGGAGCCGGAGATCGTTGACATCTGCACGATGCTGAACCGGATGGGCGCCCGGATCGAGGGGGTCGGCACCTCCACCCTGCGGATCGAGGGTGTCCCCGAGCTGCGGCCGGTACGGCACGCCACGGTCGGCGACCGGATCGTCGGCGGCACCTGGGCCTTCGCGGCGGCGATGACCCGGGGCGACGTGACGGTGACCGGGGTGAGCCCGGCCTTCCTGGAGATCGCGCTGGACAAGCTGGTCTCGGCCGGTGCTCTGGTGGAGACCCGGACCGACGCGTTCCGGGTGCAGCTGGACCGCCGGCCGTCCGCGGTCGACGTGGTGACCCTGCCGTTCCCGGGATTCGCGACCGACCTGCTGCCGATGGCGATCGGGTTGGCCTCGGTCAGCGAGGGGGCCTCGCTGGTCACCGAGAACATTTTCGACGGCCGGTTCATGTTCGTGAACGAGATGGCCCGGCTGGGGGCGGACATCAAGACCGACGGGCACCACGCGGTCGTCCGGGGACGGGAGCGGCTCTCCAGCGCACCGGTCCGGGCCACCGACATCCGGGCCGGGGCCGGCCTGGTGATCGCCGGGCTCTGCGCGGACGGCGTCACCGAGGTGTCCCACGTACACCACGTGGATCGTGGCTACCCGGACTTCATCGCGGACCTGCGGGCGCTCGGCGTCGAGGTCGAGCGGGCCACCGCGCCGGAAGAGCCGGCGTTCACGTTATGACCGCCCGGTGTCCGGCGACGGCCGGCTGCTCCCGCTCCCGTGCCGCTCCGGTGCGGGAGTCAGGAGTTGGCCGCGAGACCGGTGGCCCGGCCGTTCGCCGGGGCGGCCCGCCGGTTGTCGTCCGGCCCGTTCGGTGGCGCGGGCGGAACCCGGCCGTCGTCCGGATGGTTCGCGCAGATTCCGGTGGTCGCCAGGTTCTGCAGGGCGGTGGCGAGCTGGCGGAGGTCCAGACCCTCGAGGTGGTCGACGATGTGTCGCCGTACGCTCGCCAGTTGGGTCGGGTAGGCCTGCTCCAGCCGGGTCAGGCCGGCGTCGGTGAGGACGGCGTTCCAACCGCGGGCGTCCTCGACGCACCGTTCCCGGACGATGTAGCCCGGCTGCTCCAGCCGGCTGACGATCCGGGTCATGCCGCTCAACGAGAGGTCACAGGCGGCGGCGAGTTCGCTCATCCGCATCTGTCGGCCCGGGGCCTCCGAGAGGTGCTGCAGCGCCGAGTACTCGTTGAGCGACATCCGCTGTTCCCGGGACAGGTCGGCATCGAGTGCCCGGGGTACGACCAGGATGGCCCGGGCGAGGGCCCGGACCACCGCCTCCTCCTCGGGATTCAGCGGCGGCAGGGAGCCTGTCATGGAAACCACACTACCACCTCGGTTGCTTGACAAAGCAATAAAATCGCTATTTGCTTGAGTCGACAGCGCATGCAACTTGCGTAGATTTGGAAGGGAACAAGCAGTATGACCAGGATTGGGATCATCCTCGGTAGCACCCGGCCCGGCCGCAACGGTGAGGCCGTGGCCCGCTGGGTGCTGGACAACGCGGTCCAGCGCGGCGACGCGGAGTACGAGCTGGTCGACCTGCTCGACTACAAGCTCCCACACCTGGACGAGGCGATTCCGCCGTCCATGGGGCAGTACGCCCAGCCGCACACCCTGGAGTGGGCCGCCAAGATCGCTTCGTTCGACGGCTTCGTCATGGTGACTCCGGAGTACAACCACTCCACCTCCGGCGCGCTCAAGAACGCGATCGACTTCCTGTTCGCCGAGTGGAACCACAAGGCGGTCGGGTTCGTCAGCTACGGCTCGGTCGGGGGCACCCGGGCCGTCGAGCACCTGCGGTTGATCGCCGGCGAGCTGATGATGGCGGACGTCCGGACCCAGGTGGCGTTCGGGCTGGCCACCGACTTCGAGAACTACAGCGTCTTCAAGCCGGCCGAGTACCACATCGGCCCGCTGAACATGATGCTGGACCAGGTCGTGGCCTGGAGCGCCGCGCTCGCCCCGCTGCGCGCCGCGCAGTGACCCGACGGCGCCGCTGACCCGGCGCCGAGTCTGAACCGGGTACGGCGGTGGTCACGGAACCCTCCATCGCCGTACCCGGGACAGCGGCGGAGCTACCAGCGCCAGTTGCGCCAGGCCAGCAGTTCCGGATGGTTCCGGACGGCCGTGCCGGCCTGCCGGCCCAGACGGCCGAGCAGCGGCACCGTGAACCAGAGCAGCACCAGGGCGTAACCGGCGAGCGCGAGACGCTGCAACCCGGTCAGCGGCGGCGCCTCCATCAACGGTGCCCACAACGCGCTGTACTCCGGGGTGAAGTGGCAGAGCGCTTCCAGGTACCAGTTGTTGTCGTAGCAGACGAAGGGCCGGACCTGCCCGTACACCAGGCTGTTGGCCGCGCCCCAGACCGAGAGCAGGACGGCGGCGAGGGCGGCCAGGTTGGCCCACGGCCCGGCCCGCTCGGCGCAGAGGCAGACGGCCAGCCCCAGGCAGGCCGGCAGGATGGCGAAGAGGAAGAACCTCGGCCCCCAGTACATGCCGCCGTACCAGGCCCACCAGGACGCGTAGACCAGCACCAGGCCGGCCACGAAAACCGTCCACAGCAGCCAGAACGACCGGACGTCGTCGCCGGTCGTCCCGCCCTCCTCCCGGAGCCGTCGACCGATCGGCAGGAAGAGTCCGGGGGTGAACCAGAGCAGCCCCCGGCCGAAGGAGAAGAGGATGGCCACGACTCCGAGCAGGAACGGATAGGAGAACCCCGGCTCACCCGAGTACGGCATGACCGTCGGGCCGCCGCCGTTGTCCAGGTATTCACTGTGCAGTGGGCTGCCGAAGCGCAGCCACGCCTCGCCCATGATCACGAGCACCGCGGCCAGCGGTACCGCCAGGTACCGCAGCCGCCTCCGGCGCAGGCAGAGCAGACCGACGACCAGTCCGAGCGCCAGCAGGGTGGCCGGGGTGTTGGCGACCCCCAGCACCACCGCGACCCAGCCGCCGAACCGGGTCCAGCGTCCGGTCCAGGGCAGCGTCGCGGCGAGCAGCCCGACGCCGACCGTCATGGTGGTGAAGACCTCGCCGTAGAAGTCCTGCAGATGCGCGCCGATCATGCTGCCGGCGATCAGCAGCAGCAGGAACCGACGGAGCAGTCGGTCGTCGATCCGCCGGTGCAGCAGGGCGTGGATCATTGCCAGGCCGAGCGTGAAGAGCAGGAAGTTGTACTGGGCCACCACGGGCTGGGCGTCCCCGGCCCACTGGCCGACGAGCCAGAGCGGGGTGGCGAAGAGCGGCCCGATCATCGAGTACGCGTCGTCCGCCAGTTGGCGGTGCTCGAGCAGCCCGGTCAGCGCGTGGTAGCGGGCGAGGCCGTCGCCGATCATCTCGCCGCGCGGGGTGATCGCCAGCACCACCATGCCGAGCGTGATCAGGGCCCACTCCACCCAGGCGGTCACCCGGCCGGCCGGGCGGGCGTCCGGGGCGCCGCCGGGCCGGGCCGCGTCCGCGTCCCCGGCCTCGGCCGGGTTCTCCGGCTCCTCCCGGATGTCGTCGGCGACCGGCGGGTTCAACAACAGGTCCTCCTGCGGGTCAGTCCTGGGGGCCGGCCGCGTCGTGACGACGGCCACAGGCAGTGTGCCAAACATGGCCCGGGGGAGCCAGCGACGGAGCTGGATGGCGGTCGGTTCCGGCGCTTCCCGGGCCCGGGGGTGGTCGGGGTACGGGATCGCTCCCGGAGTGCCGGCCCGAGCGAGCGTTAAGGTGCTCCCAGAAGACAATCCAGCCGGAGGAGTGAGCACATGGCGGGTCGACTCGCGGTCATCGGAGCCGGGCTGATGGGGTCGGGTATCGCGCAGGTCGCGGCACAGGCGGGCTGGCGGGTGACCCTGCGTGATCTCGACGACGCCGCCACCGCCCGGGGACTGGCCGGCATCCGTACCTCGTTGGAGAAGTTCGCCGCGAAGGGCGTGATCGAGGCCGGTGACGTGGAGGCGACGCTGGCCCGGATCCAGCCGACGACGGAGCTGGAGGCGGCGGCGGACGCGGACATCGTCGTCGAGGCGGTCTTCGAGCGGCTGGAGGTCAAGCAGGAGGTGTTCCGGGCGCTGGACAAGATCTGCGCGCCCGGTGCGGTCCTGGCGACGAACACCTCGGCGATCCCGATCACCCAGATCGCGGCGGTGACCGGGCGGCCGGAGTCGGTGGTCGGCACCCACTTCTTCTCGCCGGTTCCGATGATGAAGCTCTGTGAACTGGTCCGTGGTTACAAGACCAGCGACGAGACGCTGGCCACCGTCCGGGCCTTCGCTGAGGAGATCGGCAAGACCGTGGTGGTGGTCAACCGGGACATCGCCGGCTTTGTCACCACCCGGCTGATCACCGCCCTGGTGATGGAGGCGGTCAAGCTGGTCGAGTCCGGCGTGATCTCCCCGGAGGACCTGGACACCGCCTGCAGGCTCGGCTTCGGTCACGCCATGGGACCGCTGGCCACCACCGACCTGACCGGGGTGGACGTGCTGCTGAACGCGACGAGGAACATCTACACCGACACCGCGGACGAGAAGTTCTTCCCGCCGGAGCTGCTCCAGCGCATGGTCGCCGCCGGTGACCTGGGTCGGAAGACCGGCAAGGGCTTCTACTCCTACTGACCGTCGACGCGGGCTGGGGTGTACGGGAGGTGGCCTTCCCCGACACCTCAGCCGTCGCGTCGGGTGGTCCAGCGGAAGGTGGTCAGGCAGAGCGCCAGACCGACCACGCACCAGACGGCGAGGACGATCGCGACCCGGCCGAGTTCGAAACTGCCGGCGGGTTCGGCGGCGGCGAACGTGTCGGGCAGGAAGACCGCGCGCAGCCCCTGGCACATCCACTTCAGCGGGAAGATCGCGGCAACCTGTTGCATCCAGGTGGGCAGGTCGGTGAAGACGAAGAAGACGCCGGAGATGAACTGGAGCACCAGGGCGACCGGGGTGGCCACCGCCGAGGCGCCGCGTCCGCTGCGGGCCAGGGAGGAGAAGGCGATCCCGCAGAGGGTGCAGGCGGTGGTGCCGAGCGCGGACACCCAGAGCAGGGTGAGCCAGCGGGCGGCGCTGTCGGGCAGGTCGAGGTCGAAGAGCAGGGTCGCGACCGCGAGCAGCAGGACCGTCTCGGCGAGGGCGATCAGTGCCACCATGATCACCTTGCCGGCGAAGTAGACCCACCTCGGCATCGGCGTACCGCGCAGCCGCTTGAGCACTCCCCGGTCGCGTTCGATCGGGATCTGGATCGCCAGGCTCTGGAACCCGACGGTCATCAGGCCGGTGGCGATCATGCCGGTGACGAAGTACTGGGTGAACCGCACCCCGCCGCCGATCTCGCCCTTGAAGATCGACGCGAAGATCAGGATCATCACCACCGGGAAGAGCATGGTGAAGACGACCGACTCCCGGCTGCGCAGGAACTGCCGTACCTCCAGCCGGCCCTGCCGGACCGCGAGGGCGAGCGGGCCGACCCGGCGGGCGCGCGGCGGTGCCGGCGCGGCGGCGGTCGGGGTGGTGGCGGTGGTGCTCATGCCCGGATCTCGCTTCGCTCGCTCATCGGTGCCCGATCATCCGTAGGTAGACGTCTTCCAGGGTGGGCCGGGTCACGGTCAGGCCCGGGACCTCGCCGCCGAACCGCGCGGCCAGTTCGGCGACCAGCGCCGTCGGCGTCGCGCTCTCCGCGCGCTCCACGGTCCCGTCCGGGGTACGCCAGGCGACGGTGGCCAGCGCATTTTCCCGGTCGCCGAGCCGGGCGGGGGTGGCCACCTCGACCAGCCGGCCGCCCGCGATCACCCCGACCCGGTCGGCCAGCGACTCGGCCTCGTCCAGGTAGTGGGTGGTCAGCACGATCGTGGTGCCGGCGGCGGCCAGGTCGCGGATCAGCTCCCAGAACTCGCGGCGGGCCTCCGGGTCGAAGCCGGTGGTCGGCTCGTCCAGGAAGAGCAGTTCGGGGCGCCCGACGATGCCGAGCGCGACGTCGAGCCGGCGCTTCTGTCCGCCGGAGAGGGTGTGTGTCCGGGCCCGTGCCTTGCCGGCCAGCCCGACCCGGTCGATGACCTTGTCCGGGTCGTCCGGGTTCGGATAGAACGCCGCGAAGTGGTGCACCACCTCGGCGACGGTCAGGTCGTCGAACTCGCCGGTGCCCTGGAGCACGATCCCGACCCGGGAGCGCCAGGCCGCGTCCGCCCGGTCCGGGTCGACGCCGAGCACGCTGACCTCGCCGGTGTCCCGACGGCGGTAGCCCTCCAGGATCTCCACCGTGGTCGTCTTGCCGGCGCCGTTGGGCCCGAGCAGGGCAAAAACCTCACCCCGGTACACCGACAGGTCGATGCCGCCCACGGCGACGTTCCCGCCGTACGCCTTGTGGAGCCCCTGTACGGAGATCGCCACCTGCTCGCTCATGGCATCAACTATGCGTGACGGCTCGGCAGCGGGGGACACCGGGTGTGTCCCGATGTCGAGCCCCGTCAGTACTCGACAAGCGTCTCGTCCCGGGCGGCCCGGGCCGCCTGCCGCTCCCGCCGGCGACGCCGCCGGCGGCTGACGATCCACCCGACAAAAAAGCCCAGCGCGACGATGAAGATCAGCACCAGGGCCGGGAAGAGGAGCGCGGCCAGCGAGGCGAGGATGCTCGTCGCGTCCTCGGCGGTGCTCGCCACCGGGGCGCCGATGCCGCCGGTACCGGCGTTGATCACCGGTCGGGCGGCCGCCTTCACCCCGTGCACGCCGAGCGCGATCAGCACCCCGGCCACGACCGGTACCCACTGGTGGGAGCCGAAGAACTCTCCCGGGTTACTCACGGTCACCGTCTCCGCGCCGGAACCCGCACCGAACGCCAGCCCGCCGGCGGTCGGCCGGACCACGGTCTGCACCAGATCGTTGACGTGGTCGACCACCGGCACCTTGTCGGCGACGATCTCGATCCCGAGAAGCACCACCAGGATCGCCAGTACCCAGCCGTTGGAGAGCCACTGCCAGCCGCCGGGCAGGGTGACCAGGTCGCTGAAGCGGGCCAGCAGGCCCACGGTGAGCAGGGGAATGTACGCGTTCAGTCCGGCCGAGGCGGCGAGACCGGTTCCGGTGAGGGCTTCCAGCACGGCATCCAGGATCGCACCGACTCGCCAGCCCGGCCCGCCGAGCGTCGCCGGCGGGCTCGGCTACCCTCGTCGGGTGCGGTTGGTGATTGCGCGGTGCTCGGTGGACTACGTCGGACGACTCTCGGCACACCTGCCGTTGGCGACCCGATTGCTGATGGTCAAGGCCGACGGGTCGGTCTCGATCCACGCCGACGACCGGGCGTACAAGCCACTGAACTGGATGAGCCCGCCGTGCAAACTGGAGGAGGCCCCCGGGGTGTGGCGGGTGGTCAACAAGGCCGGCGAGGAACTGCGGATCACCCTGGAGGAGATCTTCCAGGACACGTCCTACGAGCTGGGTGTCGATCCCGGGTTGCGCAAGGACGGTGTGGAGGCGCACCTGCAGGAGTTGCTGGCCGCCAGCCCGACCGAGTTGGGTGACGGGTTCACGCTGATCCGCCGGGAGTACATGACCGCGATCGGGCCGGTCGACCTGCTCTGCCGGGACGGCGCCGGGGCCACGGTCGCGGTGGAGGTCAAGCGGCGCGGCGAGATCGACGGGGTGGAGCAGCTGACCCGCTACCTGGAACTGCTCAACCGGGACCCGTTGCTCGCGCCGGTCTCCGGCGTCTTCGCGGCGCAGGAGATCAAACCGCAGGCCCGGGTCCTCGCGGCCGACCGGGGGATCCGGTGCGTGGTGGTCAACTACGACCGGCTGCGCGGCATCAAGCGCGACGAACTGACCCTTTTCTGACCTCTCACCTCGGTGCGGCGGGTCCGCCGGCGGCGGAGAGGGCCGGCCTCTCCGCCGCCGTCCAGGTGGGGGCTGTCAGGGGCGGTCGATCGTCCGGGCCCGGGTCGACAGGTCCACCTCGTCACCGCCCGGGGGCATGAGCCGCAGGGCGTGGAACAGACTCGGATCCTTCGCCTCGGCGACACCCCTGCCCCAGGTGCTCCAGCCGCGGCGGCCCGACCCGTCGTTCTCGTTGACCGCGATCGTGGCGGCCATGATCCGACTGGCCGGGTCGACCCCGACCGCCGCCCACGTCGCAGCCAGCTCGTAGGTCGTCGTTTTCGTCTGCTCGTCCCGCTTCACCACGGCCGTGACGCCGTCCGTCCCGCCGCCCACCGGCAGCCACCGGGTGAGGTCGACCGGTCCCACGTCGGTCAGGGCGCTGCCGACCTCCCCTACCGGCCTGCCGCCTTCGCCCGGCCAGCCGGGGGAGGACCCGACCTGGAGGCTGTCACCCTGCCAGATGTCCGTACCCCTGGCGGGCTGCGCGTGGACGTCGTCGACGAGCTGCGCCGTGAGGTAGAGCCGGCTGTCGTCGTGTGTGATCCACAGGCTTCCGCCGAGGTCCTGCGGGCCCTGCCATCCGGTGATCACCTGCTCGTCCTCCCCCAGCGTCTGCGCCGGGAGGTTCCTCAGGGCGGGATCCAGCACGCCGTCGACCTGAATCGTCTGGTACGGGACGTCCACCGCCACCGAACTCGCCGCCACGACGATGCCGCTCACGCTGTCGGTCGCAGGTCCGGAGACGGTCGCCGACCACGCGCCGAAGGCGGTGAGTGGAACATCCTGTACGGCCGTGGCTCCGCCGGCCACCTGCGCATCGGCGAGCACCGTTCCCTGCGAACCGCCGAGGGTCCAGGTGACGCCGTCGAGGCGTACCGCATGCGTGCCGCGGTTGCGAACCCGTAGTCGCAGCACGTCCGCGCCGGCGGCGTTCAGCGCGTGCTCACCCGTCAGCTGCAGTGCGGGAAGAACCTGCGCGGCAGCGGTGAGGACGCCGATCGCGTGACCTCCCTCCCGTACGACCGCGGTCCAGGTGCGCTGCCCGACCTGAGCGGGCGCGAGCGCCGCCGCGACGTCCTGCGTGGCCCCGGCGGGCACGGTCGCCTGCGTGGTCAGCCCGTCGGAGACGAGCGAGAGGGGGCGGGCCGACGTCCCCGTGTTGGCGATGTGCCAGGTGGCATCCGGCGCGCTGCCACCGACGGCACCCGTCACGGCCAGCGAGAACGGTGAGCCGGTCGTAACCGTGCCCAGTGCGCCCCGCAGATAGACCGGCTCCGCACCCACCGAGACGTGCACCCGTCCACTGGTGTCGGGCTCTACGACGGTCGTACCGCCGTAGAGGTTGGTGACCGTCACCGAGCCGGTCGCCTGGACGCTCCAGGTCTGCGGCGTCAGTGCCCACAGGGCCTGCATGCGGGTGTCAGCGGACTCGCCGGTACGTCGGCCGAACTCGACCCCGTAGCGGCCGGTGCCGAGCGACAGGACCGCGCGGACGGGACGCTCCGCCGTCTGACGTGTCAGTACGCCCTGAGCGGTGAACGCGGGCTTCGGGACGTACGCGCCACGAACGTCGGCCTCGTTGCGGATCATCCCGAAGTTGTGCTCGGGATCGGTCGGGTTCGTGCCGTCGTCCTTGAAGTCGTAGACGGTGTAGCGCCCGATCCCGTCGCCGAGGCTCAGCAGTTGTGCGCGCGCGAGGTTGCGGGCCTGTACGGCAGGCGTCACGCCGGGCGGGTTCGGCGTCGTGTACCAGCCGTGCTCGGTGAACCAGATCGGCAGGTCGGGGTGGCCCGCCGCGGCGAACTTCTGGCGCAGGGTCGCCACGTGGGTCCGGAACGTCTCCGGCTCGGCGGTGAAGTTGTACGGATGGGTCGAGAACGCGTCGAGGTGGTCGAGGCCGCCGGCGGAGATGAAGCCGTCGAGCCAGCCCTGCCAGTCGTTCATCGGCGCGAGGGCGGGCCCGGCCAGCGTCGCGTCCGGATGCGTCGCCTTCACTCTCGCGGCCGTCGCGGCGAGCAGCGCGACGTAGTTCTGCGGCGTCGCCCCCGCGGGACCGTTCACGTCGCGGATGTTCCACTCGTTCCACACCTCGTACGCCGCGTGTGCGGTGCCGAAGTGATCGACGGATGCCTGGGCGTACCCGGCGAAGCCGGCCCGCCCGGCGTCGGTCGCGGGTGCTTCTCCCGCGTGGTAGAGCGCGTTGCCGTAGTCGAGTATCTGCAGGAAGTCCACGTCGGTCGCGCGTAGCGCAGCCGTGGCGCTTTCGACCCGGGCGGGGAAGACGTACGTGCCTCTGACCCGTTCGACCTCCGACCAGTACGCCTCGTCGCGGGCGAAGCCGAGACCGGCCTTCCCGAGCAGGGGCGCGGAGGCCCCCGGCCAGAGGCCACCGTAGTGCGTCGCGGCACCGATGCGTCGTTCACGGACAGTGGTCGCGGGCAGTACCGAGACGTCCGTGCCGCCGTTGACGGTGGTGCCGTCGGGCTGGACTGCGGTTATGTCAACCGTGTACCAGCCGGTCCCGAGCGTACCGAGGGAGATGGTGTTTCCGAGCTGCGCCGGGGTGCCGGAGCCGGTGGCGACGACGCCTCCGTACGCGTCCCGTGCCGACCAGCGCAGTGACGTGGCGGCCGTGTCGACGCCGAACGACACGGTATCGCCGGTGGTGAATACGTTGCCGAGCGTGGTCGGCTTGATGGCGAGCGGGGGTGGTCCCTGGACGACAACGTCGTCGACGTCGAGCGTCACGGCGGGGCCGGGTGAGATGCGGAACGCGTCGATCAGCAGCGAGATCTGCTTCAGCGGCCCGTGCCACACGCCGTCATTGGCACCGCCCCAGTGAATGTACTGGGTTCCGCCCGCGAAGGTGGTGACCGACAGCTGCTGCCACTGCGTGCCGGGCGAGAGCGCGAGGGTCTGCTGGTGCGCCTGCCCGGTGCTGTCGACGAGGCGCAGGACCAGGCCGGTCAGCTGGGCGCTGCGGACCGAGAGGTCGAGTCTTCGCAGGTCGAGCGAGGGGATGCCGCGCGCCATCTCGACCGTCCCGCTCGGCGCGTTCGCCTGGATGCGGGCGGCTGCGGTGCCGCCCGCGGGCGCGTTGGTGGTGGTCGTCAGCGTCGCTGTGGCGCCGCCCGTGGTCACCGGGAACCACGGGGTGGTGCCCTGTTCGAAGTCACCGATCACGACGGGCCCGGGGTCGGCGGCGGCGGGCTGTGGGACGGACAGCAGCGCCGCGACGGCGGCGAGGGATGTCAGCAGTGCGAGCGTTCGGCGGGGCAGCGCCCTTTCGGAAAGCGGGGAGATTGTCCTGAGCATGAGCACTCCTCGATGGGGCATCGGATGACCACGATCGGGGGACGGGGAGGCTTTGCGGTGCGAAACCGGTTTCGCGGTTCGCCAATTTTTACCGGGTGGTCAAACTCTGTCAATGCCCCTGCGCCGGTATGCTTTCGGCATGGCGTCGAACCGCAGCGTCCGGTTGAGCGACATCGCGGCGATCGCCGGAGTGTCGATCTCCACCGCGTCCAAGGCCCTGAACGGGGGAGATCGGATCTCGGCGGAGACCCGGGCGCGGGTGCGCGAGGTCGCGGAGCGGCTCGACTTCCAGCCGAACGCGCTCGCCCGCTCCTTCGCGCTCGGACGCAGCCGGACCATCGGGGTCCTGACCTACCGCGCGACCAGTACCTTCGCAGGTCCGGTCCTCATCGGCGCGGTACTGCAACTCGGCGAACTGCAGCAGGCGTCTCTGGTATTCGACGAGGACCTGCTGGTCCCGCGCCAGATGACCAGGAGCATCCGGGCACTCCAGGCACGTCGCATTGACGGCCTTCTTGTCGTCGGGGACGGTCACGAACGCGTGTCGCACTCGGTGACGCACCATTTCGGCGTCCCTGTGACGTACGCGTTCGCCGCGTCGGACCATCTCGAGGACGTCGTCTACCTGCCCGACAACGAGGGTGCGGGGCGCCTCGCGACCCGGCACCTGGTGGCGACCGGGGCTACCCGGATCGCCCACATCACGGGCAGTCGGGACAGCATCGCCGTCCGCCTGCGTGAGCGTGGCATGCGGGCGGAACTGGAGGCTGCCGGGCTGGAGCAGGCCGGCGAGACCCGGCACGGGTCCTGGTCCCACGACTGGGGCGCCGCGGCGATGGCCGAGATGCTCGACTCCGGTGTCGAGATCGACGCCGTCTTCTGCGGCAACGACCACATCGGCCTGGGTGTGCTCGAGGTCTGCGCCGTGCGCGGCCTCCGGGTGCCCGCGGACATCGCCGTCGTCGGCGTCGACAACTGGGAAGGCGTCGTGCTGGATCAGGGCATCCGCCGGCTCACCACCGTCGACCTGGAGCTGCAGCGGCTCGGCCGACTCGCCGCCGCCGACGTCCTCTCGTCCGAGCGGACACCCGGCGAGCACCTCGTGACGCCGACCCTGGTGCTCGGTCCTTCCTCCTGACGGCCTGCTGGCGGCCTCCTGACGGCGCAGTCGCACCGTACGGCGTTCCTGACCGCACGACAGTCCTGAGCGGACTGTCATGCCTCGGTGTGCGCCGGAGCGGGTCGTCGGCATTCGACTGTTGACATCCTCCGGGGCGTGTGCTTCTCTGCTGCGAAAGCAGTTTCGCAACATCGTTTCCCGACAGTGAGGATCACCGGCGTGCCTGAGCTCATCCGACCTACCCGAGTGTTGGTCACCGGTGCCGACGGGACCGTTGGCCGGCCGACGGTCGAGGCGCTCGTCGACCGCGGCATCGCCGTCACCGCGCTGTCCCGTACCTGGTCCGCGCCGACCCCGGCGGACCGGGTCCTCACCGGCGACGCCGCCGACGAAGACCTGGTACGGGACGCGCTGACGGACGTGGACGCGGTCGTCCACCTGGCGGCGACGGCGCATCCCGACCTCGACACGCCGCGGGCCGTGTTCGTCGGGAACACCTCCGCGACATTCACGGTTCTCGCCTGCGCGGGGGAGGCGGGTATCCGCCGGGCGGTCATCGCCAGCTCGATCAACGCCTTCGGGATACCGATGAATCGGCACGACGTGATGCCGGCGTACTACCCGCTGGACGAGGCGTCGCCGGTGGCACACGACGACGCGTACTCGCTGTCGAAGTGGGTCGACGAGCGGATCGGCGCGTTCGCCTGCAGCCGCTGGGACATGACCGTCGTTGCGCTGCGCTTCCCGCTCGTCCGCGAACTCGCGGCGTTGCGGGACACGGTGCGGCGCATGATCGCGATACCCGGGGAACAGGCGCGCCTCGCGCGTGAGGGGTGGGCGTACCTGGAGATGGCGGATGCCGTCGACGCGATCCTGCGCGGCCTCACCCAGCCGATCTCCGGGATGCACACGCTGCTCGTGGCCGCGGCGGACACCATCCTGGACCAGTCCACCGAGGACCTGCTCGACCGCTACGCCGCCGACGTCGAACGCAGGCAACGCTTCGACGGGCGACGCGCGCCGATCGACACGTCCGCCGCACGCCGGGTACTCGGCTGGGCTCCCGTCGTCTCGCTCGCCGAGGGCGAGACATCCATCCTGGAGGCAACCGCATGAGCACGCAGGACGGGGCGTCCCCCTTCGCCCAGCCCTGGGAGGCGCCCGACGACGTACGCATCACCCGGGTCCGGGCGATCGCGACCGCGCCGGAGGGTATTCCACTGCTGGTCGTCAAGGTCGAGACGAGCGACGACGGCCTGTACGGGCTGGGCTGCGCCACCTTCACCCAGCGCTGGCACGCGGTCGCGACCTACGTGGAGGAGCACCTCGCCCGGCTGGTCGTCGGCCGCTACCCGGGCGACATCGAGGACCTCGTTCGCCTCGCCCGGTTCTCGTCCTACTGGCGGGAGGGCCCGGTCGGCAACAACGCGATCTCCGGGCTCGACCAGGCGTTGTGGGACATCGCGGGAAAACGGGCCGGGCGGCCGGTGCACGAACTTCTCGGTGGCAAGGTACGCGGAGCGGCCGACACCTACCTACACGCCGCCGGCGCGACCGTCGAGGACACGCTCGACCAGGCGGAACGTCTCCGGGATGAGGGGCTACGGCACATCCGGCTCCAGACGGGCCAGCCGGGTGCCGGGCACTACGGCGCCCCGGCGGTGCCGCACACCACCACCACCGACCATCAGTATCCGGGCGGCTGGGACGTCGAGGAGTACCTCCGGCGGACCCCCGAACTCTTCGCGGCGGCCCGAGCCCGGCTCGGCCCCGACATCGCCCTGCTGCACGACGTGCACTCGCGACTCTCACCGAAGCAGGCCGTCGTGCTCGCCCGCTCGCTCGAGCCGTACCGCCTGTACTTCCTGGAAGACGTCATCGCCCCCGAGCACTGGGACCGCCTGCCCGAGGTGCGGGCGGCCTCGCCGGTGCCCCTCGCGGTGGGCGAGCTGACCACCTCACTGACGGACGCGGCGCGCCTCGTGCTCGGCGGAGGCGTCGACTTCATCCGCTCCCACATCTCCGGCATCGGTGGCCTCACCGCGGCACGCAAGATCGCCGCCGCCGCGGAGTTGGTGGGCGTACGCACGGCGTGGCACGCCCCGGGCGACACGTCGCCGATCGGCGCGGCGGCCAACGTCGCGCTGGACATCACCAGCCCGGCCTTCGGCATCCAGGAAGGCCACGTGTACACCCCCGCCGTGCACGAGGTCTTCCCCGGGACGCTGCGTATCGAGCGCGGCTGGCTGCGCCCCAACGAGGCGCCGGGCTGGGGAATCGACCTCGACGAGGCCGCCGCCGCCCGGTTCCCCGCCGGGCTCTCCGGGCACGACGCGTGGGCTGCGCGGGTCCGGGGCCGGGACGGCGGACTCATCGCTCCCTGACCGGCGGCGCTCCCTGACCGGTAGTACCACCCACACCGAGTGATCCACCACCAATACTGTCCGAGGAGTGTCATGACAAGCACAAGAACCCGGCTGCTCGCGCTGGCCCTGGCCGGCGCGGCGCTCACCCTCGTCCCCGGATGCGGCGGGTCGAACAGCGAGTCGTCCGGACCCGTGTCGATAACCGTCGCGGGCATGCCCACGAGTCGGCACCCGGAGGAGCTCAACAACTTCAACCGGAACATCTCCGAGTTCACCAAGGCGAACCCCGACATCAAGGTCGTCGGCGACGAGGCCACCTTCGATGTGCGGACGTTCCAGGCGCTGCTGGCGGGCGGCAAGCTGCCGACCGTCTTCTACGTCCCCTTCACCGAGATGCAGGGCCTCATCGCCCGTAAGCAGGTCGCCGACGTCACCAGCGCGATCGGCGCGGACTCCGTGGTCAGCCGGATCAACCCGGCCATCCTGAAGGTGACCAAGGACGCGAGCGACCGCATCTACGGCGTGCCGATCCAGGCGTACAGCATGGGTCTGTTCTACAACCGGGACCTGTTCAAGAAAGCGGGCCTCGACCCCGACAAGCCCCCGACCACGTGGGACGAGGTACGCGCCGCCGCGAAGGCGATCCAGACGGCCACCGGCGTACAGGGCTTCGCGAGCATGACGAAGGACAACACCGGTGGCTGGGTGCTCACCGCGATGAGCTACGCCAACGGCAGCACGATCGCGTCGGCGGACGGCAGGAACGCGACCGTCGACAACAACGCCACCCGCAGTGTCCTGGAGTTCTACCGTTCGCTGCGGTGGGAGGACAACACCTTCGGCGCGAACTTCCTGACCGGCTACAACGACACCACGAAGGCGTTCGCGGGCGGCAAGGTCGGGATGTTCGTGCAGGGCGCGGACGCGTACAAGGTGGTCGTGGCGAACATGGGCATGAAGCCCGACGACTTCGGCATCGCGCCGCTGCCGCAAGGGCCCCAGGGGCTGGGTACGCTCGGCGGCGGTACGGTCGCGATCGTCAACCCGCGCGCCTCGGCCGCCGAGACCAGAGCGGCGATCAAGTGGTTGGAGTTCGTCAACTTCCGCAAGTACGACAGCGAGGCGGAGGCCGTCGCGGACGCGAAGGCCAAGGTCGCTGACAAGCAACCGGTGGGTGACCCGGCGCTGCCGCTGTTCGACCAGGCGACGACCGACCGGTACCTCGGCTGGGTCAAGGACTACATCAACGTGCCGCGGCAGAACTACGCCGCGTACTTCGCCACGGCGCAGACGCTGGCCCTGGTGCCGGAGCCGCCGGCAAAGGCGCAGGAGACGTACGGGACACTCGACACCGTGGTCCAGGCGGTCCTGACCCGCCAGGACGCCGACATCGACGCGCTGCTGAAGGACGCCCAGCGCAAGGTCCAGGCGATCATCGACGCTGGCTGATCATTGAACCTTTTCGAAGAAGGGTCATTGCCCGATCGTCCCTGTCGCGGCGCGGATCCCGGGGCCCGACAGAGATCCGCCCGCGAACAGACGAGGTGATTCCCCTGAGCGCCCCTGCCCGGTCCAGGCCGGCGTACCGCATGCCCGAAGTCGTGCCGAGCCGTCGTTCCCGCGGCCTCGTCAGCTGGGTACGCCGGGGCGGACTGTCCACGCTCGTGTTCTTCCTGCCCCTGCTGCTGTCGTTCGGGTTGTTCTCGTGGTGGCCGATCCTCCGGTCACTGCCGCTCAGCTTCCAGCGCACCAATTTCCTCACCACCGAGTGGATCGGCCTCGACAACTTCGCCCGAGTCCTGGCCGATCCGCTGCTCGGGACGGCGGCGTTCAACACGCTGTGGTTCGCGCTGCTGGCACTCGTGATCGGTTTTCCCGTGCCGGTGATCCTGGCGGTCTTCATCGCGGAGTTGCGTCGCAGCCGGGGACTGGCCTCGGCGCTCGTGTACCTGCCCGTGATCTTCCCGCCCGTGGTCGCCGTCCTGTTGTGGAAGGCGTTCTTCGACCCGAGCCCGACCGGCGTGCTCAACACCATCCTCGGGTGGGTGGGGCTGGGCCCGTTGTCGTGGCTCAACGACGGAGACCTCGCCATGCCCTCGATCGTGCTGCAGGCCACCTGGGCGTCGTTCGGCACCGCGACCATCATCTATCTCGCCACGCTGATGGGCATCCGGACCGAGCTGTATGACGCTGCGGAAACCGACGGGGCGGGTGCGTTCCGGCGCTTTTGGCACGTCACCCTGCCGCAGATGCGCGGCGTGCTGCTCGTGATGCTGCTACTGCAGTTGATCGGCACCTTCCAGGTTTTCACCGAGCCCTACATCATGACCAATGGCGGTCCCGAGAACCGCACGGTCACGATCCTCATGCTGATCTACCGGTACGCCTTCGTCTCCGGGGACTACGGGCGCGCGACGGCCCTGAGCCTACTGCTGGCGATCGCCCTGTCGGGCCTCTCCTGGATCTACCTCTGGGCGACCAAGCACTGGAGCACGTCGTGACCGCCGACGCCGAACGCAGCATCCTGTCCCGTCTCGACCGGCGCCGACCCGGCGTACGGATCGCCCTGGTCGCCGCCCGGGTGCTGGTCTTCGCCACTCTCGCCGTCCTGTGTGTGGGACCGTTGTTCTGGCTGTTCAAGGCCGCGACATCGACCACCACCGAGACGCTCTCCGCGCCGTTCTCGCTCTGGCCGAGCGGGATCCACTGGAGCACCTTCGCCGAGGTGTGGACAAAGGTCGACTTTGCGCGCTACTTCGTCAACACGCTCTGGCTCATGGCGGGATCGCTGTTCTTCGGCCTCGTCGTCGCGACGACCGGTGGCTATGGCCTCGCCGTCCTGAAGCCCAGGTACGCGAAGGCCGTGTTCGCGGCGATCCTTGCGACGCTGTTCATTCCCGGCGTCATCTCGCTCGTCTCGCTCTACCTGACCGTGATGGATCTGCCGCTCCTGCACGTCAACCTGATCGGAACCCTGTGGGCGGTGTGGCTGCCGGCCTCGGCCAACGCGGTCAACGTGCTGCTCATGCAACGGTTTTTCGCGGCCATTCCCGCCGATCTGTTCGAGGCGGCCCGAATCGACGGCGCGGGTCCCTTCCGGGTCTTCGTCTCGCTCGTGCTGCCGATGTCACGGCCGATCCTGGGCGTGGTGAGCCTGCTGACACTCGTCGGGGCGTACAAGGAGTTCCTGTGGCCATTGCTGGTGTTGCCGAATCCGGAGGACCAACCGATCTCGGTCGCCCTGCCGCGGCTGGAGACCGCTGGCGACTTCGCGCAGTTCATGGGTGCCCTGTTCATCTCCGTGATCATCCCGGTGGTGCTCTTCCTCGTGTTCCAGCGGCAGTTCCTCAGGGCGGCCGGCAACTCCGGAGCGCTGAAGGGGTGAGCGTGGACCTCGGCAATCCGCTCCGAGCGTCGTTCCTCGCGGATCGGCTGGGCCGGTGAGCACATCGGTTCGCTACGGCGTCAATTACCTGCCCAGCCGCGACTGGTGGTACGCGTGGGTCGACTGGAACGAGGCCGACCTCGCGCGTGACCTCGACGTCATCGCCGGCCTCGGTTTCGACCACATACGCATCCAATGTCTGTGGCCGTTGTTCCAACCGAACCCGGCGTACGTCTCCTCGGCCATGCTCAACCGGCTCGTACGCCTGCTCGACCTCGCCGGAGCGCGCGGCCTGGCAGTCTGCCCGACCGTGCTCGACGGCTGGTTGAGCGGCTTCGACTTCCGTCCCGCCTGGTTGCGGGATGCCGATCCCTTCACCGACCCCGTCGCGGTGGAAGCCTCCGCGATGGTGGTGACCGCGGTCGCCAAGGCCGTCTCGGCGCATCCGGCCCTGTGGTGTCTTGACATCGCGAACGAGCCGAACGTCCTCATGCGACGGTCCCGGCTCGGACCGGGCGCCTGCGACGACTGGGCGCGCCGCATGGTCACAGCGGCGCGCGCCGGGGCCCCGGGCGTACCGGTGACGGTCGGTGTCGATCACGAGCCCTGGATGACCGGTGACTGCCCACTCACCGCGGAGACGGTGGTCGACGTCTCGGACCTGGTCGCCATCCACGCCTGGCCGTACTTCACCGGGGCCCTGGCGCGGTTCGGCGAGCAGGAGCGCGGCGCGTGGGCGATCCCCGACTACCTTGCCCAGATCGCGTTGGCGGTTCTCGGCGGACGGCGGAAGCCGTTGTGGGTGCAGGAGGTCGGCGTGTCCGACCTCTGGCTCGAGCGGGCGACGGTGCCGGACTTCGCCGAACGGATGCTGCGGCGGATCGCCGCGATCCCGGAGGTCACCGCCGTGACCTGGTGGGCGTCACATGACATCGATCGCCGATTCCGCGGCTTCGACGAACTCGAGTACGGGCTCGGTCTCATCGACACGGAGAACGTCGTGAAGCCGGTCGGGGCGCGGGTCCGCGACGTGATCGCTGAGCTGCGGGTTCACCCCACGCCACCCGAACGTGTCGTACCTGGCATCGGATTGCCGCTGGGAACTGTTCCGGACCTGGAGTTCGCCTCGGAATGGTTCGCCCAGCTCGGAACCGATGCCGGCCCACGCATCGAACGCGAGGGCCGCCGGTGAGTGTCGGCGGCCCTCGGCTGCCTGCGTCGGACCGGGACCCCCTCCCCACGTCAGCTCATACACCAGCTGGGCCGCGGCGCCACCGCCGGTGGAGCCCGTCCCCGGGCAGACCGGGCGATGCACCGAGGTGCGAAAGGAAAGCGACTGCATGAGTACGGAGCTGCAGACGGACGTTCTGGTGGTCGGCGGGGGAGTCGGCGGCGTTGCCGCCGCACTGGCCACCGCCAAGCTCGGCCGCAGGGTGATACTCGCCGAGGCCACCGAGTGGCTCGGCGGCCAGCTCACCAGCCAGGCGGTGCCACCGGACGAGAACGCCTGGATCGAGACCCAGTTGACCGCTGTCAGTTACGCCGACTTCCGACGGCGCATCCGCCGTCACTACCGCGACAACTATCCGCTGACGCCGCGAGCCGCCGCCGATCCGCTGCTCAACCCGGGCCTGGGGCACGTCAGTCGGCTGTGCCACGAACCCCGCTCCGCCCTTGCCGTCATCGATCAGATGCTGGCACCGTGGCAGTCCGCCGGTCGCGTGACAGTCCTGCTGCGGCACGAACCGGTCGCGGCCGACACCGCCGGGGAGCAGGTCACCGCGGTCACCCTGCGCCGCCCCGACGGCAGCGACCTCACCGTCACCGCCGACTACATCCTCGACGCCACCGAACTCGGCGACCTGCTGCCGTTGGCCGGGGTCGAGCACGTCATCGGCGCCGAAGGCCAGGACACCACCGGCGAACCTCACGCGCTGCCGGTCGCCGACCCGCTCAACCAGCAGGCGATCTCGTGGTGCTTCGCCCTGGAGCACCGGCCCGGCGAGGATCACACCATCGACCGCCCGGCAGGCTACGACTTCTGGCGTACCGCGGTCGCCCCGTTCTGGCCCGGTCCGCAGCTGTCCTGGATCGATGTCGAACCGGTCACCCTCGGTACGCGCAACCGGCCCATCTTCCGCGGTGACCCCGGCAGCGGGCCCGCCGACGACCTGTGGCACTACCGGCGCATCCTGGCCGCCCGCCAGTTCACCGGTACCGCCTTCGCCGACGTCACCCTGGTCAACTGGCCGCAGATCGACTACTGGCAGACCCCGCTGCTCGGCGTCGACGACGCCACCCGGGCCACCGCGCTCGACGGCGCCCGCGACCTGTCGCTGTCGTTCCTGTACTGGATGCAGACCGAGGCGCCGCACCCGGCCGGCGACGGCACCGGATACCCCGGCCTACGGCTGCGGGGCGACATCACCGGCACCGCCGACGGGCTTGCCATCGCCCCCTACATTCGCGAGTCACGCCGCATCCAGGCCGAGTTCACAGTCCTGGAACAGCACGTCGGCGTCGATGCCCGCCCACCCGGGGCCGGCAGCCAGGTCTTCGTCGACAGCGTCGGCATCGGCCACTACCGCATCGACCTGCACCCCAGCACCGCCGGGCGCACCTACGTCGACATCGAGTCGTACCCGTTCCAGATCCCGCTCGGCGCCCTCATCCCGATCCGGGTCGACAACCTGCTCGCCGCCGGCAAGAACATCGGCACCACCCACATCACCAACGGCTGCTACCGGCTGCACCCGGTCGAGTGGAGCATCGGCGAGGCCGCCGGCGCCATGGCGGCGTACTGCCTCGACCGGGGCGTGCCGCCCCGCAAGGTCCGCACCGACCACACCCACCAGGCCGACTACCAGCGGCTGCTCACCGACACCCTCGGCGTCACCCTCGCCTGGCCGGACGAGATCCGCAAACACCGCGCACCGTGAGTCTGCTCGGAAGGGTGAACCTTCCGACGGACCGCCCGGGGAGTGGGGAGTGCGGATCTGACGGCCTAGGTGGCGGTCCAGGCGATGACCTGGCCGCGCTCGACGAGTCGGGCTTGGAGCCGGGCGACGTCGATGTCCTGCACGTCGGTGTGTTCGCGCAGGGACTGCACCGCGGCGACTGCCACGGATTCGGCCAGGACGCAGAACACCGGTTCCATCCGGGTTGCCGCGTAGCCGATGTGACTGGCGGACAGGCAGACCGGGACCAGCAGGTTTCCGCAGTCGGACTGCTTCGGGGTGACAGCCCGGTAGGGAATCGGGTACGGCTGGCCGGTGCCCAGGTGGCCGCCGAGAAACATGTCGCCCTCGGTCGCCACACCGAGCTGCCCGGTCTCCGGATCACGGTACGGAATCCGCCGTACCGGGTAGACGTCCACGCCGAACAGCGCGAGGCCGATACTGTCGCTGGGATCGGTCTGGTTGGCAACGTCCGCGTACGTGACCGTGTAGATCCCGGCGAGCCGCCGCGACACCCGCACGTAGAGCTGCGGTGGCCAGCCGTCGGTGTCCGGGAAGACGCTCGCGTCCAGGCCGTAGGCCGCCGTCTCCGCTCGGAACTGCTCAGGTACGGCGGGATCGGTCGACAGGAAGTGGTGGATACCGCGGAGATAGTCGATGTGGTGGCGCCACAGTCGCGAACGGTCGTTCCAGTCGCCGTCCTGGTAACGGCGGCTCACTCCGACAGGTGCGTTGGTGATCAGTGACGCGCGCTGGTAGTTGTACTCACCCGAGTTGAGCCAACCGGGGAAGATCCCGCGCAGCGCCTCGACGTCGGATCCCAGGTGTCGGACGTAACGCCGTACCAGCTCGAAGTCGTCGGCGTTGTAGTCGTCGGGGGGAGTGAGTTCGGCCCGACGTGCGGGGTCGGTCGTCAGGTAGAAGCGGAAGTTGTACGCCTGCGTGTAGTCGTCGGCCGCGCCGATGGACAGACCGTGATCCCGTTCCACCAGTGCCAGCAGTCCGCTGGTGCTGTCTCCCGGTACGACGTACGGGTCGACAGGTGTCCAGTTCGTGACCGGGCGAACGCCGGCGATCTGTTCGCCGAAGGCGTCTCGTGACTCGCGTCCGGTACGGTAGGGGACCTTGGCCAGCGCCATCAGGTCGCCCTCGTACGAGGCGTCGATGAAGACCGCCGCCCGCACGACGATGTCGGGAACCGACTCCGAAGCCGGCAACGGAACAGCCCACCGGTCCGGCTGCGAGGTCTCCAACTGGACGGCGGTGATGCGGTTGCCTTCCCGCCGCACCGAACGGACCCGGCGCTCGAAGATCACTTCGACGCCGGCACTCTCGATCCACTCGTGGAAGGCCAGCATGACGTTGTGGGGGTCGTCCCCGAAGCCGAAGACCACGTCGTTTGTCAGGCCGCCCGCGATCGCGGGGATCGGGCAGTCCTGCCGGGGCTTGATTCCCGCGCTCAGCATGCCGCCAAGCCACCGGCCCGGCTCGATGAGGATCACGGACGCGCCCTCCTGACGCGCCGTCATCGCGGCGACGCAACCCGCGGGCGTTCCCCCGTAGACACAGACATCGGCTGTAGTGGTCATGACCATGCACTCTGCCGTTGCGGGAGTCCCCATGGGCATGGCAATTCCGGCTGTCCGCATATACTTTTTTGCCATGGTGAGGCTGGACGGCTACCTGCTCGCCCCGTCCCGAGACCAGTTCAGCCTCAGCTTCGACAGGTACGACGACTGGTGCCTGCTGGTGCCGAGGACCGGATCCTTCACTTTCGAGATCTCCGGCGGACCGCGAGGGGTTTCGAAGCACGGCGACATCGTCGTCTGCCCGCCGGGTGGCACGCTCTGGCGCCGGATGCGGACCCCGACATCCTTCTTCCACGCGCGCTTCAGCACAGAGGTGGCGCCGCCGATCGGCCGTACCCGGGTACTGGACGTCGACCGCTTCCGCGCCGATCTCGCGATGCTCGAAGCCGCCGAAGCCCACCCCGGGCTGGTGGCCGCTCATGTTGTCACCGACCTCATCCTGATGATGCTCCGTGCCCGCCGCGACGCGCCCGGAGACGAACTGGTGCGGCGAGCGACAGTCCTGATCCTGGACCACTTCACCTCTCCGGACCTCTCGCTCGGCGACCTGGCCGCCGCACTCGGCATCAGTCCAACGCAGCTCTCCCGACGCTTCCGAGCCGTCCGGGGCGTCACGCCGGTCGCATATCTCCGCACAGTCCGGCTGCAGAAGGCACGGGAGTTGCTGACCGAAACCGACGACACACTGCAGGCGATCGCCGAGCGCTGTGGATACCGCAGCGCGTTCTACCTCAGCCGGGTCTTCCGCAACCACACCGGCCAGTCGCCATCGCAGTACCGGCACGACAGCCGCCTCTGACTGGACCTGAACCACGCGGCGCATGCGCCCCGACTTCCACCCGCGGTCACGACGGACCGCGCGACGAAATCCGTCGGCCCGGCGGCCGGTCGCCTGTTCCCGCAGGTCGTAGTGGTGCGCGGGGTCCGCACGCCCCCGGTCCCAGTAGGGCCACCCTCCGACGTCCGACGGTCGTTCCCGACCGGGTCAGCGGGCGATGGCGTCGCCCTTGACCGCGCCGGTGAAGGCTGCCCAGGCGGCCGAACCGAAGACCAGAGCCGGGCCGGTGAAATCCTTGCTGTCACAGACGGCGACCGTCCGGTCGAGGCGGGCCGTCATGACACACTGGCCGTTTCCCGAAGAACGGCTCGACTTTTTCCACACCACATCGCCAAGGTCAGGGGCGTTCATGTCCCCAACCCCCTTCCTCATTGAGAATCTGTATTTTCGTCTCGATCATTTGCAGTGAACTGGAAGGATCGAGAGCCAGCGCCCGCAGGTGCTCGAAGACCACCGTGTACCGCCGTACGTCGGGCTCACGTTCCAGGAACAGGTCCCCCGCCATGCTGTCGATGTAGACCAGGTCGGGGTCCGCCGCGTCCGGAAAGTCCATAACGACAAACGAGCCAGGCATGCCCGGGTGAGCGCCCCGTTCGAAAGGGATCACCTGCACCGTGACGTGTGGGTGTGCGGCCGCCCGTACGAGCGCGTCGAGTTGTCCCGCCATCACGCCGGGCCCACCGACCAGACGATGGATGGCCGCCTCGTCGATAATCGCCCACAACTCCAGTGGTGGCTTCTTGGTGATGAGCTCCTGGCGCTGCAGGCGCGCCTCCACCCGGCGTTCGGTCTCCTCGTCGTTGGCCAACGGGAGTGCGCCCCGGATGACGTGCCGGGCGTAGCTCTCGGTCTGGAGCAGCCCGGGCATGAACAGACTCTCGTAGTTGCGGACGCCGCGGGCCTCGGCCTCGAAGCTGATGTAGGCGGTGTACTCCTCGGGGAGTTCCGACTCGTACGCCTGCAGCCAGCCCAGCTGGGTCGCCTGCCTGGAGAGGTCGACCAGTTCGGCGCGGCGGTCCTGGTCGGTCACGCCGTACTTGTCGAGCAGGGCGAGGAGGGTACGACGCTGTGGCCGTACCCGGGCCGTCTCGATCCGGTAGAGCGTCGCGGGGTTGACACCGGTCTGCTCGGCCACCTCTTCCCGGGTCAGGTTGGCGGCGGTACGCAGACCACGCAGCTCACTGGCGAGCCGACGCAGCCGCACGGTGGGTGGTTGCCGACGTGCGGGCAAATCGATATCCCCTTTGCTCCGACTTCGGCTAGCAGTGTCCCTGTCGTCCCGCGCCAGCAGCAAGGCAGGGTCGGCAAGTGAAGATAGGGCTAGTGCATACCTTGCAAAGTCCTATCGACTAGCGCATCCTATGCAATAGGTCACGGGGGATGTTCGGGTTGTGACACAGGGCCGGCGCAGGGCGGATGGCCACCTCCGGGGGACCGCGTCGACCCTGGCTTCCACGTGGAGGCCGGCGGGTAGCGGCAACTGCCCGCCGACCTCCCACCCGCAGGAGGGCACCATGTCGGTCGGAATCCTCTTCGTGGCCGTCGGCTGCGCCCTGTTCGGCTTCGTCGCCGGACTGCTGACGTTCAGGGTGAAATCCAGGTGGTGCGTCACCTGCGGCAGCCCGCTCGACTGCCTCGCCTGCACGACCGCGTCCCGGCGGGTCGCGACCGTCGGACACCGGGCCCGCTGAGACTCCGATGGAGACGGGCGGGGAAATGTCAGGACGGTCACCTGCCAGCAGCACTGCCAGGGTCGGCGCGGAGCCGGCCGGGACGGGCCCGCCCGCCGAGTTCTCCGCCCACGACCTGGTGGTGGAGAGCCGCTTCTACGCGGCGATGTCGCGGCTCGCCGAGGTCGCCTGGCAGCGGGACATGACCGCCGAGGCCCTGCTCGTCCTCGTCGACCTGCTGATCCCGGACCACTTTCCGAGTCAGATTCGGCACCCGAGCGCAGCGGACTCGTGACTCTTCGCGTACATGGTGGATGCCATGGGGGACAGGGTTCGGAGCAGCGACACGCTCCAGGTGATGCTGGCCTGGTTCGGCAGTCCGGTGAGTCTGCTCGCCGTGGTGGTGCTGGTGGTCAACGACCACGTCGGGAAGGCCGCCCACCCCGGGCTGGTCACCGGCAAACTCAGCGATGTCGCCGGGCTGCTCTTCGCCCCGGCACTGCTCGCCGTCGTACTCGCCGGGCTGCTCCCGCGGTTGGCCCCGACCCCGCTGGCGGTCACCGCCCTGACCACGGTCGGAGTGGTCTTCACGGTCGTCAAGGCGACCCCGGTCGGGGCGGCGACCGCGTCCGTGCTCTGGAGTGTGCTGAGCGGACCGTCGGTGGTGCTCGCCGACCGTACCGACCTGGTGGCGCTGCCGGCGCTCGGCGTCGCCTGGTGGACGTACACCCGGGCCCGACGCCGGCCGGCGACCCGGCAGGCGGTACGCCGGATCGGCGTGTTCGTGGTGCTGCCCGGCGCGCTGCTGGCGGTCGCCGCGACCAGCGCGCCCCAGTACCCGAGTCTGGAGGCCGTCGGGGTCTGGCGGGACACCCTGGTGGTCGGGGAGGCCAACGCGTACTACGGCCCGGGCGACGACCAACTCGACTGGTGGGCCGGTGGGCCGGACGGACGGGACTGGCGGGAGATGACCCCGGAGGAGACCGACGCCGTGACCTCGGAGTTGCCCGACGACTCGGTCCGGCAGCGGCAGGTCTGTCTCCCCGACCAGCACTGCTACCGGCTGGTCCCGGGTCGGCTGGCGGTCGAGGAGAGCCGGGACGGGGCAGCCACCTGGCGGACGAGCTGGGAGGTCTCCGAGCCGCATCGGCAATGGCTCGCCCGGTACTACGACGACGTACGGGACCCGGACGTCGAGGTCGTTTCCCGGGCGCTGGCGGTACGCTCGGTGGCGGGCGGCCACATCGTGGTGGTGGCGAACGGAAGGGACGGGATAGCCGTCCGGGACGTTACCGGTACCTGGTCCCGGATCGGGTTCAGGGCCTACTCCGCCAGGGTGGCGAGGCCGGTCCCGCTGCCGGAGCCGCGCCGACCGCCCGACGGGCTCCAAGTGGAGATCGCCCTCGGGCTGATGTTCGGGTGCGTGGCGATCTGCCTGGGCTGTGGGTTGCTGACCCGACCGGACGGTGCCTCGGTGAGCTGGTTCGTGGCCACCGCCGTGCTCGGACTCCCGTTCCTGCTGGCCGGCCTCGCGGCGTACCGGATCGGGGGCGTCCCGGTAGCGCTGGCGCTGGCGCCGTTGGGCGCGGTGCTGATCCTGGTCGGGGTAGTCGGCGCGGTCGTCCTGACCGCACGGCTCCGGGGGACCCGCCGGCCGCTGCTTATCGTCGCGGTCGGCGTCCTCACCGCAGCCGGGTCGCTGCTGCCGTTCGCCGGCTGGGCGGGCGGGGTGACGGGTTACCGGGGAGCGGCCCTGCTCGGCACCGCCCTCGCGCTGCTCGGCACCGCCCTCGCCGGTTGGCTCGGCCACCGGGGCGGTCGGCCGGTCCTGCGCGACCCGCCCTGGCCGGCACCTCCGGCGGGGTGAGCGCCGGCACCTCCGGCGCCGACCCGGGCCAGCTCAGGGGCGCCCGGTGCGGACCGCGATCAGGGACTTGATCAGGCCGGCCAGCCGCTCCGCGCGGATCTCCGAGTACGGGAAGTAGTGCCGCATCTGCGACCGGTCCACCAACTCGGTCCAGAGGACCTGCTGGATCGCGATCTCTCGGCTGTCCGGACGGGTGTGCGCGAGCGGCCAGCGCCGGGCCAGCGCCACCCGCAGTCGGACCGGGGTGAACTGCATCCCCGGCGCGATCCAGTGGGGCTCGATCGGAAAGTAGCGGTACGGCGTCTGCACCCAGTGCGCGTCGGCGAGCGCGTGCACCGTCTCGGCGAACCGGAGCCGTCGTTCGTGTCCGCCGACGTGCTCCAGGACGGAGTTGGAGAAGACCAGGTCGTAGCGGCGGCTGGCGATCCGCTTCGGGAGCGCGCAGGCGTCCCCGTGGTCGACCTCGGCCCAGTCCGGTACGTCGGCCGGTGCCTCCTCGAGGTTCACCACGTGCACGTGCTTCGGCCGTACCGCGCTCTGGGCCCAGGTGCTCACCCGGCCGCCGAGGTCGATGACGGACATCTGGGCCAGGTCCGGGAACGTCTCGGCGAGCCAACCGGCCCGACGCTGTCGCCGCCGGGCTCCCCAGGAGTTCTCGCTGTCGACCAGGCGGAATCGCAACGCGTGCAGTCCCATTTGGCGAACGGTACCGATGCGGGCAGCGGCGAGGGATGTCCTAGTCGCTTGTTTGTCGCCACGATCGGTTAGTTACATTTCACCGCCCGTACAATATCCGTGCCATTTTCACAATGCGCTCGACCTGGGCCGGAGTCCGCTCAAAGGTCATCGCGGGCAATGGCGACGGTCCACGTCGTCTGGTCACGGCTTTCGACCGGGCGAATTCCCGCAGCCCGTCCGGGCCGTGGATGCGGCCGAATCCCGAGTCCCCGACCCCGCCGAACGGGAGTGTCGACATTCCGACGAAGGTGAGCGTGGAGTTCACCGCGACCATTCCGGCCCGGATCCGGGCAGCGATCTCGGTGGCCCGGCGACGGCCGAAGACCGACCCGCCGAGTCCGTACGGCAGCGCGTTTGCCCGGCTCACCGCCTCGTCCGCGTCGGCGACCCGGTTGATGGTCAGGGTCGGGCCGAAGGTCTCCTCGCGGATGGCGTCGGCGTCCTCCGGCACGCCGAGCAGGATGGTCGGCCGGACGTACGGCGGCTGCACCGCCTCCGGGCCGCCGAGCACCGCCCGCCCGCCCCGGGCGACCGCGTCGGTGATGTGCCGCCGGATCACCTCGATCTGCCGGGGCATGGTGATCGGCCCGATGTCGGCACCGTCCACCCCGACGGTGAGCCGGCCGGCCCGCTCCACCACCTTGTCGACAAACGCGTCGTGCACCGCGTCGACGACGTACGCCCGTTCGATGCCGATGCAGGACTGGCCGGCGTTGGTCAACGCCCCCCAGACGCAGGCCTCCGCGGCGGCGTCCAGGTCCGCGTCGGCGTCGACGATCATGGCGTCCTTGCCGCCGGCCTCCAGCACCACCGGGGTGAGTGACTCGGCGCAGGCGGCCATCACCCGCTTGGCGGTGCCGGTCGAGCCGGTGAACGCGACCTTGTCCACGCGAGCGTGGCAGAGCGCCGCACCGACCTCGCCGAGCCCGTGCACGACCTGGAACACCGGCTGTTCGGGTACCACCTCGGCAAAGGTGTCGACCAGCCACTGCCCGACCGCCGGGCTGTACTCGCTGGGTTTGAAGACCACGGTGTTGCCGGCGGCGAGGGCGTAGCCGATCGAGCCGAGTGGGGTCAGCACCGGATAGTTCCACGGTCCGATCACCCCGACCACGCCGTACGGCTGGTACTCCAGGTGCGCGGAGTGTTCGACGAGGACGAGCCGGGAGCGTACCCGGCGTGGTCCGAGCACCCGTTTCGCGTTCCGGTTCGCCCAGTCGACGTGCTCGATCGCCGCGAGGATCTCCACCACCGCTTCGGCGACCGGCTTACCGGTCTCCCGATGGCACAGGTCGGCGAGTTCGGGCAGGCGGTTCGCCAGCATCGCCCGCCACCGCGACAGCCGGGTACGGCGACCGGCGAAGCCGAGCCCGGCCCACCAGTCGGCCGCCGCCCGGGCCCGGTCGACCGCCCGGTCGACGTCCTCCGGCTCGGCGACCGGGAAGCGTCCCGCGAGTTCCCCGGTGGCGGGACTGGTGGAGACCAGTTCGCCGTCGTCGACCGTCGGCACGCCGGTAACGGTTGTCATGGCGCGAGTGTAGACCGGAGCATTACTCGCGGGTAGGTACGCGGATGAGCACGATCGTCACCGATTCACGCACCGAACCGGCAGCGTCGGACCGCCGGCCGGACACCCCGACTCGGTCCGCCGGACGTGGAGCTATGGCGGCGTCACCTGGGATGCTGGCCGGCGTAGTCGGTCTTACCTTGCGATGCTGACCGGCGTAGCCGGCGTTGCCGCGTCGGCCACAGAACGGGGGGGATGGGGGCGGGTCCATGTCCGACGACGTGCATCTCATGCCGCTGTTGACCGTGACGAGCGGACCGCTACGCGGGGCGAGTTTCCGGCTGCGGCCGGGGCTGCGCCGGATCGGCCGGGAGGACGGCGTCGACGTCCTGCTGGACGATCCGAAGGTGAGCCGTCGGCACGCCGTCGTCGAACTGGTTGGCGGGCGGGTGTTGCTCACCGACACCGGGTCGACGAACGGAACCTGGCTCAACGACCGCCGGGTCGGTGCGGGGACCGAGCTGCGGGACGGGGACCGGATCCGGGTCGGCCATGTCGAGCTGCGCTTCTTCGACCCCGGTTCGGCGCCGACCGAGCCGGTCGGCACGTTGCGTCGGCTGCCGCCGCCGGCCGCCGTACCGGCCGGCGCCGGTGCCCGGTCGGCGCCGCCGCCGGGCCCACCCGACCCGGCCGGGTCCGCGGCCGCGCTCACCATGCCGACCCAGCTGATGGGTACGCCCCGGCGGTCCCGTCGGTTGCTGTTGCTGCTCGGCGCGGCCGCGGCCCTGGCCGGCTGGCTGGCCTGGACCTATCTCGCCCTGAGCTGAGGACCGGGTGACGGAATGCCGGCGGCGGACGGAACCGTCGTACGGCGGTGGTGGGTCGGCCAGCGGCCCGGGCCGGGATATGGCGCCTGACCACATGGAACGGGTCCGACCCGACTGGCATGATCGCCCGAATGAAGATCGGGCACAGGGAGATCGTCGCCAACGGCATCCGCCAGCGGGTGCTGGTGGCCGGCGCCGAGGACGGCGTGCCGGTACTGCTCATCCACGGCAACTGCTCCTCCGCCGACTTCTGGCAGCCGCTGCTGCGGCACCTGCCGGCACAGCTGCGGGTGGTCGCCCCGGACCTGCGTGGCTACGGCGGCACCGAGACCGCCCCGCTGGACGCGACCCGGGGGCTGCGCGACTTCGCCGACGACGTGGCCGCGCTGCTCGACGTACCGCAGTTGTTCGGGGCAGGGGCGCGGCCGGTGGTCGTCGGACACTCGCTCGGCGGGGGAGTGGCGATGCGGCTGCTGGTCGACCACCCCGACCGGGTGGCCGGCCTGCTGCTGGCGGCGCCGGTGTCGCCGTACGGGTTCGGCGGCACCCGGGACCTGGCCGGCACCCCGACCACCCCCGATTTTGCCGGCACCGGGGCGGGCGGCGCCAACCCGGACTTCGTCCAGCGGCTCGCCGCGCAGGACCGGGGCACCGACGCCCCGACCAGCCCGCGCAACGTGCTGCGCGGCGCGTACGTGGCGGACCCGGCGCGCCTCGGCCCGGACGAGGACCTGCTGCTCGACTCGGTACTCTCCACCGCGGTCGGGGACGACAACTATCCGGGTACCGCCGAGCGGGTCGAGACCTGGCCGGGCACCGCGCCGGGGGACCGGGGCGTGCTGAACACCCTGGCCCCGAAGCACTTCCGGATCGCCGACGAGCTGGTCGCCGTCGAGGTCAAGCCGCCGATCACCTGGGTACGGGGTGACGCCGACGTGATCGTGTCGGACACCTCGCTGTTCGACCTGGCGTACCTCGGCTCGCTCGGTCTGGTCCCCGGCTGGCCCGGGGCGGACGCCTGCCCGCCGCAGCCGATGGTCAGCCAGACCCGGGCGGTGCTGCAGCGGTACGCGGCGGCCGGCGGCAGCTTCCGGGAGCTGGTCTTCGCCGGCTGCGGCCACTCCCCGAACGTCGAACGGCCGGCGGAGTTCGTCGCCGCGCTGCTGGAACTGACCGGCACCCGCTGAGCGCAGCGTGCTCCCGGCCCGGGGCGGGCTGTTCCGGCGGCGGCGTACGGCATGGCAGACTCGCCCGCAGTGGCTGAGCGGCCGTTCAGGTGGCGGTCCGGCGACGAGGTGGGAGGCTCCAGTGGCAGACGGGTTCACCGACGGAACCGGGATCTCCCGGGTGGGTGTCGTCGGCCTCGGCACCATGGGCGCCGGCATCGCGGAGGTCTTCGCCCGCAGCGGGTTCGAGGTGGTCGCCGTCGAGGTCACGCCGGAGGCGCTGGAACGCGGCCGGGGCATCCTCACCGCCTCCACCGAGCGGGCGGTCCGCCGGGGCAGACTCGCCGAGGCCGACCGGGACGCCCTGCTCGGCCGGGTCACCTTCGCGGCCGGACTGGCCGCGCTCGCCGACGTGGACCTGGTGGTCGAGGCGGTGCCCGAGCGGCTGGACCTGAAACGGCGGCTCTTCGCCGACCTGGACGCGGTCTGCAAGCCGGGCGCGATCCTGGCCAGCAACACCTCCTCGCTGAGTGTCACCGAGATCGCCGTCGCCACCGGCCGGCCGGGGCAGGTGCTCGGTTTGCACTTCTTCAACCCGGCGCCGGTGATGAAGCTGGTCGAGGTGGTCCGGACCGTGGTCACCGCCCCCGAGGTGGTCACCGCCGTCGAGGCGCTCTGCGCCCGGCTCGGCAAGGTCGCGGTGACCATCGGCGACCGGGCCGGATTTGTCGCCAACGCGCTGCTCTTCGGCTATCTCAACCAGGCCGTCGCCATGTACGACGCCGGCCACGCCTCCCGCGAGGAGATCGACGCCGCGATGCGGCTCGGCGCCGGGCTGCCGATGGGGCCGTTCGCCCTGCTGGACCTGATCGGGCTGGACACCGCGTACGAGATCCTGGAGACCATGTACCGGCGGGGTGGCCGCAACCAGCGACACGCCCCGGCGCCGTTGCTGCGCCAGCTGGTCGTGGCGGGACTGCTCGGCCGCAAGTCCGGCCAGGGCTTCTACCGGTACGAGCGGCCGGGCTCGGGGAAGGTCGTACCGGACGGGTGGACGCCGGCGGGGGCGTCACCGGCCGCGCCGGCCGCCCCGGAGGACGGCCGTCCGGTCGGGACCGTCGCCGTGGTCGGGTCCGGTGCGCCGGCCGCCACCCTCGCCGGCCTCTTTACCGGGGCCGGATACACCGTGCTCCCGGTGCCGTGGACCAGGGCGGAACCCCTGGCGCCGGCGGGAGCCGCCGACCCGGCGACGGCTGGGACCGGCGGTGTCGACCTGGCCGGGCTCGCCGACGCGGACCTGGTCGTGGTGGCGACCGCCGGGCCCGTGGTGGCGACCGCCGGGCCCGTGGCGGCGACCGCCGGGCCCGTGGCGGCGACCGCCGCCGTCGGGACTGCCGACGCCGTCGGGGTGACCGGCGACGAGCTGGCCGGGGCGCGGGCGCTCTTCGCCGAACTGGGCCGGCGGTGCGGGCCGGGAACGGTGCTCGCCGCCACCGGCGCCGTGCTGCCGGTGACCGACCTGGCGGTCGCGTCCGGCCGCCCGGCCGACGTGGTCGGTCTGCACTTCGGCACGGTCACGCCGGAGGCGCCGCTGGTGGAGATCGTCCGTACCGTGCTCAGTTCGACGGAGGCGGTCGCCACCGCCCGGTCGGTCTGCGCCCGGCTCGACCGGACCGCCGTGGTCTGCCCCGACCGCGCCGGGTACGTCGTCAACAACCTGCTGTTCCCGTACCTGAACGACGCGATCCGGATGCTCGCGGAGTCGTACGCGACGGCGGACGACATCGACCACGCGATGACGCTCGGCTGTGGTTACCCGGTCGGGCCGTTCGCCCTGCTGGACCGGATCGGTCTGGACGTCGCGTCGGCGGTCCAGGGTGGAATCTACGATGCGACCCGGGAACCGGGACTGGCGCCGGCGCCGCTGCTGGAGCAGTTGGTCACCGCCGGCTGTCTCGGTGAGCGCACCGGTCGCGGCTTCCGCGACCACCCGGCGACCCCGACCAGTTGACCTCCGGCGTCCGTCAGCGGACGAGTCTCAGGTTGACCGCCGCATTGCTGGCCCGGCCCGCCTCGGTGAGCCGGTAGACGAACCGGTCGGAGAGTGACCGGGCGTCCGGGTCCGGCCGGTAGACGACCGTGCCGGCGCTGGTGATCTGCACCGTGCCGTACATCGGCGGGGTGACGACGCTCAGCCGCGCGGCGGCGGTGGCGAAGTCGTTGGCCCGTACCGCGAGGTTGGTGGCCCGGAGACCGCTGACCCGGAAGTTGTCCAGGATCGCGGTGGGGCTCGGGTGGAAGGTGCCGGTGCCGGTACCGAGGAAGACTTCCTGGCTGCCGGTCATGGTGCTGGTGGTCCGGACGTCCAGGTGGCCGTCTCCGTTCACGTCCAGCGCCTCGACCGTCCAGTGGTCGTCGCCGTGGACATCGCCCTTCAGGTCCACCACCGTGCCGTCGTCGAGCACCACGACCACGCCACTGAAGTAGCTTCCGCAGCCCTCGAAGTACCCGATGACCACGTCCACCGCGCTGTCGGCGTCGAAGTCCGCGAGTTGGAACTCCGGGCGACCGGAGCAGTGCCGCACCGGGCCGGGGCTCAGTGCACCGGCGCCGGTGTTGAGGTAGGTGGTGAAGCCGTCGCCCTGGTCGGTCCATTCGTAGATGTCCTGCCGACCGTCCCCGTTGAAGTCGGCGGTGCCGATGTAGCTGGGCTGGAAGATGGTGTCGAAGCCGGCGGACACGGCGAAGTCGTCGAGCACCAGTAGGGTGTGGTCGACCGACGGCGGCGGCCCGGAGAACCAGGTGACCGCCAGTTCGGCCGCGACGTCACCGTCGAGGTCGAGTCCCACCCCCATGTCCGGGCAGTAGGGCGCAGACAGGTACGGATAGGGCTGCGCCGGCGCGTAGCCGCCGCCGGGCAGGGCCAGTTCCACGGTGACCACACACTGGCCGGGGCCGGGCAGGTGGCCGAGGGTGTTCCGGTCGGCGCGTCCGTCGCGATTGACGTCGGCGAGGATCGGCTCGTCCGGCCCGCCGGCCCGGCCCGGACCGGTTGTTGCGCTCAGGGCCACGGTCACCGCGGCGGTGACGGTGGCGATTCGCCGAATCCACATGGTGCCTCCTCAGCCCTGATCAGCTGCTCCGGCGGCGGAGTCTCCACTGCAGATTAGGTCGGTTTTGTCATCATCAGGGGTAAATGCAGGTAATCCGACAGTCCGCTGAGGATCAATCCGGCGGCGGTGAACGCCGGCACCGCCAGACGTCGCCGGTCCCGGCGTCAGGGCGTGATCTTGACAATGACCGTCGCGTCGCTGGTCCGGCCGTCCTGGGTGACGCGGTAGACCAACCGGTCGGTCAGCCCGGGCGTGGAACCCGGGATGTAGACGATGGACCGATCGGCCCGCACCTGCGCCGTACCGGCCGTCGGTGGGGTGACAATGCTGATCTTCGCCCGGCGACTGGCCCAGTCGTTGTCGAGCAGCGGGATGTTTGTGGGCGCGGCGCCGCTGACCGTGACGGTGTCCCGGAGCGCGAGCGGCGACCTGACGAACGTACCGTCACCGACGCCGAGGAAGGTGGTGGGCAGCCCGGTCGGTAGGTGATAGGTGAGCACGTCGGGCACCTTGTTGTGGTCCGCGTCCAGAACGTGGACCGTCCAACACCGCTCGCCGTCCGTCATGTTCTGGAGTTCGACCGCGGTGCCGTCGTCGAGCACCACCACCACACCCCGGGTGCCGTCGGCGCACCGGTCGACGTACGTGAGCGCGACGTCCATCGCGCCGTCGCGATCGAAGTCGGCGAGTTGGTGGTCGAACTGTCCGGAGCAGTACCGGACCGGGCCGGGCCGCAGTGCCCCGGCCCCGTCGTTGAGGTAGGTGGCGAACCCCTGCCCCTGGTCGGTCCACGCGTAGAGATCCTGCCGTCCGTCTCCGTCGAAGTCCGCCAGTCCGAGAAAGTTGGGCAGGGGGAGCGCCGGGAAGCTGGACGACACCGCGAGGTTTCGCAGCACCACCAGATCATGGATGGACCTGTCACCAGGATGACCGCCGTACCAGCCGAGGACCAGTTCGGCGACGCCCGGATCCTCGGCCGTCGCGGGGGTGTCGAGATCAACCGCCACGCCCAGGTCGGGGCATCGGGCCGACGCGCCGCGTCCAGGTGCCTGGTAGGTGTACTGGCGCGGCGGGAGATGCCCTCCCTCGGGTCTGCCGAACTCGACGGTGACGGTGCATGCGCGGGGCGCGGCGCCGAGCCGGGCCCGGTCGACCGGGCCGTCGCCGTTGAGGTCGCCGTACAGTGGTTCGCCGGGTCCGCCCGCCCGGGCGGGCGGGACACCGACCGTGCCTACCGCGATGATCGTCGCCATGGCGGCCACTGCCGCGAGCGGGCTTCTCCACATGACCTTCCTCCGAAGTGGTGAGACGCGGCGCGGACTCGGTGGTTCGGTGGCATCATCCGATGATCTTGAGGCTGACCGCGGCGTTGCTGGTCCGGCCGTCCTGGGTGAGGCGGTAGATGAACGTGTCGGTCCGGCCGTGGGTGGGGTTCGGGGTGTAGATGACGGTTCCGCTGGTGGTGACCTTCACCGTGCCGTGCCGGGGTGGGGTCCAGATGGTGACCCTGGCCCGGGCGGTGGCGTGGTCGTTTCCAAGTACCTGGATGCCGGTCGCCTTGACACCGCTGACCGTCGGGTAGTCGCGGATGGCGACCGGGGACCGGACGAAGGAGCCGTTGCCGAGGCTGATGAAGGTGGTGATCTGGCCGTTGAGCTGGTTGTAGGTGGTCACGTCGATCAGCCCGTCGCGGTTGGCGTCGGCCGTCTCCACCGTCCAGCTCGCGAGCCCGTCCACGTCTCCGTGCAGGTTGACCTGGGTGCCGTCGTCAAGGACCACGACCACGCCGCTGAAGTAGTCGGCGCATCCCTCGATGTACGTGATAACGACGTCCATCGCGGCGTTCTGGTCGAAGTCGGCGAGCTCGGGGGTGTGCGGGCCGGCACAGTAGCGGACCGGACCCGGCACGAGTGTCCCGGTGGTGGTGGCGAGATAGGTGGCGAAACCCTCACCCTGGTCGGTCCACTGGTAGATGTCCTCCCGCTGGTCGCCGTCGAAGTCGGCGGTGCCGAGATAGCTGGGCTGGTAGATGGTGTTGAACCCGTGGGCCACCCGGAAGTTGTCCAGCACCAGCAGGGTGTTCGAGACGGTGGTCGGCGGCCCGGCGAACCAGGCCACCGCGAGCTCGGCCGGGACGTCGGCGTCGAGGTTGACCCCCACCCCCATGTCCGGACAGTTGGGCTCGTCCGCCGGCAGGGTCAGATAGGTGTACGTCTGCGGTGTGCCGTAACCACCGCCGGACAGCCCAAGGCTGACCGCCACCCGGCAGTTCGACGCGGCCGTCACGACGAGGTCGAGCACCGCCCGGTCCGGCCGGCCGTCCCCGTTCACATCGGCGATGATCGGCTCGCCGGGCCCACCGGCCGAGGCCGGGAGCGCGCCGAGACCCACCACGCCGACCGCTGCCATGGTCACCGCCATGGTCGCCGCGGCGATCCGTCTACCCCTCATGGCACGCCTCCTCGGGCTGGCCAACCCGACCGGGTTGGACTCATCCGGTCCACCGGATGTACACGACCGCGCTGCTGCGGCGGCCGTCGTCGGTCAGTTGGTAGGTGATCCGGTCGGTCGTGCCGTGGTTCGCCCGGGGGCGGTACACGATCCGGCCACCGCTGATCACCTGCGCGGTGCCGTACCGGGGCGGCGAGGTGATGGTGACCGTCGCCGAACTGGTCGCCCAGTCGTTGTCGAGCACGTTGATGGTCACGGCGCGGGTGCCGGTGAGGTAGACGGCGTCGGTGTTCGCCTTCGGGGACTGGACGTACCGGCCACCGGTGTTGATGAAGTAGTCGACCTCGCCGGTCAGTCGGGACGCGGTCCGGATGTCCGGGAGCCGGTCGCCATTGAGGTGGGTCACCTGGGCGGTCCAGGTCTCCACGCCGACCGGATCGGATTCCAGCTCCTGTGCGCTGCCGTCGTCGAGCACCACCGCGACCCCGCTGGCGAAGGTGGCCGACAGGCACCGTTCGGTGTAGCTGTTGACCAGGTCCGTCCGGCCGTCGACGTCGAGGTCGCTCAGCTCGTACTGGATCGGCTTGGCGCACCACTGGGCCGGTCCGTGGGTGAGCGTGCCGTTGCCCAGGTTCAGGTATGTCTCGATGCCCTGTCCCTGGTCGGTGACGAGGTAGACGTCCGTCCGGCCGTCGCCGTTGAAGTCGGCCTCGCCCAGGTAGTACGGCGCGAAGATCGCCGAGACCAGGCCGAACGACGGCTGGAACGCGGTGTCCAGCACCATCAGGTTGTACGGCACGGTCGGCGGTGGGCCCGGGAACCAGGCCACCACCAGTTCCTCGGTGCGGTCGGTGTCCAGGTCGACCGCCACCCCCAGTTCCGGGCAGCGGGTGCCGGCTCCGGTGCCGCCGGGTCGCAGGTAGACGTAGGCCGCCGGAAGTCGGTAGTCCCCGGACGGGGTGCCGTATTCCACGATCACCGAGCAGAGGTCCGGGTCGACGACGCCGAGGGTGACCCGGTCGGTGAGGCCGTCACCGTTGACGTCGCCGAGGATCTGTTCGCCCCGACCGCCGGCCCAGGCGGGAGCGGGGGTGAGGCCCCCCACCCCACCCGCCGTGACCAGCAGCATCGCCACTGTCAACATCGCTGTCCGCTTCCGCCACATGGCGTTCGCCTCCTCGTGGATACGTCGGTCCGCCGGATTCAGCCCGGGAGCTGGATGGTGACGGTCGCGCTGCTGCGTCTGCCCTCTTCGCGGAGTTGGTAGCTGAACCGGTCGGTGCGGCCGTACCGGGGGTTCGGTCGGTAGACGATCCGGCGGTCGGACTGGACCTGGACGCTGCCGTACCGGGGTTGCTGGGTGACGACCACGTCGACGTTCCGGGTCGCGTGATCGTTGGCCAGTACGTCGATCGCCAGCGCCTTGACCGAGGCGAGTCGGACCCGGTCGGTGTTCGCGTCCGGCGTTCTGATGAAGAGGGTCTCGGTGCCGACGGTGCGGTTGATGAAGTGGCTGACCCGGCCGGTGTCCCGGTTCACGGTCCGGACGTCGATGTACCGGTCGTCGTTGGCGTGCACCACCCGGCTGTCCCAGGACGTCGCGCCGGTCGGATCGCTCTCCAGGACTTGCGCGACCGGACCCTCGTTGCGGATCCGCAGCACTCCGCTGCTGTTGTCGGCACAGCTGCGTTGGTAGGTGACCAGGGTTCCGTCGATGCCGTCCTGGTTGAAGTCGCTCACGATGACGGCAGGGCTGTCGACGGTGCAGAACGCGACCGGGCCCGGCACCACCGAGGCGCCGTTGATCACGAAGTTCTGCACTCCGCCGGGCCCCACGTCGTACGGACTCGGCCGGCCGTTCCCGTCGAACATTCCCATCCCGACGAAGCTGGGCTGCCGGATGATCGAGGTGTGGTAGGCGCTGGGTACGAAGGTCGGCGGCTGCAGGACGAGACGGTTGAAGGAGACCGTGACCGGGGCGCCGGTGGACCAGCCCACCCAGAGTTCGTCGGCGGGATCGTCGTCCACGTCGAGCGCGACCCCGACGTCCGGGCAGTGCGCGTCGGAGCTGCCGTTCGGACGCAGGTAGGTGTAGGCGACCGGCGGCGCGAGGACGCCGGCCGCCCGACCGAACTCGACGACGGTCGAGCAGAGGTTGGGGGCGGTCTCGCCGAGGACGGCGAGGTCGGTGATTCCGTCGGCGTTGAAGTCGCCGTAGAGGGGGTCACCGGGTAGGGCTGCGTGGGCGGCGGGTGCCGCCGCGCTGGTCGCGACCGCGACGAACACCGCAACCACTGCCGCAAGGCGCCTGCTCGACATGGATGCCTCCTGCTGTCTTCCCCGTTCCGTATGGCTGGCTGCTCCTGATACGGACGGTAGACACCTTTTGATGGAGTTCATTGTTGTCTGACCGTGATCCGACAGCGGCGGTGGGAACATTTCCGCAGCTCAGCGCGGTTGCTCGGTTACGGTTCGCGCGGATAGCTGAGGTAGACCACGGCGCTGCTGCGCCGGTCGTCCCGGATGACGGTGTAGGTGAACCGATCGGTCCGGCCGTGGGTCGGGTTCGGCGAGTAGAGGATCCGGCGGTCCGTCAACACCTGGACCCGGCCGTACCGGGGTGGGCTGCTGATGACCAGCCGGATGTTCGACGACACCCAGTCGTTCGCCAGCACATCGATGGCGATCGGTCGATTCGTGGGTAGGGTGACCCGGTCGGTGTTCGCCTTCGGCCCGCGTACGAACGTGCCGTCGCCCCTCCCGAGGAAGTGGTTGACCTCTCCGGTGGCCGTGTTCTCGGTCCAGATGTCCCGGTTCCGGTCGCTGTTGGCGTCCAACAGCCGGACTCGCCAGACGGTCTCGTTCCGTGGATCGAATTCGAGCTGCTGAGCGGTGCCGTCGTCGAGCACCACGACCACCCCGCTGCCGCCGTCGGCGCAGCCGTCGGTGTACGACACGAGACCGTCCATCGCCCGGTTTCCATTGAAATCCTGAAGCTGGACGGTCGGCGGTCCCGCCGTACACCACTGCTCCGGACCGAGTTGTCCCACGCCGTTGATGAAGACGTAGGTGGCGAACCCACCGTGGCCGTACGAGTAGGGGGTGGGGACGCCGTCACCGCTGAAGTCCGCGTTGCCGAGGAAGACCGGGGTGATCGGCGAGGTGAAGGTCGACACCACCCGGAAGTTGTGGTCGACGATCACGCGGTTGTAGTTCAGGCCCGCTGGTGGACCCGAGCTCCAGCCGAGCCAGAGTTCGTCCATGAGATCGCCGTCCTCGTCAAACGCGGTCCCGATGTCCGGGCAGTCCGACGCCTCGCCGCCGGGGCGCAGATAGGTGAAGGCGATCGGTGGCTGGTAGACCCCGGGGCCTGTGCCGTACTGGACGATGATCGAGCAGAGGCCCGGGTTCACGGAACCGGTGACGGCGAGGTCCGGGATGTCGTCGTTGTTGAAGTCGCCGACGATCGCATCGCCCGGTCTGCCGGCCGAGGCGGGCTGCGTGGCGGACGGTACCGCGATGAGTGCGGCGGCGGTGGTGAGGATGGTCAGGGTGGTGATGCGCCTGCTCCACATGGCGCCCTCCTTGCTCCGTAGCCGCCGCCCGTCGAGGACGACCGCTATTCGCGGACGTTAGACCCGTATGCGGAGATTCGCGTCACACTGACCGTGATCTGACAACTACTTCAAGTGATGAAAGTCCCGGTTGGTGCCGTGATCCACCCGCGTCGGCGCTGCGTACCCTGGAAAGGTGAGCCCACGTCGCAACCGTCCCCGCCCCGAGGAGGCCCCACCGCTGGACCGGGAGCGACTGGAACGCGGCGTCGGCTCGGTCCAGACCTGGCAGGACGGCGAGTGGCAGGTCCGGGCCATCCCCGCCTCCGCCGCGGCCAAGACGTACCGCTGTCCCGGCTGTGTCCAGGAGATCCGCCCGGGGGTCGCGCACGTGGTGGCCTGGCCGGCCGACGGTCGGGGTGACCTGGGCGATCGGCGGCACTGGCACACCGGCTGCTGGCGGGCCCGGGACCGGCGGGCCCCCGGAGTGGAACGCTCCCGCAGCGCCCCCCGGTACGGCTGACCGGGCCGACCTGGGTGAGACTGGACCGGTGAGCACACCGATCCGCGCCGCCAGCATCCTGCCCGCCCGCCGGGAGGACATCGAGCTGCACACCGCCGACGGCCTGCGCCTGGTCGGCGAACTGGCGCTGCCGGCCGACCGGGACCCGGTCGCCACCCTGATCTGCCTGCACCCGCTGCCCACCCACGGCGGGATGATGGACAGCCACGTGTTCCGCAAGGCCGCCTGGCGGCTGCCCGCGCTCGCCGACCTCGCGGTGCTGCGCTTCAACACCCGGGGCACCAGCAGCGTGCGCGGCACCAGCGAGGGGACCTTCGACGCCGGCGACGCCGAGCGGTACGACGTCGCCGCCGCCATCGAGTACGCCGAGTTCCACGAGCTGCCGAACATCTGGCTGGTCGGCTGGTCGTTCGGCACCGACCTCACCCTCCGGCACGGCTGCGACCCCGGGGTGGTCGGGGCGATCCTGCTCTCACCACCGCTGCGGACCGCCGGCGACGAGGACCTGGCCACCTGGTCCGCCTCCGGCAAGCCGTTGACCGCGCTGGTCCCGGAGTTCGACGACTACCTGCGCCCGGACGAGGCCCGGCACCGGTTCGGGGTCGTGCCGCAGGCGGAGGTGGTCGGGGTGCCCGGGGCCAAGCACCTCTGGGTCGGCGCCGCCGAGACGGTGCTGGACGAGATCGTCCGGCGGGTCAACCCGGCCGTACCGGTGCCGCTGCCGTCGACCTGGGACGGTCCGATGGAGACCGGCGACGCCAGCGCGTACGCCGACCGTACGGTGGCCGCGTTCGCCGACGTACCGGTGTCGGAACGCGGCGCGGACTGACCGGTCTCGGAACGCCGGGTCGGCTGACCGGTCAGCCGGTCCGGGCTGGTTGAGGGGGCAGGCCGGGCTGGCGGTGGGGTCAGGCGGGACGCCGGAGACCGCCGGCCGCCGGCGCGCCGTCGGCCGGACCCGATTCGGTGATCTCCACCGGAGCGAGTTCGGCGGCGGGCGGCCAACCGGCCAGCCACACCCGCCGCTGCCGCCACACCTCGCGCCAGTAACCGGCCCGCCCGGTCAGTCGGGCGGCCGCCGCCCGGGTCGCGATACCGAGCCGCAGCAGCACCCGGCCGAGCCGAGCCCGCGACCGGGACCAGCGCAGCCGCTGGAAGGTGACCTGGCCGCGCAACAGCATCACCCGCTTGCCGGCACTGGTCGACGCGGCCCCGCCGACGTGCACCACCCGGGCGGTCGGCACCAGCACCGGGTCGGCGCCGATCGCGGTCGCCCGCAGGCAGAGGTCGAGGTCCTCGCTGTACATGAAGTAGTCCGGGGTGAAGCCGCCGAGTTGGGCGAAGAGCGAGCGGCGGACCAGCAGCAGACAGCCGGAGGCGGCCGGCACCCGGACCAGGGTCGACCGGTCCAACCAGGGCAGCGCCTCCCGGTTGAAGAGCCGGGACCGGGGAAAGAGCTTGGACAGGCCGGTGGCGAAGCAGGTGAGCGACCACAGCGACGGCGGGCCGAAGACCGAGTGCCCGTCGTCGGTACCGTCGGCGGCGAGGGTACGGCCGGCGTAGATCCCGTGCCGGGGATGCTCCCGGGTGAAGGCGAGCAGTTCGCCGATGACGTTGCCGACCGGTTCGGTGTCCGGGTTGAGCAGCATCAGCCAGTCACCCCGGGCCTGGGCCGCCCCGACGTTGACCGCCCGGCCGAACCCGACGTTACGGGCCAGCCGGACCACCCGCGCCTCCGGGAAGGCCGCAGCCACCGCCGCCGCCGAACCGTCCGCCGAGTTGTTGTCGACCACGATCACCTCGTACGGCTCGGCCGGGCAGGCCGTGGCGAGGCTGGACAGGGCGGTCAGGATCAACTCGCGGGTCTGGTACGACACCACGATCACGCTCACCAGCGGCGTCACGACGTCGCCCCCGTCTCCGGACCGGCGTCGGGGCGTCGGCTGGACTCGTCGCGTCCCCACTGCCGCCGGGTCCCCGGTCGGCGGGCGGAGGCGGCGGCCAGCAGGGTCAGCCCGGCGTAACAGACCCCGGCGGGCAGCAGCCACGGCCGGGGCAGCACCACGTCGACCAGCCAGGAGGTCCGTCGGGCCGGCCGGACCTGGTCGTCGGCGGCCCGCAGGGTGGCGTTGCCGGCCCGGACCCGGCCGAGCCGGCGCAGCAGGTCGGCGGTGCGTCGCGGGGTGGCCACCACGGTCGCCACCGAGGTCACCTCGCGTTTCTCGGCCTCGGTGAACTGCGCGTCCAGGAACAGGTCGTCGGCGATCACGTCCGGGAACCGGTCGAACCGGGCCCGGCCGGCGGCGGAGAGTGCGATCGCGCCCCGGCCGAAGAGCGCGTTCCGGTACGCGGGATGCCGGCCGTTGATCGCGTAGTAGGCGCGTACCAGCAGGGGGCGGCCGGTGGTGTCCAGCCGGCGGCCCGGCGCGGCGGCCAGCACCCCCGGCTCGTCGAGCGCGGCGACCAGCGCCCGGACCCCGGCGGTGGCCAGCCCGATGTCGGCGTCGAGGTAGATCCGGGGAAACGCGGTCGCGGCGGCGTCACCGGCGTTCAGCGCGCCCGGCTTGCCGGCCGCGGGCAGTTCGAGGACCGTCACCCCGGGCACCCCGCGCGCTACGTCGGCGGTGCCGTCGGTGCAGCCGTTGGCCACCACCACCACCTCGAACTCGCCGGGAGCGGCGCCGGCGAGCAGGGTCCGCAGGGTACGGCCGAGCACCGCCGCCTCGTTGTGCGCGGCGATCACCACACTGGTCACCACGGCGCCCGCCCGGTCAACGCGAGCCGGATCCGCCGGGCGGCGTTGCGTCGGCGCAACCGCCAGCCCTGGTATTCCCGCAGGTCGAGCGGGGCGGCCTGGACCACCCGGGCGGAGTGCCGCATCTGGGCCGTCCACTCGGCGACCGTGGTCACCCCGGTACGGCGGGCCGACAGCGGCCGGCGGGCCAGGAAGTCGGCGTCCGTCTTGTAGATGGTGTGCGGACTGCGCGGGTCGTCCATGTGGTCCTCGGGGAGGAAGGGGTGGTACCAGCCGTTGACCCAACCGAGCCGGGCGGAGCGCAGGCACCAGGCGGTGAAGGTCTCCCCGTCACGCAGCGGACCAACCTGGTCGAGCATCTCCCGTTTGAGCAGGTAGCCGCTGCCCTGCACCCAGTGGTTGCGCAGCAGCCGGTGCCCCCCGGGACAGTCGGCGAGCTTCGCCGCGACCAGGGTCTCGTCGACGTCCTCCGGCGGGAAACGCCAGGTGCCGACCACCCCGAGGCCGGGTACGTCCCGGTGCGCCCGGCGTAGCACGTCGAGCCAGGTCGGGTCGGGCAGGCAGTCGTCGTCCACCTTGCTCAGGTACGCCCCGGTCGACTCCCGCCACAGCCAGTTCGTCGGTTCGGTGAGCCCGGCGTTGACCGGACTGTGGTGGAACCGGTGCACCCGCGGATGGTGGCGGAACTCCTCGACCGCGTCCAGGGTGGGCTGGTCGGTGCCGTTGTGCCAGAGCCACACCCGGGCGTCCGGGGGACACGTCCTCAGCAGGTGCGGCAGCGAGAGCCGGACGTACTCCGGCCGGTCGTACGTGATCATGAGGATGTCGATGCCGTCGTCGCTCATGGCGCCTCCTCGCTGCGCTCCGCCGGGCTGGTCCGGGCGACCCGGGCGGCCCGGCCCGCCTCGATCACGTTGATCCGTTCCGCCCTGGTCAGCCGCCACAACGCACCGGCCAGGCCGAGCAGCAGGTGCACCGTGATGAAAAACGTCGTGAAGTACATCGAGTCGAAGGTGAAGCCGGAGACGGCGGCCACCCCGAGCGCCACCGCGAGCACCGCCGCCAGGTCACGGTCGCGTTCCGAGCGGGCGAACCGGCGTACCCGGCCGGCGACCACCACCCCGGACATGAAAAAGACGGTGAGCCCGACGACCCCGATGATCCCGGTCTGCACCAGGGTGGTCAGCCACTGGTTGTCGAGCAGTTGGTACAGCTCGGGCAGGAACGTGCCGATGCCCCGGCCGAGCCAGGGGCGTTCCTGGATGAACGGCGTGACGTAGTCGTAGTCCTCCACCCGGGCCTGCACGCTCGGGTCGCTCTCCCCGGCGAGCAGCAGCGACTTCAACGTGGCGAGCAGCCCCGGCCGGACGGTCTGGATCAGTGCGGTGAGGAAACAGCCGACCACCAGCACGTTGAACGTGGTCCGCAGCGGCCAGACCAGGATGAAGAGCAGGATGGCGGCGCCGAGGGCGAGCACCCCGGTCCGAGACAGCGAGATCGGGATGACCGCCGCCTGGACCATCGCCAAGGCGCCGTAGATCTGCCGGTCCCGCCGCTTGTCGGCGAACCGGGCGAAGTGGATCGCCACCACCAGGCCGATCACCATCAGCACGCTGAACTCGATGTAGTGCCCGGCGGTGCCGGCGACCCGGACCAGCCCGTCCCCGCCCCGCTCCCGGAAGCCGACCACCTCCCGGTGGAACGTCAGCACCGGCGGAAGCTTCATGTACGTGGTCAGGTCGATCCGGGTGACGAACTGGGTCAGCGCGACGAACGCCATGAAGGTGCAGCCCCAGCAGAGCCAGCGCAGGATCGTGTCGATCCGGTCCCGGGTCAGCACGCCGTCGGCGGCGGCGAGCAGGATCCCGGCGCCGGCCAGCGCCTGCAGCAGGGTCCGCTCCGCGCCGTTGACCTCCAACACCGGCATGCCCCGGGCCTGCCCGGCGACGTAGGAGAGCAGCAGGGTGACCAGGTAGATCGCCATCGCCCAGCGCATCGGCTGCTGGCCGCGGGTGGCCAGGTTGGGGTGCAGTCGGCTCAGCGCCCACCAGACGAGCAGCCCGAACCCCACCATCAGCCCCGGCTTGCCGAGGTCGCTCAGCGGCGGGAAGACCAGCCGGAACGGCAGCAGGTAGGCGAGCAGCAACGAGGCGATGACGGCCGCCGTCGCGTCCGGGAAGTGACGTACGGCGGGGGCGATGCCGTCGTACACGGTGTCGGATCGCCGCGCGGATAGGTAGGTCGGCACGTCGCTCGTCTCGTCCGTGCGCCGTCATCCGGCGCTGCTGGGGCTTTCGGCGATCACTGGGCCGAATCGTCGGCGGGGTTGCGGACGGTGGCCAGCAGGATGGTCTCGTCGGGCTGCCCGGACCGGTACTCGCCCCGGGGCGCCGGGCCGAAGGTCGCGTTCCGCTCATTGACACCGGGTCCGCGTTCGTCGGCGGCGTGCGCGCCGCCCCGGTCGTCCGTCTGCCGTCCGGTAATCCGCCCGGCGGGGACCGAGAGGGGCTGGGTGAGGTCCCGCTCGCCGCCCGCTGCCGACCCGGCGGAGCGGGCGGCCGGGGCCGGGGTCACCGCAGGCTGGCCGCCGCCCCGGGCCGGCCCGACGGTCGCCTGGCCACCGTTCCAGGTCATCGGGGTACGCGGGTCGCGCCGGCCGAGCCGGGCGGCCGCCCGGCGGCGGAGCACCGCGTCGTAGACGACGGCGGCGACCGCGGCCAGCAGCAGACCGATCGCGGCGATCACCACCTGCGCCCGGAGCACGTTGGAACGGGACGGGACGATGTTCAGCCCCGGGTCGAGCACCTGGGTGGTGATCTGCTCGCCGGGCTTCGGCCGGTACTCGGCCTGCTTGCCGGCCACCTCGTCGGTGAGCAACTGGGTCACCGCGGTCACGGTCGCCCGCGCGCTCTGCTCGGTGGCGGCGGTTACCGCCACGGTCAGGATCGAACTGCGGGTCACCAGGCCGACCTCGTAGTCCGGGTCGCCGCCAGCCGTCGCCACCTTCATCCGGGCGTCGTGCGAGGAGATGGAGATCTGCACCGCCTGGGCCATCGCGTTCTCGCCGATCCGCAGCCACGGGTTGCCCGGCTGCGGGGTCGCGTTCGGCGCCGGGGGGGCCTGCGCGGTGGTCGGCGGGACGAGCAGGATGGCCACCTCGGTCTTGTACTCCGGCTGGATCGCCAGTCCGAACGCGAAGGCGGCGCCGAGGGTCCCGACCACGATCGGGGCCGAGACGTACCACCGCCGAAACATGAGTTTCAGCAGGTCGAGAAGGTCCATCGGGCGGCCCCTTCGCCGGGTGCGGATGTGCTGGTGTCGTCGTCGTTACGGCAGCGCCGGTCAGTTCGGCAGGCGCGCGGCATCGGCTCCGCTATCGGGTGAAACTTCGTTGTAGCCGTTTGGCGACGGCCGGAGCAATCGATCCCAGAGTCGGATGTACGACTTGACCTGGTGGTCCCAGGCGAGTTCGGCAATGAACCGCTGGCGACCCGTACGGCGCATTTCCGTCCGGGCGTGTCCGTCACTGAGCAACTGGTCGATGGCCTTGGCGAATTCGTCCGGACTGCCGGTCTGCACATAACTCGCCGCCCGGTCGGCGGTACGTCTGGTCTCCAGCAGGTCCACCGCGACGACCGGTACGCCCCGGGCGACGTACTCCACCGTCTTGGCCATCGTGTAGAACTCGGCCATCCGGCTCGGCAGGTCCGGCTGGATCGCGATCGACGCGGAGCAGAGCAGGGCGTCCACCTCGTCGGCCTCCAACCAGCCGGTGAACCGTACGACGTCGTCGACGCCCCGGTCGGCGGCGAGCCGGCGCAGCTCGGGCAGGCTCTCGCCGTCACCGGCGACGACCAGCTCCCAGTCGTCGGCGCCGCGCAGCCCGACCAGGCGTTCGGCGGCGAGGACCGCGGCCTCGACGTTGTCCTGCGGGTTGATCACGCCGACGTAGACGATCCGCTGCCGGTTCCGGTCCACCGGGAGCCGGTCGGTGTCCGGGAACCCGTCGGCGCTCTCCGACCCGGTCCCGGCGTCCGGGGTCCGGACGACGGTGGGCTTCGGCCCGGCCGCGACGTCCGGTCCGAGCAGTCCGGCCCGGCCGACCTCGGCCAGCGCGGGACCGTTGCGGACCACCACGACCTTCTCCGGTGGGCAGCCGCCCCGGCTGACGGCCAGTTCCCGGAACGACTCGTTGGTGGCGACCACGGCGGTGGCGACCCGCCAGGAGAGCCGTTCGAAGAGCTTCAGCGTCCAGAGCACCGCCGGTCGGGGCTGGCCGGACTTGCACTCGTAGAGTTCCGGGCTCAGGTCGTGGTGGTCGAAGACGAACGGCCGACCCAGCGCCCGCATCAGCAGCCCGACGATCCAGAAGACGTCCGGCGGGTTGCAGGCCTGTACGGCGTCGACCCGGGTCCGCAGCATCAGGCCGAGCAGTCGTACGGTGACCGCGATCAGCGCCCAGGCGAACTCGGCGGCGAAGGAGAGGATGCTCTTGCCGGCCAGCGGCTGCGGGAAGGAGTGGATCCGGGTGGCCACCGTACCCGGCACCAGGGTGGGACGCCGCGGACCACGGGGGCAGATCACCGACGCCCGGTAGCCGGCGGCCTCCAGCCCCTGGCACTCCCGGATCACCCGGCGGTCCCGTTCGGCCGGCAGATTGACCACCACGATGACCACGTGTGGGCGTCGATCGGCCATCTTCAACTCCCATCCGCGCAGCTCGGACGACGTTTTCGATGGAAGGTCGCGGCATTGTCGAAATACGCCGCGACCCGAATAAAACTCGTTGTCACCGGGGCATACGCCACCGGCTCCGGTCCTACAAAGACACTGCTGCACGGAACCGCCACGGGCAAGGACCGTTGATTGACGAGTCTGTCGACTTACTTACAAGGTCGCGACCGATCGGCCGATTGTTCGTTCACTCATTCATCCGCGTCTTGGCGGTCCGGACGGGTCCACTTCGAGACTGTCGCCCGACAAATCGCCACGCTCCCCGTCGGGTGCGCGCTGATAACGTGATCTTCGTCCGCATTCGCGTTTTGACGCGGCGGGCTTTCCTCCACCGCACCGGTGCCCGACCCTGTGCCCACACAGGCGGGCGGCGGGACGTGCGGAGGTACGGCGGTGCGGATGCGTCGGGGTAACGGACTGACTCTGGTCGCGGTGCTGGTCGGCGGGATACTGGCCGCACCGGGCGGTACGCCGCCGGCGGCGGCGGTGACCCTGCCGGCCGGCTTCCAGGAGCAGATCGTGTTCAGCGGGCTGAACCAGCCCACCAACCTGGAGTTCGCCCCGGACGGGCGGATCTTCGTCGCCGAGAAGGGCGGCCGGGTCAAGGTCTTCACCGACCTCGCCGACCCGACCCCGACGGTGGTCGCCGACCTCGGCACCAACGTGCACAACCAGTGGGACCGCGGCCTGCTCGGGCTGGCCCTGCCGCCCGACTTCCCGGCCAACCCCTGGCTATACGTGCTCTACACGTACGACGCGCCGCCCGGGCAGACCGCGCCGATCTGGAACGACGTCTGCGGCGACGCGAACAACGGGCGCTGCCTGGTCACCGGCCGGCTCTCCCGGTTGCGGGTCAGCGGCGACCAGATGACCGGCGCCGAGCAGGTGCTGATCTCCGACTGGTGCCAGCAGTACCCCAGCCACTCCGTCGGTGACCTCCGTTTCGGGGCCGACGGGATGCTCTACGTCACCGCCGGCGACGGGGCGAGCTTCAGCGCCGTCGACTACGGCCAGCTGGGCAGCCCGGCGAACCCGTGCGCCGACCCGCCCGGCGGCACGATGACCCCGCCCCGAGCCGAGGGCGGCGCGCTGCGGTCCCAGGACGTCCGGAGCACCGCCGACCCGACCGGCCTGGACGGCACGGTGCTGCGGCTCGACCCGGCGACCGGGGCCGCGGCCCCGGGCAACCCGTTGGCCGGCTCGGCGGACGTCAACGCCCGCCGGATCGTCGGCTACGGCGCCCGCAACCCGTTCCGGTTCACCATCCGGCCCGGCACCAACGAGGTCTGGTTCGGCGACGTCGGCTGGAACACCTGGGAGGAGGTCAACCGGATCGTCGACCCGACCGCCGGCCCGACCAACCTCGGCTGGCCCTGCTACGAGGGGGCCGGGCGGATGAGCAGCTACGACAACGCCAACCTGAACCTCTGCGAGTCGCTGTACACCGGGGCCGGGCAGACCGCGCCCTACTACACCTACCACCACAGCGCGGCTGTGGTGCCGGGGGAGAACTGCGGCTCGGGCGGGGACGCGGTCTCCGGACTGGCCTTCTACCCGGGCAGCGGCGGCAGCTATCCGTCGACGTACGCCGGGGCCCTGTTCTTCGCGGACTACTCACGCGGCTGCATCTGGGCGATGCGCCCGCCCGTCCCGGGCGGCCTGCCGAACCCCGCCAACCTGGAGGCGTTCGGGCAGGCCGCCTCCGGTCCGGTCGACCTGGCGCTCGGGCCGGGCGGCGAGCTGTACTACGCCGACCTGAACGGCGGCACGGTCCGGCGGATCCGGTACTTCCCCGGCAACCAGCCGCCGACCGCAGTGATCAACGCCAGCCCGACCAGCGGCCCGGCGCCGCTCACCGTCACCTTCGACGGCACCTCCTCCACCGACCCGGACCCGGCCGACGTCGGCCGGATCAGCTACCGGTGGGACTTCACCAGCGACGGCACGGTCGACGCGACCGGGCCGACCGCGAGCCACCGCTACCCGGACGGCGGCAGCTACACCGCGACGCTTACCGTCACCGACACCCTCGGCGTCTCAGCCAGCGCCACCGTCACCATCCAGCCCGGCAACGGCGCCCCGACCGCGATCCTGGACACGCCGGTGCCGGGGACCGACTGGACGGTCGGGCAGACCCTCACCTTCGGCGGGCGCGGCACCGACCCGCAGCAGGGCACCCTGCCGGCGTCCGCGCTGCACTGGCGGCTGCGGATGCAGCACTGCGAGTCGGTCGGCAACTGCCACACCCACCATCTGCGGGAGTGGCCGGGGGTGGCCGGCGGGTCGTTCGTCGCCCCGGACCACGACTACCCGTCGTACCTGGAACTGGAGCTGACCGCCACCGACGCCCAGGGGCTGACCAACACCGTGGTACGCCGGCTCGACCCGCGCACCGTCGACCTCGGTTTCGTCAGCGACCCGCCGGGGCTGCGGCTCAGCGTCGGCGCGGTCACCGGTACCACCCCGTTCACCCGTACCGTGATCGTCGGTTCGACAAACACGGTGAGCGCGCCGAGCCCGCAGACCTTCGGCGGGGTGGCGTACACCTTCACCGGCTGGTCGGACGCCGGCGCGGCGACGCACGTGCTCACCGCACCGGCGACCGCGACCAACTACACGGCGACGTACGCCGGGGCGACCGGCTGCGGCGCGGTGCCCGGCTACACCTGCGCCACCGAGACCGGCCGGCCGTGGCCGACGGCGGACGACACCGTGCTGCCGCTCGCCGGTGACGACACGGTGACCCGGGTCGCGCTCCCGTTCCCGGTACGCCTCTTCGGCCAGCCGTACGACAGCGCGTGGATCTCCGGGAACGGCTTCGTGTCGTTCACCGACCCGGACGGGTCGCAGCCGATCAACGGCCCGCTGCCGGACGCCGCACTGCCGAACGCGGCGGTCTACCCGTTCTGGGACGACCTGTACGTCCGGGCCGACTCCAGCGTCCGGACCGCGGTCACCGGCGTCGCGCCGCACCGCCGGTTCGTCGTGGAGTGGCGCAACAGCGGACTGTACGGCTCCAGTTCGGCCCGGATCAGTTTCGCGGCGGTCTTCGCCGAGGACGGCGAGATCGCCTTCAGCTACGCGGACCTGAACAGCACCGGGCGGGAGCGGGGTGACTCGGCGACGGTCGGACTGGAGAACGGCGCCGGCACGGTCGCCCTCCCGTACTCGGTCAACCAGCCGACGCTGGTCAACGGGACGTCCGTGGTCTACCGGCCGGACACCCCCTGATCGGGTACGGGACGCGAGCACTCAGCGTGTCGATGACGGGCCGCCCGGTGGGTCCGGGGACAGCTGTCCCACCGGGTCGGGCCGATTGTCTCCCCCGCGCCCGCCGACCGTTCCGGCCCGTCGATCAAACGTTTGACCTGGGAAGCTGATCGGGCGTTAAGTCGGTCTGGTTGATGTCGGCCCCGGTCGGGCCGCCGACAGTCCGGTTGGTCACCGACGGTGATCCTGAGGTGTGGGCATCGGGTCTCGGAAGAGCCGACCCGGGTCCGCGGAGGGAGGCCGTCATGTCACGGGTACTGCGGCGGAGCTGGGTTCTGACCCTGGCCGTTCTGCTCGGTGTGCCGGTCCTGGTCGGGCTGCCGCCGGTGCCACCCCGGCCGGCGGCGGCGATCCCGGCGGGTTTCACCCAGCAGGTCGTCTACACCGGACTCACCCGGCCGACCAAGCTGGTCTTCTCCCCGGACGGGCGGGTCTTCGTCGCCGAGAAGAGCGGTATCGTCAAGGTCTTCGACAGCCTCGCCGACAACACCCCGACGGTCTTCGCCGACCTGCGGCCCAAGGTGTACGACTTCACCGACCTCGGGCTGATCGGCCTCGCCCTGGCCCCGAACTTCCCCGACGACCCGTACGTCTACGTCAGCTACAGCTACGACGGCGTGGTCGGCGGCAGCGCGCCGACGTACCACGACTCCTGCCCCAAGATCGGCGACTGCGCGGCGAGCGCCCGAGTCTCCCGGCTGCGGGCGGCCGGCGACGTGATGACCGGCAACGAGCAGGTGCTGCTGCACGACTGGTGCCACCAGATCGACAGCCACTCCATCGGCGACCTCGGATTCGGCCCGGACGGCGCGCTCTACGTCTCCGGTGGCGAGGGAGCGTCGGCCACCTTCACCGACTACGGCCAGGCCGGCAGCCCGACCAACCCGTGCGGCGACCCGCCCGCCCCGGCCGGCGGACCGATGACCCCGCCGACCGCCGAGGGCGGCGCGCTGCGCTCCCAGGACATCCGCTCCGACGCCGACCCGACCGGACTGAGCGGAACCCTGATCCGGATCTCCCCGACCACCGGCGCCGCGCTGCCGGACAACCCGCTCGCCGCCAGCGCCGACCCGAACAACCGGCGGATCGTCGCGTACGGGCTGCGCAACCCGTTCCGGTGGACGTTCCGGCCGGGAACCAGCGAGGTCTGGGCCGGTGACGTGGGCTGGCGCACCTGGGAGGAGATCAACCGGATCGTCGACCCGGCGGTCGGACCGGTCCGCAACTACGGCTGGCCCTGCTACGAGGGCAACGCGGCGCAGAGCGGCTACAACGCGGCGAACCTGACGCTGTGCGAGAGCCTGTACGCCAACCCGGCGGTCGTGCCGCCGTACTACACGTACCAGCACAGCCAGTCGGTGGCGGCCGGGGACGGCTGCCGTACCGGCGGGTCGTCGCCGGCCGGGGTGGCGTTCTACCCGACCAGCGGCGGCGGCTACCCGGCGACGTACGCCGGGGCGCTCTTCTTCGCCGACTACTCGCGCGGCTGCCTCTGGGCGATGCGGGCCGGCGCCAACGGGCTGCCCGACCCGGCCCGGATCGTGCCGTTCGCCGCCACCCCCGGCGTCGTCGACCTGCGGATCGGTCCCGAGGGTGACCTCTACTACGTGGACCTGACCGGCGGTACGGTCCGTCGGTTCCACCACAGTGCCGGCAACCAGATCCCGCACGCGGCGGTCGACGCCACCCCGACCAGCGGGAACGCCCCGCTGACCGTCTCCTTCGACGCGGTCGGCTCGTCGGATCCGGACCCGGGCGACATCCTGGAGTACCAGTGGGACTTCACCGGCGACGGCACCGTCGACGCGACCGGGCTGACCGCCAGCCACCGGTACACGTCGATCGGCACCTACACCGCCCGGCTGCGGGTGGTCGACATCGGCGGGCTCAGCGACACCGCGACGGTGCAGATCCGGGTCGGCACCGCCGCCCCGGTCCCGGTGATCGAGAGCCCGACCACGGCGGCGCGCTGGTCGACCGGGCAGACGGTGACCTTCCAGGGCCGGGCCACCGACCCGCAGCAGGGCGCCCTGCCGGCGTCGGCGCTGACCTGGGAGCTGGTCCTGCAGCACTGCAGCACGGTGGAGAACTGCCACAGCCACCCGGTACGCGGGTGGACCGGGGTCAGCACCGGTGACTTCCTCGCCCCGGACCACGAGTATCCGTCCTACCTGGAGCTGACCCTGACCGCCCGGGACGCCGGCGGGTTGACCGGCAGCACCACCCTACGACTCGACCCGCAGACCGTACGGATCTCGCTGGCCACCAAGCCGGCCGGGCTGCGGATCAACCTGAACGGGCGCAGCCTCACCACCCCGAACAGCGTCGAGGTGATCGTCGGTTCGACCAACACGGTCAGCGCCCCCGGGCCGCAGACCCTCGGCCCGGCCACGTACACCTTCGCGAGCTGGTCGGACGGGGGTGCGGCGACCCACGTGATCACCGCACCGGCGACCGCCCGGACCTACACCGCGACCTACGACGGGGTCGCCGGCACCTGCGGCGACAGCTACGGCTACACCTGTACCACCGCACCGAACCGACCCTTCTTCTTCGTCGACGACGTGCTGCCGCTGACCGGTGACAACGCGACCGTGCCGGTGGACCTGCCGTTCCCGGTGCCGTACTACGGCCAGACCCACACCCGGGTCTGGGTGGACAGCAACGGCGTGCTCTCGTTCACCGACCCGGGCGGCTCGTGGCCGACCAACAAGCCGATCCCGAACCCGGCGAAGCCGAACGCCGCGATCCTGCCGTTCTGGGACGACCTGGAGGTGCTGGCCGACTCCAGCGTCCGGATCGGGGAGGTCGGCATCGCACCGGACCGGCAGTTTGTCGTCGAGTGGCGCAACGTGGGCTTCAGGGGCGCCGGTACGGCCCGGGTCAGCTTCCAGGTGCTGATCTCCGAGTGGGGTCAGCTCGTCTTCAACTACACGGGTTTGAACTCCGGCCGGGAGCTGGGCAACTCGGCGACGATCGGGATCGAGAACCCGACCGGCACCGGCGGGGTGCAGTACTCCTACAACCAGCTCGTGCTGGCGAACAACAGGGCGATCGTCTTCACCCCACCGGCGCTGATCCCGATCACCGGCGGTACGCCGTAGCCGGCCGCCGGACCGGTCGGGGGTCACCAGGGTTCGGGGCCGTCCTCGCTGAAGAAGCCGCCGGTCGGGCCGTCCGCCGGCAGGGTGGCCAGCCGCACCGCCGCGACCGCACCCTGGCCGGGCGTACGCGGCCCGGAGTGCCCGTTCAGGTCGGTGGCGCAGTAGCCCGGGTCGGCGGCGTTCACCTTGATCGGAGTGCTGCGCAGCTCGTTGGCGTACGACACGGTGACCGCGTTCAGCGCGCTCTTCGACGAGTTGTACGCCAACAGCGGCGCCTGCGCGTACCGGTGTCCCGGGTCACTGGTCAGGGTGAGCGAGCCGAGCCCGCTGGAGAGGTTGACGATCCGCCCGGCGGGGGAGCGTCGGATCAGCGGCAGCAGCGCGTTGGTGACCTGGACCACGCCGAGGACGTTCGTGTCGTATGTCCGCCGCAGCAGCTCCACCGGCGCCAGGCTGGGTGCCTGTCCCCGTTCCAGCAGGACACCGGCGTTGTTGACCAGGATGTCCAGCCGGCCGTACTCCCGGTCGATCCGGGCGGCGAGCGCGGACACCGAGACCGGGTCGGTGACGTCCAGCTCCACCGGCACCGCGCGCAACCCCTCGGCGACCAGTTTCTCCGCCGCCACCGCCCCGCGCCCGGGGTCACGTGCCCCGACCAGCACGGTGGCGCCGGTGGCCGCGAGCCCCCGGGCGATCTCGTGGCCGATTCCCTTGTTGGCCCCCGTGACGAGGGCGACAGTCGTTCCGTTCATGCCGTCGAGCCTGGGCCGGATCGGTCGCGTTGAGCAGAGCACGGCTGATCCAGGGACCGGCGGTCCCTGGATGGGCCGCTGACCGGCCGGGGAGGATGGGGGAATGGACCGCCAGCAGCTCGCCGAGTTCCTCCGCAGCCGTCGGGCCGGGATCAGCCCGGCCGACGTCGGACTGCCCGCCGGCCCCCGGCGTCGGACCCCGGGGCTGCGGCGGGAGGAGGTGGCCGGGCTCGCCGGGATCTCGGTGGACTACTACACCCGGCTGGAGCAGGCCCGGGGGCCACGTCCGTCCCGCCAGGTGATCTCCGCGTTGGCCCGGGCGCTCCGCCTGTACGACGCCGAGCGGGCCCACCTCCACCACCTGGTCGGCGAGCAGCCCGCCCCGCCGGCCGGCCCCAGCCCGCAGGTACCGGCCGGGGTCCGGCACCTGCTCGACCGGCTCGACGACACACCCGCGTACGTGATCGACGCCAAGTACGACATCCTGGCCTGGAACCCGATGGCCGCCGCCCTGCTCGGCGACCCGTCGAGCTGGCCGGCGGACCGCCGCAACATCGTCTGGAACCTCTTCACCGGGGAGTACTCGGCGCCGGCCCTGGCCGATCCGCAGTCCTCGGCCTTCGCCGACGAGTGTGTCGCCGAGCTGCGGGCCGCCGCCGGACGTTATCCGGACGATCCAGGCATCGCCCGGCTTATCGGCCGGCTGCGGGCGGCCAGTCCCGAGTTCGTCCGACGCTGGAACCAGCTGCGGGTCTGTGTCCGACACGGCTCGACCACCAAACACCTGCGTCATCCGGTGGTGGGGGAGCTGACCCTGGAGTGCGAGGTGCTGGAGCTGGCCGGACACGGGCAGCGGCTGGTGATCTACACCGCCGCGCCGGGCAGTCCGTCCGCCGACGCGCTGAAGCTCCTCGGCGTGGTCGGCACCGGCTGGCCGGCCGACCAGCTCCGCTGAGCGGCTCGGCCCGGCTGATGCTCGGCCCGGCCGACGGTCAGGCTGGCGCGCTGGTCCGGCGGGGAAGCCGGGCCAGGACGAGTCGGCGCAGCCGGGCGTCGGTGGCCCAGAGCAGCACCCCGGCGACCAGCCCGGCCACCCCGCCGAGCAGCAGCAGGTCGACCACCGGACCGGCGTCGACCCCGAGCCGGTCGACCGGCCACGGCACCGAGGCGGCGGCCAGCGCGGCCAGTACCGCCGGCAGCGTCGGGGTGAGGAAGCGCGCGATCGACGCCCCGGCGGTGCGGCGTACCGTCACCCAGACCGAGAGTGCGGTCACCGAGGCCTGCATGGCGATCCCGGCGAGCGCGACCGCGGTCGCCTCCACCACGTCGCTGCGCCCGGTCAGCAGGGTGCCGACCGCGGCCAGCGTCGCCACTCCGAGTATCCCCCGGGTCCAGAGGATCGCGGCGAGCCGGCCCGGCTGACCCATCGCCTGCAACGCCGGACCGAGCAGGACGCCGTACACGTTTGTCGCGCCGAACAGGCAGAGCAGCCGCAGCGGCAGTTCGGTGCCGGCCCACTGCGGACCGAGCAGGGTGACCAGCGGTCCGGCGGCGGCGGAGAGCACCCCGAGCACCGGCAGCCCGGCCACCGCGCCGAGGTGCTGCAGCTGGTTGAGGTGGGCGGCCAGGGCCGCCCGGTCGCGCTGCAACCGGGACAGCGACGGGAGCGCGACCTGCTGCAACGACCGGACCGTGACGTCGACCAGCATGTCCGGCAGCCGGGCCGCCAGCCGGTAGATGCCGGTCGCGACCGGGCCGAAGAACAGCCCGGTGAAGATCACGTCGGCCTTGGAGCTGAGCATCAGCCCGAGCCCGGCGTTCGCCGAGTGGGCGGAGAAGACCAGCAGGTCCCGGATCCCGGAGAGCTTCGGCCGGCGGCTGGGCCGCCACGGGCAGACCACCCAGAGCACCACCAGGCCGACCGCCGCGTTCACCAACTGTTGGGCGACCAGCGCCCAGATACCCGCGCCGAGCAGCGCCAGCACCACCCCGACCACACCGCTGAGCAGCGAGGCGAGCAGGGTACGGATGGCGACCGCCCGGAACCGCAGCTCCCGGCGCAGCACCGCCTCCGGCACGATGGACAGCCCCTGCAGCAGCACCAGCGGTGACAGCGCCACACAGATCACGGTCAGCTCGGGCGCCCGGTTCGCCCACGCCCAGAGTGGACTGGCGGCGGCGGTGAGCGCCCCGATGCCCAGCCCGGCCAGGATCAGGACGACAAACGCCCCGTCGAGATGCTCCGAGGTCAGCCGGTCCCGCTGCACGATCGCCGAGACCAGCCCCTGCTGGATCAGGGTCTGTGCCACGGTGATGAACACGGTGGCCATCGCGACCAGGCCGAACTCGCTCGGCCCGAGCAGCCGGGCGAGCAGGAACGTGACCAGGATCGTCGAGCCGATCCGGCCGGCGGTGAGCACGTACGACCAGCCGATCGCCGAGCGCAGCCGGCTGCCCGGGCGGCCCGGCGGTGCCGCCGGGGTGGGCGGCGGCTCGGGCGGGGCCGGTGGACCTGTGCCGGTCGCGAGTCCCCCGGGGAGAGCGGGCCCGCCGGGAAAGTCGTTCGCGCCCTGAACGATATGACGCTCAGTCATAAATATGCCGCTGCGTCATGATGCTCGACCAGGACATCACTTCGGCCACGGAAGCTCCGATCGTTCACGCGCTGCTCTTCGCCGTACTGGCCCGGGCACGTCGGGCGAGCCGGCGGCGGAGCCGGCCGAGCCGGACCCGGACCCGGCGGGCCCACCAGGTGGCCAGGAACGCCACCGCCGAACTGAGCCGGGTGCCCAGCGGCTCCGACCCGGTGGCCAGGGTGCGCAGCGTCTCGGCGAGCATCCGCAGCCGGGGCGCCCGGACCCGGCCGCCCTCCTGACCGAACCAGGCCAGCGCGGTGGTCGGGGTGGCGTCCTTCGCCTGCCGGGTCGAGGCGCCGTGCATCCGGCGCAGGAACAGCGGCTCGGCCACCTCGTGGATCTCGCCGAGCCGGGCCACCTCGGCGATCAGCGTGTAGTCGGAGGAGAGGAACGGCCGGATCATCCCGGTGCGGCGCAGCGCCGACATCCGGAACACCCCGAAGTGGGCGTGGCAGAGGTTGATGTTCCTCGCCACCCGGGCGACCCGCCGCCAGGGACGCGGGTCGCGCAGGTCCAGCCGGTCGGCGTACGGGCCGATCACCTCACCGGCCTCGTCGATCAGCACCGTCCGGGGATAGGCGAGCACCGCCTGCGGACCGGCGGCGTCGAGGGCGGCGACGCAGGTGCGCAGGTACGTCGGCAGGCAGACGTCGTCGTAGGCGACCCACTTGAACAACTCGCCCCGGGCCAGTTCGACGACCCGGGCGTAGTTCACATGCCCGCCGAAGTTGCGCGGGTTGCGGTACAGCCGGATCCGGCTGTCCAGGGCGGCGTACCGCTGACAGATCTCCCACGTCCGGTCGGTCGAGGCGTTGTCGCTGATGATCACCTCAAAGTCCCGGTAGTCCTGGCCGAGGATCGCGTCGAGGCAGCCCTCGAGGTAGCGCTCGGCGTTGTAGAGGGGTACGCCCAGAGTCACCCGCGGCGCCGGCTCCATCACTCTCCTCCGCCTCAGGCGACCAGCAGGTCGGCGTGCACCCCGAGCCGGCGCAGCGCGGTGCCGATCTCGCTGCGGTAGGCGGGGTTGGTGATGATCACCGTCCGGGTGCCGAGCCCGGCGAGGGTCTCCGGCGCGGTCACCTCGTGCCCGGTCACCGGCAGGAACCGGCCCCACTTGCGCGGGTTGACGTCGACCACCGCGGCGAGCCGCCGGTCCGGGTCGGCCAGGTGCAGGAACTGCACACCACGGGAGCCGGCACCCCAGAGCACCGGTTGGTCGCCGGCCCGGACGAGCCGGTCGATCGTGCCGCGCCAGCGGTCCCGCTCGGCGGCGTGCCGATCCCCGAAGCCGGCGATCGAGGCGAGCTGGCGGTCCCGGTCCGCCGGACCGGCCGCCTGGATGTCACCCCGCCCCGGGCCGGGGTCGTTCACCGAGATCTCCACGAACCGGAACATGCCGGAGAAGAGCCGTCCGGTCGCCTCCACCCGCCAGCCGGCCCGTTCCACGATCCGGCACAGCGAGTACCCGTCGAAGTAGGAGACGTGCGGGTAGATCACCTCCCAGCCGGCGGTGGCCAGGTCGTAGCCGGCGTCCGGCACCTCCAGGTAGCCGTGGACCGGTCGGTCGCCGGCCAGTTCGCGCAGCCGGACCAGGAAGCCGTACGGGTCGGCCAGGTGCTCGAACCAGTGCCGGGAGGTGACCAGGTCGAACGCCGGGGTGTGCTCGTCCAGCGGGGCGTGCCCGGCGTGGAACCGCGCCCCGGACGGATCCGGGCCGACCGGACCGGCGTACATCGCGTCGTAGCCGACCCCCCGACAGCCGGCCACCTGGCACAGCTCACGGAGGAACTCGCCCTGCCCGCAGCCGACGTCCAGCACCGTGCCGCCGCGCAGCGGGTACCGCTCGGCGAGGTGCTTGACCAGTTCCGCCGAGAACGACTGGAACGCCGGGGAGTGGTGCAGGTTCGTGTCCATGGTGGTGTCGTAGACCAGAACGGCCGGATCGAAGGCGAGGTTGCGCACGTACCCGCATCCTGGACAGTGCCCCAACCGCATCCGGCCCAACGGACTGGCCAGCGCCTCGTCCCGGCTGGCCCAGTGCACCCCGCAGAGCACCGGGATCCCGCCCAGGTCGGCGAAGGGCACCAGGTCGTGCCGGCCGCAGGCGGCGCAGCGTACCGGGTCGGTCACCGTGCCTCCGTGCCCGTCCAGCGCAGCTCCCGGTCCAGCCGGCCGGCCTCGGTCAACGCCCGGATCCGGCGCAGCCGCTGGTGCCGCTCGCCCCGGAACGCCTCGATGGTCAACCCGTGCCGCTGGTACGCCTCGACCAGTTCCTCGATGCCCTTGCGGACCGTCCACCGGGGCCGGAAGCCGGGCACCTCGGCGGCCACCCGGTCACCACTGACCCGGTAGTTGCGGGCGTCCGCCGAGGCGCCGCCGGCAAACGTCACCCGCGACCCCGGCACCACCTCGGCGACCAGCTCCGCGACGTCCCGGATCAGATAGTTCTCGCTGGTCACCGCGATGTTGTAGGCCCGGCCGTGCACCGTGGACCGATCGGCCTCCAGCAGCGCCAGGAAGGCCGCCGCGATGTCCTCGGCGTGCACCAGCGGCCGCCACGCCGAACCGTCGGAGAGCAGGCGTACCTCGCCGGTGAGCAGGGCGTGTGCGGTCAGGTCGTTGACCACCAGGTCGCCCCGCAGCCGGGGGGAGAAGCCGTACGCGGTGGCGTTGCGCAGGAAGACCGGGGAGAAGCTGTCGTCGGCCAGGGTTGACAGGTCCTGCTCGGCCAGGATCTTCGACTCGCCGTACGGGGTGATCGGGTTGAACCCGGCCTCCTCGTCCAGCGGCCGGTCGTCCGGGCCGGCGCCGTAGAGGCTGCACGAGGAGGAGAAGAGGAACCGGGTCACCCCGGCGGTTTTCGCCGCCCGGGCCAGTCGCACCGTGGCCCGGTGGTTGACCTCGTACGTCAGCTCCGGGTTCAGATTGCCGATCGGGTCGTTGCAGAGCGCGGCGAGGTGGCAGACCGCGTCGAAGCCGGCGCAGTCCGCCGCCGTCACGTCCCGCAGGTCCCGGCGCAGTGCCGGCACGTCGTCCGGCGGTGGCCCGAGCAGGCAGTCCAGGTAGTAGTCGGTATCCAGGCCGGTGACCTCGTGTCCGGCGGCCCGCAACAGTGGGGTGAGTACGCCGCCGAGGTAACCATGATGACCGGTCACGAGAACACGCACGGCAAAGCTCCCGTCGTCGCCCGGGTGAGAAGGCGAGTTTATGGGTGGCCGATCGGGGCGCCGGTCTATTGTCGGACTTTTTACTGAACCACCCCGGCCCTCCGGCGCCCGTGGTTAGCGTGACCCCGGCGGGCGGGCGCCACGCCGGTTTATTCCGATCACATCGGGGTGGGTGGGGCATGACCGTTGCGAAATGCCGGCTGTGTGCTGCGGTATTGACCGAGACTTTTGTCGACCTCGGTATGTCGCCGTTGTGCGAGAGCTATCTCCCCGCCGACCGGCTCGATTCGGCCGAGACGTTCTATCCCCTGCACGTACGGATCTGTTCGCAGTGTCTGCTCGTCCAACTTCCGGCGTACGTGACCGGTGAGGAGATATTCTCCGACTACGCCTATTTTTCCTCCTATTCGGACTCCTGGGTCGCGCACGCCCGCCGGTACGCCGACACCATGGTCGAGACCCTCGGCCTCGGGCCGGACTCCCTGGTCACCGAGGTGGCCAGCAACGACGGCTACCTGCTGCAGCACTTCGTCAACCGGGGCATCCCGGTGCTCGGGGTCGAGCCGGCCGGCAACGTCGCCGAGGTGGCCCGGAGTCGGGGCGTCCGGACCGAGGTGCGGTTCCTCGGCGCCGGCACCGGGGTCGAGCTGGCCGACCGGTACGGCCGGGCCGACCTGGTCGCCGCCAACAACGTGTACGCGCACGTACCCGACCTGATCGGGTTCACCGCCGGGCTGGCCGCCCTGGTCAAGCCGACCGGGCTGGTCACCTGCGAGTTCCCGCACCTGTTGCGGCTGATCGAACGCCGGCAGTACGACACCATCTACCACGAGCACTACCAGTACCTGACCCTGCGTACCGCCCAGCGGGCCCTGGGCACCGCCGGCCTGATCGTGGTCGACGTCGACGAACTCTCCTCGCACGGCGGCTCGCTGCGGGTGCACGCCCGGCCGGCGGCGGCCGCCGGGGAACCGTCCGGCAACGTCAAGTCGGTGCTCGACGCCGAGGCCGAGGCGGGGCTGCACACCGTCGCCGGGCACCTCGGCTTCGCCGACGCGGTCTTCGACATCAAACGGGACCTGCTCGACTTCCTGCTGACCGCCCGGGCCCAGGGCCGCCGGGTGGTCGGCTACGGCGCCCCGGGCAAGGGCAACACCCTGTTGAACCACTGCGCGATCCGCGCCGACCTGCTCGAGTACACCGTCGACCGGAGCCCGCACAAGCAGGGACTCTTCCTGCCCGGCACGCACATCCCGATCCACGCCCCGGAACGCATCGCCGAGGACCGCCCCGACTACGTCCTGGTGCTGCCGTGGAACCTGCGTACCGAGATCTCCGCCCAGCTTGCCTACGTACGGCACTGGGGTGGCCGGCTGGTCTTCCCGATCCCCACCCTGGAGGTGGTCTGATGCCTGGTCCCCGGAGCGTGCCCTGATGAAGGTCGTGCTCTTCTGCGGCGGTCTCGGGATGCGGATGCGGGAGGACGCCGCCTCCGCCCCGAAACCGATGGCGATGATCGGTGACCGGCCACTGCTCTGGCACGTGATGCGCTACTACGCGCACTTCGGCCACACCGACTTCATCCTCTGCCTCGGCTACGGCGCCGCCGCGGTCAAGGACTACTTCCTCCGCTATGACGAGACCCTCTCCAACGACTTCAGTCTGGCCATGGACGGCCGCAACATCCGGCTCTTCTCCGCCGACATCACCGACTGGAACATCACCTTCATCAACACCGGCCTCGGGGCCACCATCGGAGAACGGCTGATGCGGGTCCGCCGGTACGTCGAGGACGAGGAGATGTTCCTGGCCAACTACGCCGACACCCTCACCGACGCCCCGTTGCCGGAGATGATCGACCGGTTCCGCCGCACCGCCGCGGTGGCCAGCCTGCTCGCCGTACCGGTGCAGTCGACCCACCACGTCATCGACGTCACCGCCGGCGACCAGGTCACCCGGGTACGCCCGATCCGCGAGCTGATGCAGTGGGAGAACGGCGGCTACTTCGTGCTCCGTCCGGAGATCTTCGACGTGCTCCGGGACGGCGAGGACCTGGTCCCGGACGGGTTCGACCGGCTGCTGCCGGCGGGCCGGCTGATCGCCCAGCGCTACACCGGCTTCTGGCGGGCCGCCGACACCTTCAAGGACCGGGCCGAGCTGGAGGAGCTGTACCACTCGGCGCGCTGCCCGTGGATGCTCTGGGACTCCAACCACAACCGGGACCGCGCCCCGGCCGGCCTGGAACCGGTGCTCGGCTGATGCGACCACTGCGACTGGGCGCGGTGCGCTCCGTGGTGCTGCTCGGCGCCCACCCGGACGACGTCGAGATCGGCGCCGGCGGGCTGCTGCTCACCCTCGCCGAGGTGCCCGGGCTGCGGGTGCACTACGTACTGCTGACCGGCGCGCCGCACCGGCAGGCCGAGGCGCGGGCGGCGGCCGCCGCGTTCCTGCCCGACGCGCGGCTGACCTTCGCCCTGCACGACCTGCCGGACGGCCGGGTGCCGGCCCGGTGGGCGGAGGCGAAGCAGGTCGTCGAGGAGGCGGCGGCGATCCTCGCCCCGGACCTGGTCGTCGCGCCCGCCCCGGACGACGCCCACCAGGATCACCACACACTCGGTGCGCTGGTGCCCACATCGTTCCGGGACGCCACGGTGTTGTACTACGAGATTCCCAAGTGGGACGGGGACCTGAGGCGACCCAACATCTACCTTCCGCTGACCGGCGAGCGGGTGCGGCGCAAGATCGAGCTGCTGCACGCCTGCTATCCGTCGCAGAAGGCCCGGGACTGGTGGGACGACGAGGTGTTCCTCGGGTTGGCCCGGCTGCGGGGAATGGAGTGCCGGTCCCGGTACGCCGAGGCGTTCCGGTGCGAGAAAGCGGTGATCGAACTGTGAACCGAGACGCGACGACCGATGTGGATGGTGTGCGACGGCCGCTGGCGGCCTGCCTGTTCGGCGTACCCGGGGCGAACCTCAACCTCGGGGTCGGCGCGCTGCGCGCCGCGACCCTGGCCGGGCTGCTGGCCCGCGAGCCGGAGGCCGAGGTCACCGTCTTCGACGACGGCTGGGGACAGCGCCGGGGACACACCTTCGTCGCCGGCCGGCCGGTACCGATCGGACTGGCCGGCGCCCGGCACTCCCGCCGCTACCACCGGCCGGAGTCCTACCTGAACATGCGGATCAGCGCCGCGCTCGGCGGGCTCGGCAACGCCGGGCTGGCCCGGATCGACGCCGCCGACGTGGTGCTCGACGTCAGCGGCGGGGACAGCTTCAGCGACATCTACGGCGAGCACCGGTTCCGGACCGTGGCCTGGCCGAAGCGGCTGTCCCTGCTCCGCCGCCGGCCGCTGGTGCTGCTGCCGCAGACGTACGGGCCGTTCCGGGGTGCCCGGCTGCGGGCCGAGGCGGCAGCGCTGACCCGGGGCGCGACCATGGCCTGGGCCCGCGACCCGGACAGTTTCGCCGCCCTGGCCGACCTGCTCGGCCCGGACCTCGACCCGGCCCGGCACCGGCAGGGGGTGGACGTAGCCTTCGGCCTGGAACCCCGGCGCCCGGACGAGCCGGCGGCCGAGTTCCTGGACGGCTGGTTCGAGGCCGCTTCCGGCCCGGTCGCCGGGATCAACGTCAGCGGCCTGATCAGCCGTCCGGAGGGGCGCAGCCAGTTCGGTCTGGCCGGCGACAGTCACCGGGTCGCCGAGCAGCTCTGCGTACGCCTGCTCGACCGGTCCGGCCACCGGCTGATCATCGTGCCGCACGTGCTCACCCCGGACGGCACCGACGACGACCGGGTGGCCAGTGAGCGGCTCTACGCCACCCTCGCCGCCCGGTACGGCGACCGCGTGGCGCTCTCCCCGGCCGGGCTCGACCCGCACCAGACGAAGTGGGTGATCGCCCGGACCAGCTGGTTCTGCGGGATGCGGATGCACGCCACCATCGCCGCGCTCTCCTCGGCGGTGCCGGCGGCGATCGTGGCGTACAGCGACAAGGCGCGGGGGGTCTTCGCCAGCGTCGGGCAGCAGCGGCACGTCGCCGACGCCCGCCGGCTCGGCGACGAGGCACTGCTGGACGCGCTCTGGCGGTCCTGGACGGAACGGGAGCAGGCCGCCACCGAACTGGCGGTCCGGACCCCGGCCGCGGTCGCCCGGGCGGCCGCCCAGATGGACGAGATCGTCGCGCTGGCCCGGCGTGAACACCAGCGTCGTACCGTGGTCGGGGCCCGGTGATGCGGCGGCCCCGCACCGTGCACGACGTGGCGGCGGGCAGGCTCTGCACCGGTTGCGGGGTCTGCGCCTATCTCGCCCCGGACGAGGTACGGATGGTCGACGTGCTCGACCACGGCCGGCGTCCGCTGCCGATCACCCCGGTCCGCACCGGCACCGCGGCCTCCGCCGCTGGTCCCTCCGCCGCCGGCTCGTCCGGTGCCGCGACGGCGCTCGGCTGCTGTCCGGGGGCCGGGCTGCGGCACGAGAGCAGTCGACCGGCGCCGGGGGAGATCGCCGAGCTGCGGCCGGCCTGGGGACCGGTCCGGGCGGTCTGGGAGGGCTACGCCGCCGATCCGGCGATCCGGTACGCCGGCAGCAGCGGCGGGGTGGCGACCGCACTCGCCGGGTACTGCCTGACCGGGGAGGGGATGGCCGGGGTGCTGCACATCGGGGCCCGCGCCGACGTGCCGTACCTGAACGAGACCCGGCTGTCCCGCAGCCCGGCCGAACTGCTGGCCAACGCCGGCTCCCGGTACGCCCCGGCCAGCCCGTGCGACCGGCTCGACCTGGTGGAGCAGGCCGACGGGCCGTGTGTCTTCGTCGGCAAGCCGTGTGACGTGGCGGCGGTGCGGATGGCCCGGCGGCTGCGGCCGGAGCTCGACCGGCGACTCGGGCTGACCGTCGCGATCTTCTGCGCCGGCACCCCGACCACCCGGGGCACCCTGGAGATGCTCGACCGGCTCGGGGTCGACGACCCGGCGAAACTGGAGTCGGTGCACTACCGGGGCAACGGCTGGCCGGGCGAGGCCCGGGCCCGGCTGACCGACGATCCACCGGAGCGCCGTCGGGAACTCAGCTACGCCGAGTCGTGGGGCGACATCCTGCAGAAGCACCGGCAGTGGCGCTGCTACCTCTGTCCCGACCACACCGGCGAGTTCGCCGACGTCGCGGTCGGCGACCCGTGGTACCGGCCGACCGGGGACGACCCCGGACAGTCGCTGGTGCTGGCCCGCACCGAGCGGGGGGTACGGCTGGTCGAGGCGGCGATCGCCGCCGGCGTGCTGGTGCTGACCCCGGTGGCGCCGACGATCCTGCCGGCCTCGCAGCCGAACCTGCTCGGCGCCCGGGGAGCGGTCTGGGGGCGGGTCGCCACGCTGCGCCTCGCCGGGCTGCCCGCACCCCGGTTCCGGCACCTGCCGATGGCCGGGATCTGGTGGCGGCACCTGTCGCTGGCCGAGAAGCTCCGGTCGACGGTGGGTACGTTGCGCCGGATCGGTCGCAAGCGGCTGCGTGAGCCGGCCACGCTGGCCCCGTACCAGCCGCCGGAACCCCGGGCCGGGTCGGCGGCGGCTCAGACCACCGGCCGCCCGTTGTCGAAGTAGACGTTGGTGGGCCGGTCCCAGGTCACCCCGGCCCGGTTCCAACCCGAGACGACGCCGTACCGGTAGTTGCGGCCGTACTTGTTGTTCCGGAAAAAGATGTTGGAGCCGATCAGCCGGGGGCTGATCCCGATCGAGTAGTTGCCGCCGTTGCAGTAGTTGTCCTCGTAGATCAGGTTGGTCAGCGTCGGTGCGGTCTCCGAGCCGATGGTGAGACAGGAGTTGAACGGGTCGTTCGTCACCGGGTTGTACGACAGCAGCGTGTTGTGCCGGACCAGGACGTTGTTGCCGCCGGTGCTCTGCAGGATGTCGTTGTGTGAGTTCGGCACCCGGGCCAGGCTGTGGAGGTAGGAGTTGGTCACCCGGGTGTTGGTGCTCAGCCGGGGGCCGTCGATCATGTTGTAGACGTTGGCCCGGTTCAGCGTGTAGTTGGTGCAGCAGATCGAGGCCGAGTTCTTTCCCATCCCGTTGATCTCGACGTCCTGGATGAGCAGGTTGGTCGTCCCGGCCAGGGTCCGGATCGAGTACGTGGTGCTGCTGCAGGTGATCTTCGAGCGCAGGATCTGCACGTTGGCCGCGGCGACCGTGATGCAGCCGACGATGTTGAGCCCGGTCACCACCTGCCCGGCGGTACGGAGGCTGAGCGAGCCCGAGTTGCGCAGCGCGGTGCCGGCCGGCACACCGGTGTTCGCCGCGCTCGGCCAGTACGTGATCGGGGTCGGCGGGGTCTGCGCCGGGGCGTACACCGGTTCGTTCGCCATCTGCGCCGCCGCGGCGGGGTCGGGGATCGGACCGATCGGGCTCGCCGGCGTCCCGCCCGGGTATGGCCGGCCGTCCTGGGTCGAATCGACGATAGTGGCTGGATTGCCCTCGGTCTGCCGGAACGCCTCGCGGCAACCCTTGACCCGGACCCGGAGCGCCGAGTAGCCGCCCGGCCCGATCCCGTCGGTCCCGGACGAGACGCACTGGATCGTGCTCTCCTCGACCAGGGTGCCGAACACCCCGGGGCGGACCACGATCGCGGCCGTACCGCCGGCGCGTACCGTCACCCGGCGGATGGTGATGCTGTTCGCGGCGACCTCGATCGGGCGGTTGACGGTCTGTCCCCAGAAGACCGTGCCGGCCTCGTCGAGCACCAGTGGCGCGGTCCGGACCGGTTGACCGGTCAGGGTCAGCACCAGGTACCCGCTGGCGGCGAGGACCGCGATGGTGAGAGTGAAGGCACCGACGAGCAGCTTCCGACGGCGTGGCCGGCCCGCCACGGGTACGGAGCCCGGCGGCTCGGTGGACTTGGCGGCGTTGGTGTCGGTCACGGCTACCCCCCACGGGCGCGTTACACACCGGCATGGGAAACGGCTCGCCCCCGACGAGGTCACCCACCGTTGATTTGTGCCTCTGGATGCCGACTCGCTCCGGCCGGCATGATCGTCACGACCCCCACGGCACTTCTCCCAGGTCGGAAGGGGTGTGGCCAGGGGTGGTGCGATCTGTTGACCCCGACATGAATATTACAACCCGTGTTGAAGCGGTTACAATTCTCGATTCAGACGGATTGTGGACAGATGTGGGTAGCGGGGCACCGCCATTCCGGCACGGTCGCCCCGTACGGTCAGCGGAGCTGCTGCCGGGGCAGCACCACCTCGCGCAGCACCAACTGCACCGCCGCGACCGCCGGGATGGCGACCAGGGCGCCGACCACCCCGAACAACGCCACCCCGAGCAGCGCCGCGACGATCGCCGCCGCGTCGTTGACCTCGACCGAGCGACGCATCACCCGTGGATAGATCAGGTAGTTCTCCAGCTGCTGGTAGATCAGGAAGAAGACCACACAGGCGATACCGGTCGGCACGTCGGCGGCGAAGCCCACCAGACTGATCAGCACCGCGCCGATGGTCGCGCCGATCTGCGGAATGAGGTCACAGATCGCCACCACCACGGCGAGCGCGAACGGGTACGCCAGTCCGACGCTCACCGCGAAGACGAAGGTGCTCACCCCGGCCAGCAGCGCGATCGCCAGCGCCCCCACCATGTACGCGCCGACCTTGGCGAGGATGGCGTCCCCGATCAGCTGGACCCGCTCCCGCCGGGTGGCCGGCACCAGGCCGTAGCCGAGTTTGCGGAGCCGGTCGAAGGTGGCCATGAAATAGATGGTCAGGACCAGTACGGTCAGCACGTTGAAGACCGCGCCGAAGACGAACCGGGCGCCGCCGAAGACCCCGCCCAGGGCCCGGGTCACGTTCTCCTGGCTGACCGCCGAATTCACCCGCTCCACCAGGTCGTACTGGACGACGAGGTCGTTGACGGTCTCGCTGCGCCGCAACTGTTCGACGTAGTCCGGCAGTTCCTCGATGAACTGGCCGGACTGACTGACCAGCGGCGGAATGAGCGCATAGACGCCGCCGGCGAGGAGCAGCAACAGGCCAAGCGTCACCACCGTCACCGCCAGCCCGTGCGGCAGTCCCCAACGGCGCAGCCGGGCCACCGCCGGGGTCAACCCGATCGCCAGGAAGAGCGCGATGAAGATGAGGACCAGCATCGAGCCGGCGTTGCGCAGTGCCTGGTAGATCAGGTACGCCAGCAGCAGCCCCAGCCCGCCGGTGAGGCCGATCAGGAACGGGTTCAGGTGCAGCGGCCGACCGAGTCGCCCGAACCGGTCACCGTGCCCGGGCCGACCCTCGGCAGTCGGGCCGGCGGACTGCTCGGCGGCCGGGCCGGCGGACTCCTCGTCCCGCGCGGTATCGCCCGCCGGCGTGCTGTCCGCCGTGTCGACCGCCGACGTGGTGTCCGCCGGCCGTACCTCGTCGGTCCGGCCGGCAGACCCCTCGTCCTGCACCGCTGGCTGCTCGCTTCCCACCCGCACCTCCCGACGTCACGCCAGGCCCGTCAGGTTAGCGGGCGGTCCCCAGCCCCGCTCGCCGGTGCCACTCTCGCCCCGGTGCCGCACCACTCTCTCGCCGACGTCACTCCGAGTCGGCGGTGACCTTCGTGGTCTTGCTGCCCGACTCCTCTTTGGTCTTGCTGCCCTGGTCGTCGACGGTGGGCTTGCCGCTCCGCTTGCCGGAGTCCCCGGTGCTCGTGATCATGGTCGGCACCGGCTCACGCCCAGCGGTGCCCGGCACGGCCGCCACCGTCGGTTCACCCTCGTGCGGCTGGTCCGCCCCGTTCGTCACCGGGTCGGTCACCCGGGCCGGCCGGTCACCGTCGGCCCGCAGATCGGCGGAGACCTGCTCGACAGCCGCCTCGACAAGCTGCTGCATCACCGGCTCGGCCTGCGCCAACTGCTGCTCGGCCCGTTCCAGCTGCTCCTCGGCCCGCTGGGCCGACTGCTCCGTACCGGTCAACCGGTCCTGCTCGTTGCCGAGCTGTTCCCGGGCCGCCGCCAGCTGCCGCTGGATCCGGTCCGACTCCTGCCGGGAGGCGACCGTCTCCTGCCGGATGTCGGCGAGCGCCTGCTGCGCCCCGGCCAACTCCTGCATCACCTCGGCCAGCTGCTGGCGCCCGGCCGCTGCCTCCTGCTGGGTGCTGGCCAGGTGCTGCTGGGTGGTGGCCAGGTGCTGCTGCGCGGTGGCCAGGTACTCCTCGAACTGCAGCCGGGACGCGGCGGCCTGCTCCTCCGCCTGCCGCTGCAACTCGGTCAGCCGCTCCTCGGCCTCCCGACGCTTCCCGGCGGCCTGCTCCTCCGCCTCGGCGCGGATCCGGGTCGCGTACTCCTCGGCCTCCCGGCGCAGCTCGTCGGCGCCGCCCTCGATCTCGGCACGCCGCTCCTCGTACGCCTGGTCCAGCTCGGCCATCCGGGTCTGGTACGTCTGCTCCAGCTCCGTCCGCCGCTCTTCGAGCGTCTGCTCCAGCTCGGTCCGCTGCTGCTCGATCGACTGCTCCAGCTCGGCCTTGAGCTGGTTGAACTCGCGGTCCGCGCCGGCCCGGTACGCGGCCAGTTCGTCGTCGAGTGCGGCCCGGCCGGCGGTGATCTCCTGCTCGGCCGCCTCCCGCTGGGCGGTGATCTCCTGGTCGGCCGCGGCGGTCCGCCGGTTGATCTCCTGCTCCACCCCGGACCGCCAGGCGGCCAGCTCCGACTGCGTCTCCGCCCGGACCCGCTGGGCGTACTCCTCGACCTCGGCCCGGGAACGGCGGACGAACTCCTCGGTCTCCTCGGTGATCCGCTTCGCCTCCGCCGTCGCCGTGCTGTGTGCCGCCTGACCGGACTCACGGAGCTGGGTCGCCTCGTGCTTCGCCTTCGCGTACGCCCCCTGGCCGGCCTCGCGCAGCTGGGACGCCTCCGCCCGGGCCAGCTCGATGGTCCGGTCCGCCTCCTGCCGCGCCGCGTCGAGCAGCCGCTGGGTCTCCTGCTGGGCCATCGCGTGGGCGGCCTGGCCGGCCTCCCGCAGCCGGGTGGCCTCCTGCTGGGCGGCGTCGCGCAGCCGGTTCGCCTCGTGCTGCGCCGCGTGCCGCAGCCGGGCCGACTCCTGCCGGGCCCGTTCGACGACCTGTTCGGCCTCCCGGTTGGTCCGGTCGGTCAGCTCAGACGTCTCCCGGGCGGTCTGCTCGGTCAGCCGGGTCGCCTCCTGCTCGGCGGTGTCCCGCAGCTGCTTCGCCTCCTGCAGCGCCTTGGTGTGCGCGGCGTGGCTCGCCTCCCGCAGCCGGTTCGCCTCCTCGGCGGCCCGGTTACGCAGCTCGGAACTCTCCTCCTGGGCCTTGACGAACGCCGCCTGCGCGGCCTCCCGCAACCGGGTGGCCTCCTCGGCAGCGGCGGCCACGGCCGCCTCCGCCTCGGCCCGCCGGGCGTTGTTGACCTTCTCCTCCTCGGCCCGCCGGGCGGCCAGCGCGAGTTCGAAGTCGCGCAGCGCCTCGGCGGCCTGTTGGCGGGCGTCCTCGAGCACCTGCTCGGCCTCGGCCCGCCGCGCCTCGATGTCCTGCGTCGCCTGATGGTGGATGACCTCGGCCTGCTCCTCGGCAAGGGTCAGGATGTGCTCCACCACCGGCCCCAGGTGCCGGAACGAGGCACGGTCCACCACACCGACCTGCCGGCGCAACGCCATCAGGTCGCGTTGCAGCACCTCGACCTGACCGGCCAGGTTGTGGATCTGCGCGTACGCCTGCTCACGCTGCGCCGCCAACCGGGCAATGTCCTTCTCGGCCTCGGCGACGTACCGGTCCACCTGCCGTTTATCGTAGCCCCGCAGGGCCGACTCGAAGCTCGGCTCCGTAGCCACGTCCCCGTCCAGGGCGAACAAGTCCTCGCCGTACGACATGCTCCCATCCTCACACGGGTCGCCCGGTTCTGCGGCCATACCCGGCGGCGTTGATCGGGCCGGGCGTCACGGCATGCTAGGGGACGATCCGGTGGACGGACAGCGCTCGGGGCCGTACCGGAAGATCCGGTACGGCCCCGGCCGTGCTGCTGCCCCGCAGTCCGACCGTGCGATCGGTCGGCTCAGCTGGCGACGTCGGCGGTCTGCCGCTCGTCGGAGTCGCTCTTGTCGGCGGCCTTCGCCTCCGGCTCGGCCTTCGCGGGGGTGGCGGCGGGAGCCGCCGAACCGACGCCGGGCACGATGCCGGCCAGGCCGGAGAGCATCTGGCCGAGCTGCGCGGTGACCGCGTCCTTCTGCCGGGTGAGGTCCTCGACCTCGCGGCGGGCCGCCTGCGTGGTCAGTTCCGCCTCGGTACGCGCCTCGGTGAGCAGGCGGTGGGCCTCGGCCCGAGCCTCGTTCACGGTCTTGTCGGCCAGCGCCTTGGCCTTGTCGACGGTGTCGTTGGCGGTGCGCTCCGACTCGACCCGGCGGGCCTCGGCGCGCTGCTCGATCTCCTTCGCCCGGTCCTGGGCGGCCCGGGCCCGCTGCTCGGCCTCGGCGACCAGCTTCTGGGTCTGGGCGACCTGGGCGGCGTGCCGCTCGGACTCCTCGCGCTCCGCCTTCTCCCGGCGCTCCGCCAGCTGCAGCTCCAGGGCCTGCAGGTCCTTGTCCCGCTTGTCCCGGGCGTCGGCGAGCAGCTTGGTCGCCTCGGCGCGCTTCTCCTCGGCCTCCCGGGCCGCCTTCGCGCGCTGCTGGGTGATCTCCCGCTCGGCGGTCGCCCGCAGCGTCGCCACCTCACGCTCGACCGTGGACCGCAGTTCGGCGACCTCGTGCGCGGTCACCGTACGCAGCTGCTTGGTCTCCCGCTCGGCGTCGGCGCGCAGCGTGTCGGCCTCCCGGCGGGCCTGCACCCGGACCTCGGCGGCCTCCCGCTCGGCGGCGGTACGGACGCTGCCCGCCTCGCGCTCCGCGGACGCCTTCATCGCGGCGGCCTCGGCGCGCGCCTTGTCGGTGATCTCCCGGGCCTCCAGCCGGGCGGCCGAGAGGATGCCCTCCGACTCGCGCTTGGCCTCGCCACGGTGGTCGTTCGCCTGCTCCTCGGCGAGCCGCAGGATCTGCTCGACGCGGGTGCCCAGGCCGGAGAGGGTCGGCCGGTTGTTCTCCTCGAGCTGCTTGTTCGTGTCGGTCAGCTTCTGCTCGAGTGCGGCGAGCCGCTGCTCGGCCTGGCGGAGCCGACGCTGCGCGTCGTTCATCCGCTGTTCGGCGTCGGCCCGGTCCTGCTGCGCCTGGTGCAGCGCCGCGGTCAGCCGGCCGAGGTGACTGTTGACCTGCTCACGGTCGTAACCGCGCAGGGCGACTGTGAAGTCTGGCTGCGAGTTCGCGTTGTCGAAGAACGCGAGAGGGGAGGATTGCTGCTGGGGCATTGGGACATACTTGCAGACACACCGGGGGCCTTCGCAAGAGCCGGGACGTTGTATCGCGCCCAGTTCACATGGTCAACTCGACCCGCCGGGCAGCCGTACCTTTTTCATGATCTTCGTTGGCTGTGTCGGTGGCCGGGACCGCCGGGGCAGTGGCTCAGCGGCCGGCGAGCCGGGCCACGATCGGGGCGGCGGCGTCCAGGTTGCCGCCGAGATGCAGGTAGTTGATTCCGTACCGCTCGCGGAGCGCGACCAGCCGGTCCACGCACTCGTCGACGTCGCCGTGCAGCACCGCCGGTGAGGCGGCCAGGGTGGTGGCGTCGGCCAGCCGGGCGTGACTGGAGGTGGACCGGTGTGTCACTCCCCGGTGCGTCACCCGTACGTCGAACATCCGCAGCTGGAACTCCAGCCGCTCCGGATCGCGGCCGGCGGCCGAGGCGGCGGAGCGGGCCCAGGCCACCTTCCGGGCGAAGCGGTCCGGAGCCATCTCGGCCACCGCGGCGAGTGGGTCGACGTCCGGGGCGAGTCGTGGGTTGATCCCGACGATGTCGGCGTACCGGCCGGCCAGTTCGAGGATGCGCCGGCTACCGCCGCCGACCAGCAGCGGCGGGTGCGGCCGCTGCACCGGCTTCGGCAGCCCGTCCAGCTCACCGATCTGGTAGTGCCGGCCGGTGAAGCTCACCGGCTTGTCGCCGAAGAGGCCGGCCAGCACCTCGATCGCCTCGGCCAGCCGGGCCACCCGTACGCCCGGCGGGTCGAACGGCAGACCGGCGGCGTCGTGGTCGGTACGCAGCCAGCCGGCGCCGAGCCCGATCTCGACCCGACCGCCGGAGAAGACGTCGAGGTTGGCCAGGGATTTGTGCAGCAGCACCGGATGCCGGAAGTCGTTGCAGAAGACCAGCCCCAGCACCCGCAGCCGGGTGGTGGCCTCGGCGGCGACCGTCATCGCCACCAGCGGGTCCATCGCCCAGCCACCGGTGAAGTGGTCCGAGACCGAGACCGAGTCGAAGCCGAGGTCCTCGATCCGGCGGATCTCGTCCCGCCACCGTGCGACCGGCCGGTCGAGTCCGGGCATCGAGGCGGTGAACCGGAACGGCCGGCGACCGGCGGACGGCCCGGGACCGGTGGGGTCGGCGGTCGAGCCGGGGACGGCCGGAGGCGGGGGTGGCATCGTCCGACTCTAAGCGCGCCAACCGGCCCCGGATACGCGGTTCGGCCGGAGATCCGGTCCACGGGCAGTCGGATTCTCGACACGGTTGGTGACCTGACGGCCCTCCCCGCCCCGGCCCGGGGCGGCTTAGCGTGACCGACGCGCAGACCTACCGTGAGCTACCGCAGGAGGCCGCAGTGACGGTGCTGCACTTCGACTCGCCGATGTCCGACGCGGAGCGTCGGGCCCGGCTCTTCGCCGGGGACCTGTTCGTCTACTCGCCGACGCCACACTCGATGGCGCTGGTCGCCTTCGCCCGGGAGATGGTCGAGACGGCGTTCACCCCCCACTTCCCGCCCGACGCCCAGCACCACCTGGCCGGCCCGGACTACGTACGGGTGCTGGCCGACCTCAAGCCGACCTTCATCAACCACCCACGCAGTGCCGAACTCGTCCGGGGGGTGCTCTCCGACCTCGGCGCCGACCCGGAGCAGACGTACTTCGACGTGCCCCGGCTGCGCACGATGACCAGCGAGTACCTCAACGCGGGGCTGACCCTGCAGTTCGAGTCGCACCGGGACACCTGGTTCTCCGCGCCGATGTCGCAGCTCAACTTCTGGATGCCGGTGTACGACGTGGTCGAGTCGAACGTGATGGCCTTCCACCCGAGGTACTTCGGCACCGGGGTGCGGAACAGCTCCCGGAACTACAACTACGCCGAGTGGGTCACGCACGGTCGGACCGCGGCCGCCCAGCAGGTGCACGCCGAGACCCGGGAACAGCCCCGGCTGGAACAGGACCTGGAACGCGAGCCGGACCTGCGGGTGATCACCCCGCCCGGCGGCGTACTGATCTTCTCGGGTGCGCAGCTGCACACCACCGTGCCGAACACCTCCGGCCGGACCCGGTTCTCGATCGACTTCCGGGCGGTCAACCTGACCGACGTCGAGTCCGGGGCGGGCGCCCACAACGTCGACTCGGAGTGCACCGGCACCACCCTCGGCGACTTCCGCCGGGCCACCGACCTGGCCCCGCTGCCGGCCGGGCTGATCGAGGCGCACGACGCCGTGCCGGGCTGACCGCCACGCCGACCGGCCGCGCCGGCAGGGCACTGGTGTGCGCCGCCGGCAGGGCACGGGCGTGCGCCGCCGGCAGGGCACGGGTGTGCGCCGCCGTCAGGACGTGGCCGGCTCGACCAGTTCCACAAGTACGCCGCCGGCGTCCCGGGGATGCACGAAGTTGATCCGGGAGCCGGCGGTGCCGCGTCGTGGGGTCTCGTAGAGCACCCGTACGCCGCGCTCCCGCAGCGCCGCGCAGGCCGCGTCGACGTCCGCCACGGTGTACGCCACCTGCTGCACACCGGGCCCGTTACGGTCCAGGAACTTCGCGATCGGCGAGTCCGGGGTCAGCGGCGCCAGCAGCTGTACGCAGCCACCGGTCGGGTCCGGGCCGACGCTCAGCATCGCCTCCCGTACGCCCTGCTCGGTGTTGGTCTCGGTGTGCACGCAGCGCATGCCGAAGACCCGCTGGTGGAACTCGATCGCGGCGTCGAGGTCGGCGACGGCCACCCCGACGTGATCGATGCGGAGCAGTCCGATCCCTGTGACATAGTCGGCAGCGGGCTCGGCCGGGACGTCATCACCCATGACGCTAGTCTGACCTAACTATCGTTAAGCCGTACCGTCAGGTCCCCTCGGAGGCGACAGTACCCATGGTTTCAGCTCCCCTGACACCGGCCCGGCCGGCTTCCGTGATCGTCGGTGGCGCCCGTACCCCGATGGGGCGACTGCTCGGCAACCTGAAGGACTTCCCGGCGACGAAGCTCGGCGGCGTTGCCATCCGGGCCGCCCTGGAGCGGGCCGGCGTCCCCGCCGACCAGGTGCAGTACGTGATCATGGGTCAGGTGCTGCAGGCCGGCGCCGGCCAGATCCCGGCCCGGCAGGCCGCGGTCGAGGCGGGCATCCCGATGTCCGTACCGGCGTTGACCATCAACAAGGTCTGCCTCTCCGGCCTCGACGCGATCGCGCTGGCCGACCAGCTCATCCGGGCCGGCGAGTTCGACATCGTGGTCGCCGGCGGCATGGAGTCGATGACCAACGCCCCGCACCTGCTGCTCGGCCAGCGGGCCGGCTACAAGTACGGCGACGTGGTGGTGAAGGACCACATGGCGCTGGACGGCCTCACCGACGCCTGGGACTGCTGCGCGATGGGCGAGTCCACCGAACGGCACAACGGCCGGCACGGGATCACCCGGGCCGAGCAGGACGCCTTCGCCGCCGCCAGCCACCAGAAGGCCGCCGCCGCGCAGAAGAACGGCGCCTTCGCCGAGGAGATCACCCCGGTGACCGTGCCGCAGCGCAAGGGCGACCCGCTGGTGATCAGCGAGGACGAGGGCGTACGCCCGGACACCACGGCCGAGTCGCTGGGCCGGCTGCGTCCCGCCTTCACCCCGGACGGCACCATCACCGCCGGCAGCTCGTCGCCGATCTCCGACGGCGCCTGCGCGGTCGTGGTGATGAGCCGGGCCAAGGCCGAGGAACTCGGGCTGAGCTGGCTCGCCGAGATCGGGGCGCACGGCAACGTCGCCGGCCCGGACAACTCGCTGCACTCGCAGCCCTCCAACGCGATCAGCCACGCGCTGGGCAAGGCCGGACTCGGCGTCGCCGACCTGGATCTGATCGAGATCAACGAGGCGTTCGCGCAGGTCGGCATCCAGGCCACCCGCGACCTCGGGGTCAGCCCCGAGATCGTGAACGTCAACGGCGGCGCGATCGCGCTCGGGCACCCGATCGGGATGTCCGGTGCCCGGCTGGTCCTCACCCTCGCCATGGAACTGCGCCGCCGGGGCGGCGGCACCGGGGCGGCGGCGCTGTGCGGCGGCGGCGGACAGGGCGACGCGCTGATCATCACGGTTCCCCGCCAGGGCGGCGGCCAGGAGTGACCGCACCAGGCTCCACCGGACGACCAGCGGCAGCCGGGCCGGCTCCGGCCGGGTCCGCCCCCGGGGCCCCCGGCCCGGCCGGCCCGGTGTCGGTGCGACGCAGCCGCGACGTACCGCTGCTGGTCGAGCGGGCCCGCGACGGTGACCCCCGGGCGGTGGCCCGGCTGATCACCCTGGTCGAGTCCGGCGACGACCTGCTGCCGGAGATCGCGGCGGCGCTGGCCCCGCACACCGGCCGGGCCCAGGTCATCGGGCTGACCGGGTCGCCCGGGGTCGGCAAGTCGACCACCACCAACGAGCTGGTCCGGGCGCTGCGGGCCCGGGACCACCGGGTCGGGGTGCTCGCCGTCGACCCGTCCAGCCCGTTCACCGGCGGGGCGATCCTCGGCGACCGGGTCCGGATGCAGGACCACGCGACCGACCCCGGCGTCTACATCCGTTCCATGTCCAGCCGGGGCCACCTCGGCGGGCTGGCCGCCGCCACCCCGGCCGCGGTCCGGGTGCTGGAGGGTGCCGGCTGTGACGTCGTCCTGGTGGAGACCGTCGGGGTCGGCCAGGCGGAGGTGGAGGTCGCCTCGCTCGCCGACACCACGCTGGTCCTGCTCGCCCCCGGGATGGGCGACGCGATCCAGGCGGTCAAGGCCGGCATCCTGGAGATCGCCGACGTTTTTGTGGTGAACAAGGCCGACCGGGACGGCGCCGACAACACCGTCCGGGACATCCAGGGCATGATCGCCCTTGGCGAGCGCGGACCCGGCGAGTGGCGTCCCAGGGTGGTTCGCGCGGTCGCCGCCCGGGGCGAGGGGATCGACGACCTCGTCGCCGCGATCGAGAAGCACCGGGGCTGGCTGGTCGAACACGGCGAACTGCGGCGCCGCCGGGAGGCGCGGGCCGCCGCCGAGGTCGAGGCGATCGCGCTCGGCACCCTGCGCGCCCGGCTCGGCTCGCTTCGCTCCGGTACGGCGCTCGCCGACCTCGCCGCCCGGGTCGCCGACGGGACCACCGACCCGTACGCCGCCGCCGGTGACCTGCTCACCCAACTGGAGCTGTAAGGACGGGCCCCTTCCCGTCGTCCGGGCGGCGGGCAGGAAGGGGCCTTCCCGACACCGGTCAGCGGTGCAGTGCCGCACCCTTGAGGACCTTGTCCACGGCGTTGCGGGGGCCGTGCAGGGCCAACCCCACCAGGTCCAGTTTGGCGCGTGGCACGGCCCGTACGGCGGCCCGGTTGTCCCGGTCGTTGCCGGTGTGGAACAGGTCTGCGGTGAAGACGCTGAGCGGAATGCCCCGGTCCAGCGCGCGGCGGTGCGCGGCGGCCAGGATGTCCCGGTCGCCGGCGAAGACCAGCACCGGCTGGCGGAACATCGGCAGGTAGCGGGTGTCGTCGGCGTCCAGGTAGTCCTCGCCGAGCAGCTCCGGTTCGGCCCCGGCGATTCCGCTGACCAGGAACGCGGTCACGTTGAGCCGCTGCCAGCCGGCCAGGTCGTCCCGGAGCAGTACGGCGATCTTGCTGTCGAACCGGACCGGTGGCGGAGTCGGCTCCCCAGCGGCCGGTGGGATGTTCGGATCGTTCATCCGACCGAGCCTGCCGAGCGGCCCCGTCCCGGTCTTGTACGTTCCTGACGTGCGTACCCGGGTCGCGGCCTGGCGTCCGGCGGTGGCCGGCGTCGCCGAGGTGTTCCACGCGGACTTCGTCGACCACGCCTACCCGGCGCACACCCACGACGCCTGGACCCTGCTGATCGTCGACGACGGCGCCATCCGGTACGACCTGGACCGGACCGAGCACGGCACGGTCGGGGCGGAGGTCACCCTGTTGCCGCCGCACGTCGCGCACGACGGCCGGTCGGCGACCCGGCACGGCTTCCGCAAGCGGGTTCTCTATCTCGACACGTCCGTGCTGGGCGAGGAGTTGATCGGCGCGGCGGTGGAGACGCCGAGCCTGTCCGACCCGCAGCTGCGGGACCGGATCCACCGGCTGCACCGTGCGCTCGTACACCCGGGGGACGCCTTCGAGGCGGAGAGCCGGCTGGCGTTCGTCCGCGAGCGGTTGTCCGGCCACCTGCGGACCCGGCCGGGCGGCGGACCGCCGGCACCGTCGGGGTCGGCGACCGTGGCGACCGGACAGCTCGCTGGCCGGCTCCGCGGGCTGCTGGACGCCCGACTGACCACCGGGATCACCCTGGTCGAGGCCGCCGCGACGCTGGCGGCGCATCCGACGCACCTGGTCCGGTCCTTCACCCGACGGTACGGTCTGCCGCCGCACCGCTATCTGACCGGTCGCCGGATCGACCTGGCCCGTCGGCTGCTGCTGGCCGGGATGCCACCGGCCGAGGTGGCGGTCTCCGCCGGCTTCTACGACCAGGCACACCTGACCCGGCACTTCCGCCGGTATCTCGGCGTCGGCCCGGCCCGGTTCGCTGCCGGAGCCGACCCGGTCGGCCGGACTTGAGCCGAGAATCCGTCACGTTACGCCGTTGGTTTGCCGGTGCCGAGTAGGCTCCGTCAACGCTGACTGCGCCGTGTCAGGCTGCCAAGACCAGGGGAGAGACAGAGCATGACCGAGGTTCCGAACGAGGCGGGCCAGGCCGCGGAGACCGCCGCGCCCGCTGCCGCACCGGCTGCCGCGCCCGCCGCGGCACCGCGCGGTGCGACCGAGGTGTCCGAAGAGGTCATCGAGAAGATCGCCGGTACGGCGGCCCGCTCGGTGCCTGGGGTCGCCGAGCTGGGCGGGGACGTGGCCCGGTTCTTCAACAACGTGCTGGACCGGGTCGGTCTGGACGAGGTCGGCGATGCCGGCCGGGGCGTCTCGGCCGAGGTGAAGGGGACCAGCGCGTCCATCAGGATCGTGCTGGTCATCGAGGCCGGGCAGGTCGTGGCCGACGTGACCGAGGCGGTCCGGGTGAAGGTGATCGAGGAGGTCGAGAAGTACGGCATCCAGGTCAGCGAGGTGAACGTCAAGGTTGACGACATCGAGCTGAACCCGCCGGCGGCCGCCGGAGCGTGACCGTCCCGTCGCCGTACACCTGTTGAGAAGGGCCCCTCTGCCGCGGACAGCGATCGGAAGGGGCCCTTCCCCGCGTCCTTAGCGATCGTTCAGGTTGACCCTTTACACTGCGGTGATGAACGCGGACGAGATCGCCGCCGGACGGGAACGCTGGCAGGCCCGGTACGACGCGGCCCGGAAGCGGGACGCGGACTTCACGACGCTCTCCGGAATGACCGTCGACCCGGTGTACGGGCCGCCGGAGGGGACCGCCGACCCACGGTTCGCCCGGATCGGCTGGCCCGGCGAGTACCCGTACACCCGGGGGTTGCACCCGACCGGCTACCGGGGGCGGACCTGGACGATCCGGCAGTTCGCCGGCTTCGGCAACGCCCGGCAGACCAACGAGCGCTACAAGATGATCCTCGGCGCCGGCGGCGGCGGTCTCTCGGTCGCCTTCGACATGCCGACCCTGATGGGGCGCGACTCCGACGACCCGCAGGCGCTCGGCGAGGTCGGGCACTGCGGGGTGGCGATCGACTCGGCCGCCGACATGGAGGTGCTGTTCGACGGCATCGACCTGGCCGGTGTCACGACGAGCATGACCATCTCCGGTCCGGCGGTGCCGGTCTTCTGCATGTACCTGGTCGCCGCCGAGCGGCAGGGCGCCGACATCTCCACCCTGGACGGCACCCTGCAGACCGACATCTTCAAGGAGTACATCGCGCAGAAGGAGTGGCTCTTCGACCCGGAGCCGCACCTGCGCCTGATCGGCGACCTGATGGAGTACTGCGCGGGCACCATCCCCCGGTACAAGCCGCTCTCGGTCTCCGGCTACCACATCCGGGAGGCCGGTTCGACCGCCGCCCAGGAGTTGGCGTACACCCTGGCGGACGGTTTCGGCTATGTCGAGCTGGGGTTGAGTCGCGGCCTGGACGTGAACGTCTTCGCCCCCGGGCTGAGCTTCTTCTTCGACTCGCACGTCGACTTCTTCGAGGAGATCGCCAAGTTCCGGGCCGCCCGCCGGATCTGGGCCCGCTGGCTGCGCGATGTCTACGGCGCCACCAGCGAGAAGGCGCTCTGGCTGCGGTTCCACACCCAGACCGCCGGGGTGTCGCTGACCGCCCAGCAGCCGGTCAACAACGTGGTCCGGACCGCGGTGGAGGCGCTCGCCGCGGTGCTGGGCGGGACGAACTCGCTGCACACCAACGCGCTGGACGAGACCCTGGCCCTGCCCACCGACTCGTCCGCCGAGATCGCGCTGCGGACCCAGCAGGTGCTGATGGAGGAGATCGGGGTCACCAACGTGGCCGACCCGCTCGGCGGTTCCTGGTACGTCGAGGCACTCACCGACAAGATCGAGGCCGAGGCGGAGGAGATCTTCGCCCGGATCCGGCAGTTGGGTGGCGAGGGGCCGCACCCGATCGGCCCGATGACCTCCGGCATCCTGCGCGGCATCGAGGACGGCTGGTTCACCGGTCAGATCGCCGAGGCGGCCTTCGTCTACCAGCAGGCGCTGGAGAAGGGCGACAAGAAGATCGTCGGAGTGAACTGCCACACCGGTACGGTCGCCAAGGAGCTGGAGATCCTGCGGGTCTCGCACGAGGTCGAGCTGGAGCAGCGCCGGGTGCTGGCCGCCCGCAAGTCCGGCCGGGACGACGCCGAGGTGCGCTCCGCGCTGGCCCGGATGGTCGAGGTGGCGCGTACCGACGGGAACCTGGTCCCGCCGATGCTGGACGCGGTACGCGCCGAGGCGACACTCGGGGAGATCTGCGACGCGCTGCGCGACGAGTGGGGCGTCTACCGCGAGCCGGCCCGGTTCTGACCCGGATCCGGTGCGCCGGCCGGGCCGGGCGGGCTCCGGTCAGCTGTCGTCCACCGGCGGTTCGTCGGGGACGGCCGGCGCGCGTGCGAGACTAGACAACCATGAGCGACCCACGGATCACCTCGTCGATCTTCACCCGCGGCGCGGTCGACCTCGGCGCACTGCGCGCCGCCCAGACGCCCGCACAGTCCCCGGTTACCCCGCCCGCCAGCCGTCCGACGCCGGGCGGCGGATATCCCGGCGCACCGGCCGGCGGACCGGGCGGCGTCACCGTGATCGACGTCACCGAGGCCACCTTCCAGTCCGAGGTGCTCGAACGCTCGCTGACCACGCCGGTCGTCATCGACTTCTGGGCCGAGTGGTGCCAGCCGTGCAAGCAGCTCTCCCCGGTGCTGGAGCGCCTCGCCGTCGAGGGCGGCGGCGCCTGGGTGCTGGCCAAGGTCGACGTCGACGCCAACCCGCGGCTGGCGCAGATGTTCCGGATCCAGGGCATCCCGATGGTGGTCGCGATCATCGGCGGGCAGCCGGCGGACGCGTTCACCGGGGTGCAGCCGGAGGCCCAGCTGCGGCAGTGGATCGCCGCGCTGCTCAAGGCCGCCGGAGTGAGCGTGGAGGCCCCGGAGGACCCCCGGCTGGTCGAGGCCGACGACGCCCTGATCAGCGGGGACCTGGACGCGGCCGAGCGGGCGTACCGGAAGATCCTGTCGGAGAGTCCGGCGGACGCGGCGGCCGAGGCCGGCCTCGCGCACGTGTCGCTGGCCCGGCGGGTGGCCGGGGTCGACCCGGCGGCGGCGATGGCCGCGGCCGAGGCGGCGCCGGACGACGTACCGGCGCAGCTGCTCGCCGCCGACATCGAGGTACTCAGCGGTCAGGCGGAGCAGGCGTACGCCCGGCTGGTCGACCTGGTCCGACGGACCAGCGGCGATGACCGGGACGCCGCCCGGCAGCACCTGGTGTCCCTTTTCAGCATCGCCGGTCCGGACGATCCTGCGGTGGCGACCGCTCGGCGGGCGCTCTCCCGCGCGCTCTTCTAGAACAATGTGAGTACGAGCGGCGGGCATGCCGGCTGGCAGCCGCGATACCGGACGGGAGCAATGTATGCGCCGGATCGCCGTCCTGGACGCCCCCTCCAACCTGGGCCTGCGTCCACCGACCGGTACGTCGGTGCCGGGCTGTGCCAAGGCTCCCGGCGCGCTGCGTGACCACGACCTGATCGCCCGGCTCGGTGCCCGGGACGCCGGCTGCCTCACCCCGCCCCGGTACGACCCGGGCGACTGGCGTCCCGGGGACGGGGTGTGTCATGCGGCGTCGATCGCGTCGTACTCGATGCGGCTGGCCGACCGGGTCGGCACGATCATCGACCGGGGGGAGTTTCCCCTGGTCCTGGGTGGTGACTGCGCCATCCTGCTCGGTTCGGCGCTGGCCATGCACCGGCTCGGCGAGGCGGTCGGCGGCCGGGTCGGGCTGGTGTTCGTGGACGGCCACTCCGACTTCCGGCACCCGGGCAACGCCTCGTACGTCGGTGCGGCGGCCGGTGAGGACCTCGCCCTGGTCACCGGTCGGGGCCAGGCCGACCTGGCCGCGATCGAGGGGCGGCGGCCGTACTTCCGGGACATCGACGTGGTGGTGCTCGGCATCCGGTCCCACGACGAGTACCGGCTCGACCTGCAGGCGGCCGGGATCGTCACCCGGCCGGTCCCGGCGTTGCGGGCCGAGGGCGCGGCCCGGACCGCGCAGTGGGCGCACGACCAGTTGACCGACTGTGTCGGCTACTGGGTGCACGTGGACGTGGACGTGCTCGATCCGGCGGTGATGCCGGCGGTCGACGCGCCCGACCCGGGCGGGATCGCCTTCGCCGAGCTGGAGCTGCTGCTGGCCGGCCTGGTCGACACCCCGCACTGCCTCGGGGTGGAGGTCACCGTCTTCGACCCGGACTACGACCCGGACGGGGCGTACGCCGCCGAGATCGTCGGCACGCTGGTGGCCGGTCTCAGTCCGGTGACCACCCCGGACGTCGTACCGCCCCGGCTGCTGCCGAGCGGCACCCCGGCCGGGCCCGGACCGGCGGCGGTGCCGGGCCCCCGGTACGGGCCGACCGGGTCGTCGACCGGTGGCGGGGCCCGGGAGGTGCCGCCGCTCGGGCTGGCCGGGTTGCCCCGACCGTCTCCGGTGGTCGCGGCCGAGCCGGTTGGTCCGCCCCCGTCGGCCGGCCCCGGCCGGCTGCGGCGCCCCACGGTGCCACCGCTCGAGCTCAGACCCGCGGAGACCGGGTCGCCGGTCCGGGCGCCGTTCGTGCCGTCGACTGGTTCGCAGTCCGTGCCGCCGGCGGGTCCGCCCGCCGTCGACGGCGCCGGTGCCGTGGAGACCGGGCCGGAGGACGACAGGCCGCACCGGGTTGCCGGACCTGGCTCGGCAGCCGAGATCGCCTGACCGGGGACACTCGGCGATCCGTCGGCCGCCGACCGCCGGTGTTCTGCGCCGTCCGGAGCGGAGCGGCGGCCGACCGCCGGTGTTCTGCGCCGTCCGGAGCGGAGCGGCGGCCGACCACCGGTGTCCTACGCCGTCCGGAGTGGGGCGGCGGACAGCTCGGCCTCGATCAGCGCGACCGCCCGGGCCGTGCCGCTCTCGGCACGTACCTGACGGCGGAGGTCGGCACACCGCGCCGACACGACGGCGTCGGTGGTGAGGTGCAGCAGTGCCGTCCGCAGTTCGTCGGCGGTGACGGTGGCCAGGTCGACGACCCGGGCCACGCCGAGGTCGGCCAGTCGTTCGGCGTTGGCGAACTGGTCGGCGGCCTGGGGTACGGCGATCATCGGCGTGCCGCAGTACAGCCCCTCGCTGCTGCCGCCCATGCCGGCGTGGGTGAGGAACGCGTCGGCCTGCTCCAGGATCGCGAGCTGCGGCACCCAGGTGTGCACCTCCACACTGTCCGGCACGACGCCGAGTTCCGCCGGGTCGACGTGCCGGCCGACCTGCAGCACGGTGTGCCAGCCGGGCAGCGTGCCGAAGGCGGTGACACAGCGCCGGTAGAAGTCGGCGTGCCGGGTGAACGCTGATCCGAGCGACACCAGCAGCACCTTCTCGACGCCCGCCGGGCGGGTCCAGGTGCCCTGGTCGGGCCGGTCGCCGAGGACGGGGCCGACGAAGCTGTGGACGGCGGGGTCCACCCGGTCGGCGTTCGGTTGCAGCGCGCGGGGGATGAGGGCCAGGCAGCGGGTCGGTCGGCCCTGGAAGGCGAGGCTGTCGGTGACCGACGACCCGTTCTCGGTGAGCCACGTCGTGAACCGCCGGTAGTAGTCCGCCCCGCGCGGTTCGGCCCGCATCGCCTCGACCGCCTGCGCCATCTCCGCCTCGTAGCCGTCCCAGGCCACGAAGGTGGGGGAGAGTTGGATCGCGGGGATGCCCCACTGTTCGCCGAGGAGCCGGGCCGGTGCGCCGGCGATGTCGTAGAGGAACAGGTCGGGGCGGTCGTCGGCGTACCGGGCACGTAGCTGCGGGAGCATCGCGATCGAGTCGTCGAGGAAGAGCGTCAGTTGGCCGATCGGATCCTCGACCCACTCCTCGTCGGGGCCGGGCAGCGTCGAGCGGTACGGCTTGAGTTCGGCCCCGGTGCGCTGGATGACGTCGGCGAACGACGGGTCGTTCGCGTACGTGACCCGGTGTCCCCGGTCGACCAGGGCGCGCAGGATCTGCAGGCTCGGGTTGACGTGCCCGGGGGCGGGGATGCTGACCATGGCGATGTGGGACACGGGTTCTCCTCGGCGGGGGTGGGTGGCGCAGTCGCGAGACGAGACGTCTCGTCCAGGCACTGTGTCACGTCGGGGCGGCGCTGGCAAGACGATCCGTCTCGTCTCGTTGCGGTACGCTGGGTCCGTGCCCGCCGACCCCGCCCGCCGCAACGACCGCGCCCGCCGGGCGATCCTCGTCGCCGCCCTGGAACTGCTGGCCGAGACCAGCTATCCCGAGCTGACCGTCGAGCGGATCGCCGCGCGTGCGGGGGTCGGCAAGCAGACGATCTACCGCTGGTGGCGCGGCAAGGGGGCGGTGATCCTGGACGCGCTGGTGGAGGCCGCGACGGCCGGTGACGGGTCGGTGCCCGACACCGGTGACGTCGCCGCTGACCTGCGGGCGCTGATCCGCGCCACGGTCGCCGAGTTCGCCGACCCCCGGCTGTCCGCCACCACCCGGGCGATCACCATCGAGACGCTCGCCGACGAGACGCTCGCCGAACAGGTCCGCGACCGGCTGCTGCGGCCCCAACTCGACGCGGTCCGGTCCCGGCTGGAGGCGGGCCGGCGCGTCGGGCAGGTCCGGTCCGACGTCGACCTCGACCAGGTGGTGGAACTGCTCTTCGGGCCGATCTACCACCGCTGGCTGCTGCGTACCGGCCCGCTCACCGAGGCGTACGCCGACGGCGTGGTGGATCTCGCCCTGGCCGCGGTCACCCCGGCGGCGCCGGCCGACGGTCGACTTGACGGTGGACGCTAGCCAGATTAGCTTTCCGGCTATGGTCCTTTTTGTGGTGAACGGAAAACGGGCAGATCGCGGGTGGGCCCGTGCCTAGGGTCGGACTCTCCACCGCCGCCGTCGTCTCCGCCGCGCTCGACGTCATCGACGCGCAGGGCCCGGACGGGCTGACCCTGGCCGCGGTCGCCAGCCGTACCGGGGTGGCCGCGCCGTCGCTCTACAAACACGTCGCGGGGCTCGCCGAACTCCGCGCCCTGGTCGGCGTACGGGTGCTGACGGAGATGACCGAGCGGTTCACCGCGGCGGTGATCGGGCGCAGTGGGGACGACGCGGTCGCCGCCCTGCTCCGCACCTACCGGGAGTACGTCCGCGAGCACCCCGCCCGGTATGCCGCGCTGCCGCTCGACCCGCTGCACGACGCCGGCATGCTCGAGGCCGGCAAGGGGATGATGCAGGTCTTCCTCGGCATGCTCCGCGGCTACGGGCTCACCGACTCCGCCGCGATCCACGCCACCCGGTGCGCCCGGTCGATCGCGCACGGGTTCGCCTCGATCGAGGCCAACGGCGGATTCGGTCTGGCCGAGGACCGTGACGAGACGTACGAGCAGTTGATCGCGATGTTCCTGGCCAGCCTGCCGCGCTGACCGCGCCACCGGTTGCGGGGACTCTTAGCCTTCCTTATAGTTCGACGCTAATTGATGCCTGTCGGCCGCTCACCGACCGGGCACCGCCGTCGACCGTCCCGGAGGCACCTGTGACGCGTACCCGAAGGACTCTGCTGTTGGCCGGTCTGGTCGCCGCCGTCGTGACCGCGTCGGCGGCCGTGGTGTCGGCACCGCTGACCATGGCCGCGCGGGCCGCCGCCACCCCGACCGCCAGTTTCGCGAAGGTCGCCGACTGGGGCTCGGGCTGGGAGGGCCGCTACACGATCACCAATTCCGGCACCAGCACCATCACCTCCTGGCGGGTCGAGTTCGACCTGCCCACCGGCACCACCGTCGGCAGCTACTGGGACGCCACCCTGACCAGCAGCGGGCAGCGCCACACCTTCGGCAACCGCGCCTGGAACGGCACCGTCACCCCCGGTTCCTCGGTCACCTTCGGCTTCATCGGCTCCGGCCCGGGCGCCCCGGCCGGCTGCCGGCTCAACGGCCAGCCCTGCGCCGGCGGCACCACCCCGACCCCGACCCCGACGGCCACCCCTACCCCGACCCCGACCGTGCCGCCGGGCAGCACGCCGGTCGCCGCGAACGGCCAACTCCGGGTCTGCGGCCGGCAGCTCTGCAACACCCGGGGCAAGGCGATCCAGTTGCGCGGCATGAGCACGCACGGCCTGCAGTGGTACGCCAACTGCGCCACCCCCGGCTCGCTCGACGTCCTGGCCAACGAGTGGCGGGCGGACGTGCTGCGGATCTCGATGTACGTCCAGGAGGGCGGCTACGAGACCGACCCCCGGCGCTTCACCGACCTGGTACACAACTACATCGAGTTGGCCACCGCCCGGGGCTTGTACGCGATCGTGGACTGGCACATGCTCACCCCGGGTGACCCGAACGAGAACCTGGGTCGGGCGCGGACCTTCTTCGCCGAGATCGCCGACCGGCACCGGGCCAAGAACAACGTCATCTACGAGATCGCGAACGAGCCCAACGGGGTGGCCTGGAGTTCGATCAAGGGCTACGCCGACCAGATCATCCCGGTGATCCGTACCCGGGACGCCGACGCGGTGGTGCTGGTCGGCACCCCGGACTGGTCCTCGCTCGGTGCCTCGGGTGAGGGCGGCGGGCCGGACGTGATCGCCGCCAACCCGGTGAACGACAACAACGTCATGTACGTCTTCCACTTCTACGCCGCCTCGCACGACGACTACTACCTCGACACGGTCACCCGGGCGGCGGACCGGCTGCCGCTGTTCGTCACCGAGTTCGGCACCCAGGAGTACACCGGCGACGGCCCGAACAACTTCACCATGGCCCAGCGCTACCTCGACCTGTTCGCCAGCCGGAAGATCAGTTGGGTGAACTGGAACCTCTCCGACGACTTCCGCTCCGGCGCGGTCTTCACCACCGGCACCTGCGCGACCGGCCAGTTCTCCGGCACCGGACGGCTGAAGGAGGCCGGCGTCTGGATCCGCGACCGGATCCGCACCGCGGACGACTTCTGAGCTGTGTCGGGCTGAACTCTCACCGGGGCCGCCTCGCCGAGGCGGCCCCGGCGTGCGGCAGGATCGGACGATGGAGAGATCCCACGAGTACCCGCTCACGCTGACCTGGACCGGCGCCGGTGCCGAGGGCACGGTCAACTACCGGGCCTACGGCCGCGACCACACGCTCGTCGCCGAGGGCCCGCCGCCGCTGCTCGGCTCGGCCGACCCGCTGTTCCGGGGCGACCCGGCCCGGTGGAACCCCGAGCAGCTCCTCGTCGCCGCGCTCGCCCAGTGCCACATGCTGTCGTACCTGAGCCTCTGCGCGCGGGGGCGGGTCGTGGTGACCGGGTACACCGACGAGGCGGTCGGCACGATGGTGGAGAGCGGTGACGGCGGGGGAGCGTTCACCGAGGTGGTGCTCCGACCCCGGGTCACCGTCGCCGCCCCCGAGATGGTCGAGCAGGCCACCGAGCTGCACGAACGGGCGCACCGGCTCTGTTTCATCGCCAGCTCGGTCAACTTCCCGGTACGCCACGAGCCGGTCATCGTCGTCGCCGAGCCAGCCTGACCTGGTCGCCGGCCCTCGTCGTGGAGTTCGGCCGGCGTCGTGGAGTTCGGCCGGCGTCTGCCACGGCGCGCCCGCTGACCTCGTCACCGTGCCGGCCGGCGCTCGTCACGGACTGACGGTAGGGGCCGGTGCGGCTATCGTGACGGAGGGCGGTCGTATCGACCGGTGCGGTCGCCGGCTGTGTTCGGTTCTGTGTGGTTGTCGGTTCTGTAGTGAGTGGTGGTGGCGGTCGTGGCGGTCGGGAAGCTGTTGCGGTTCGACGAGGTACGCGGTTACGGGTTCATCGCGCCGGACGCCGGTGGTGAGGACGTCTTCGTTCACGCCAACGACTTCGGCGAGGACAAGCACCTGATCTATCCCGGCATGCGCCTGGAGTACGAGGTGGAGCAGGGCGAACGGGGCCTGAAGGCGACCACCATCCGGATCGTCGACCGGCCCGCGGTCAAACCCCGGCCGGCCCGGCCGGCGGGCGAGAACGAGGAACTGTGTGACGTCCTGTCCGGCGCCGAACTCAGCGCCGAGGTCACCGAACTGCTGATCGACAAGGTGCCGACGTTGACCGGCGCCCAGATCGGCGCCATCCGGCAGCAGATCGTCAACCTCGCCCGGGTGCACGGCTGGGTGGAGCCCTGAACCCGGCCGTTCCCGGCGACGTCGCCCCGGCCCGGGGTGAACTGCTCGCGGTCAGCGACCTGCACGTCGGATACGCCGACAACCGGAAGCTGGTCGAGGGCTTCACCCCCGGTTCCGACGAGGACTGGCTGCTGCTCGCCGGTGACCTCGGTGAGCGGGTCGAGGACATCTACTGGGCGCTGCGGGTGCTCAGGGAGCGGTTCTCCACCGTCGTCTGGGTGCCGGGCAACCACGAGCTGTGGACACCCCGGCAGGACCGGGTGCAGCTGCGCGGGGTGGCCCGCTACGACCTGCTGGTCGAGATCTGCCGGCGGGTCGGCGTACTGACCCCGGAGGACCCGTACCCGGTCTTCACCGGTGCGGGCGGGCCGGTGACCGTCGTCCCGCTCTTCCTCCTGTACGACTACACGTTCTGGCCGCCCGGGGTGACGAGTCGGGAGGAGGCGCTCGCCCTGGCCCACTCCACCGGGGTGATCGCCACCGACGAGTACCTGCTGCACCCCGACCCGTACCCGAGCCGGCAGGACTGGTGCGCGGCCCGGCTGGAGTCGACCGAGCGGCGGCTGGCGGCCGAACTCGACCCGACGCTGCCGACCGTGCTGGTCAACCACTTCCCGCTGGTGCAGGAGGTGACCCGGATCCTGCGGTATCCGGAGTTCGCGCAGTGGTGCGGCACGGTCCGGACCGCCGACTGGCACGTCCGCTACCGGGCCGCCGCGGTGGTCTACGGGCACCTGCACATCCCCCGGGTCAACTGGTTCGACGGGGTCCGGTTCGCCGAGGTGTCGCTCGGCTACCCACGGGAGTGGCAGGCCCGGGACCGGCCGCCGGGCCGGCCCGTACCCGTGCTGCCCGGCCGGGCCACGGACCCGGCCTGACCCGTTCCGCCCGGCACCCGACGGCCCCGGACCGCCGCGGCGGCCGGGCGCGCCGGCTCGGCCGTCAGCGGGTACGGCGCATCCAGAACGCGCCGGTCGGCAGCCCTCGCAGCTCGGCCGGTACGGCGTCCGGCCGCTGCGCCCACAGCCACGAGGTGAAGAGCAGCACCTGCCAGGAGGTGTTGTGGGTGAGGAACGCCCGGAGCAGGTAGACCTCGGTCCAGTCCCGGCCCTCGCGCAGCCACTTCTCCGGATACTCGAACGGCCAGTGGATGTCGTGCACGTGCACCACCACCCCCGGCCGCAGCGTGGGCAGGACGTGCAGCAGCAGCCAGACCACGTCCGAGCCGGCCTTCACCACGTGCGTCGAGTCGATCAGCAGGATGTCGCCGGCGTCGAGGGCGGCGAAGGTCTCCCGGTCGACGTCCTGCACCCGACGCTGGATCAACTCGACCCGGTCCCCGGGGCGCAGTCGGGACCGCAGCCGCTCGGGGTGCGGCTCCACGCAGGTGATCCGCAGCTCCGGCAGGTGCCGGTCGACGACGTCGAGGGCGACCGCGGTGGAGTAGCCGGAGCCGACCTCGATCAGCCGGGCCGGGCGATGGTGCCGGAGCATCGCGTGCAGTACGGCGGCGTCGGGGCGCCCGTACATGCCGTTGTGGTCGTGCCACCGGTCGGTCGGCAGCTCCCGCAGGTACGGCGTGAGTTCGGCGGCGAGGCGTACCTGCTCGGCCTCGCGCAGGTCGATCCCGACCGGGGCCAGGTCACGCCAGCCGACCGCGGTGGTCCGGTCGGCGGGCGCGGTGGCCGGCGAGTAGTAGTGACCCGGTTTCACGTACGGCGGTGCGCTGAGCACCGCACTGATCCCCCGGGCGCGCCGGATGACCTGCGTCTGGAACCCCCCAACAGCCATGCGGGGAATTCTGGCCTTTATCGCAATACTTCGCTAGTACCCCGTAAAAATAGAACTTCCGCGTGTAATCCGTGAGATTTGTTCTGTACATCGGAGGGGTGGGCGATGGACGACATCACCGGACTGGTCCTCGACGACCACGAGGCGTTCCGGCGCGGATTCGCCCGGCTCGACGACGCCCGGGGCGAGACGGAGCTGCGGGCCATCTGGGACCCGCTCTCCCTGCACCTGGACATCCACGCCGAGGCGGAGGAGGCGATCCTCTATCCGTACCTGGTCCGACACGGTGACCCCGACACCGCCGCCGACGAGACCGACGACGCGATCGGCGACCACAACCGGATCCGGGACGCGGTCGCCGAGGCGCGTCGGCACGTACCCGGCACCGACGGCTGGTGGGCGGCGATCTGGCAGGCCCGGCGGGAGAACAGCGCGCACCTGGCCGAGGAGGAGGACGGCGTCCTCGCCGACTTCCGGCGCAACGCCAGCCGGGAACTGCGCGCCGAACTGGCCATCCGGTGGCTCACCTTCTACGGCGAGCATCCGGGCGGCCGGGACCTGCTCTTCCAGAACAAGGACCCCCGGGCGTACGTCGAGGGGCACCGCTGACGCCCGCCCTGCCGGACGGCGGTGCTCAGGGCGAGGGCGTGCCGACGAGTTCCCTGATCCGCCTGGCGCGGTTGGTCACGCCGGGGTGGTCGAGCGGGAGGTGGCGGGGCGGACCGAGCCAGCGGCAGAGTTGACGCAGCGCGAGCAGGATCGCGCTGCGCCGGATCGACTCCAGGTGGTCGGCGGGCAGCGGCTGGACCCGCTGGTAGCCGGTGAGCAGGGCGGGCAGCAGCCCGGGGGTCGTCCGGTCGTGCAGCCAGAAGTGGCCCAGGTCGAACGTCGGCTCGGCGCCCCGGATCTCGCCGAAGTCGATCAGACCGGTGTACCGGCCGTCGGCGCAGAAGACCTGGTCGAGGTCGAAGTCGCCGTGGGCGAGTCGGGCCTGTCCCGGTGGCTGTCGGCGCTCGTGCCCGACCAGGTCCGCGAGGGCGTCGAGGACCGGGGTGGGGAACAACGAGGCGAGCGGGCCGGGCCAGGGCGTTGGCAGGTACGACGCGACGAACGGTGGATAACTCGGGTGGTCCGCCTGCGGTGGCCACTGGCGGCCACGCCGTCGTATCCAACCGAACCCGTCGACCGGCACCTGGTTGAGCAGCGCGAGGTCGGCTCCGGCCGCCTCGACGACCGACGCGGCGTCCACGCCGGACCCGGTGCGGGTCGGTGCGGCGATGCCGGACAGCGGGAGGCCGGGAACCTCGGTGGTGACCATGGTCGAACGGCCGATCGCCGGGTTGAACGGTTCGACGTCGACCACCCGGGCGACCCGGACCCCCAGGTCGCACAGCCGCTGGTGCAGCTCGGCGTCGGTTTCCAGGTTGTCGTCGGCCTCCTCGGCGATCCGCAGGTAGAACGTCTCGGATCCCCGGGACAGCCGGTAGACCTGGGTGGAGACGCCCTCCGGGGTGCGCTGCCAGGTCACCGGGACCGAGGTGCCGAAGACCCGACGCAGCAGGACGTCGATCGCGGCGCCGTCCACGTCCGGCTTACGGGGCGACAACGGGCCTCCCGGTCTTCTCCCGGCCGGACACGGTCGCGTCCGGACCCGACGCTGCCGGCAGCGGCGCGACCCCGACCACCGCGATCAACTCGACCGGGAACTCGTTGTCGGCCTGGCCCACCGCGAGCCCGACCCAGCGGTCCGTTCCCGGCGGTCGCCAGACCAGCACCTCGCCGCTGACCTGGCTGAGCCGCTCGAACGGTTCCGGCGGTGTCGGATCCTCGGGCCGGAGGTACGCGGTCAGGTCCACCGGCACCGGCGTACCCCAGCGTGCCGTCAACGCGACCACCAGTGGTTGGCGGACGGCCTCGATCTCCCGATCGGCCGCCGCGTACCGCTCTTCGCCACGGTCGTCCCAGAAGTCGTGGGTGCGGTGCAGGACCGCCAGGTGGAAGTCGGTTTCGCTGTACCGCTCCGCCGCCTGTTCCACGCCGTCCGAAAAGGACAGTTTGAGTAGTTCGCCGATGAGATCCTGGTGTCCGTCGGTCACCCGGCCCATCCTGGCGGACGCGGTCGAGGCGCGGTGTCCCGGCGGGCACCGGCAAAAAACCTGCCGGCGCCGTGCAACCGGTCGAGTCGTCGAGGCGCACCTATCCGACGAGAGGAGCGGGATGCGACGCGACGAGAACGAGGACCGCCGCCAGTTCAGCGAGTACTTCGCGGCGCGGCGGGATGTGGTGCGGCGCAGCGCGTACCTGATGTGCGGCGACTGGCACTGGGCCGACGACCTGGCGCAGACGGCGTTCATCCGGCTCGCCGCCGCGTGGCACCGGGTACGCGACCCGAAGGCGCTGGACGCCTTCGTCCGGACCTGTCTGGTCCGGGCGTACCTGGCCGAAACCCGGCGGCTCTGGCGGCGGCGTGAGCGGGTCGTGGCGGACGCCCCCGACCCGGTCGACCCGGACGACTCGACCGAGGCGGCCACCCGGCGGGTGCTCTTCGCCAGGGCGTTGCGGCAGGTCCCACCCCGGCAACGGGTGACCCTGGTCTGCCGCTTCTACCACGAACTCGACGTGGCCGAGACCGCCGCCGTACTGGGGTGCTCGGAGGGAACGGTGAAGAGCCAGACGGCGCGTGGACTCGCCACGCTGCGCCGGGTGCTCGACGAAACGGTACCGAGCGGTGAACTGATCACGGTGGAGGAGCGAACCTGATGACCGGAATTCGGGAGATGTTCGAGGATGCGGCGGAGCAGCCGCCACCGACCCGGCTGCTCGCCGACGAGGTGTACGGCGCCGGCCGGCGCCGGTGGCGACGGCGCCGCGCCGTACTGGCCGGGGGCGGGGCGGCGGTCGCCACCTCGCTGGCCCTGGTGATCGCCGCCCTCGTCCTGCCCGGCGGTGCCGGTACGCCGGTCGCCGGCGATCCGTCACCGGGTACGACGGCGGCCGGCGACCGGGGCGTGTTGCCGGGCGACGGGATCGTCCAGTGGGTCGGTGCCGCCGACGTCCGGCACAGTTACGCCGCGCTGTCGACCTGCTCCCCGGAGCGTCAGCCGTGTCGCAAGACCGTCTGGCAGTTGGTCGGCTCCGACGACGGTGGCCGGAACTGGACCGTGCGTGGCGCCCCGGTCGACGTCGCTGCTCTGGCGGTGGTCGGCCCGGACGTGCTGATCGCCGAAACGCTGAACCCGGCCACGCCGGGAGCGCCGACGCTGATGAGCAGCCGGGACGGTGGCCGGAGCTGGCAGGCGCCGCAGGCCGGTCCGGAGGTGTCGACGGCGCCCCCCGGCCATCCGGTGCTCTGCCGACCGGTGCCGGGAACGGACTCGCAGTCCTCGGTGGCGCCCGCGCTGCGCTCCTGTGGGCTGTACGCGTTCGACCCGGCGTCGAACCGGCTCTCGCCGCTGGCCAACCGGCCCTCGTTGGTCCTCGGTAACCTGCTGGTGGTCCCGGGGGCGTCCGGCCGGCTCTGGGCGCCGGGCCTCGATCAGGCGACGGGTCGGCCCGCGGTCGCGATCAGTGGCGACGGCGGCCGTACCTGGTCCAGTCACGTCTTCACGGACGGACCGGCGTGCGGTACCGACGGCTGCGTCGCGCCGAAGGTCACTCCCGGTCCCGGGACCGACGGGTACGCCGTGATCAGCACCTTCTCCGAACAGGCGGTGCACCGCTACACGGCGGCCACCGGTTGGCGGCGGGCCACCGGCGTGGACGCGTTGCCGCTCGCTGACTCGGATCTCGGGTCGTTCGTGACGGCGGACGGCAGCCACGTGCTCTACCAGGGCAGCGGCCGGGACGGTTCGGGTGGGGGCTACCGGTTCTGGGCGGCCCGGGGCGGCGTGTCGGGGTACCGACCGGTCGAACTGGACGGTCTGCCGTCGCTGGCGGATCCGGTGGGCCGGACCGTCGACGGCCTCTACTACGCCCGGGACCCCGCGACCGGCATCCACGGCTCGACCGACGGCTGGCACTGGTTTCCCCTGAGCCGCCGCTGACCTGATCCTCCACCGGCCCGGTGTGCTGAGCACACCGGGCCGGGTGACCTATCCGGCGGTTGTCCTCGGCGACGTGGCGGCCCGCCGGCTCGACGTACCGGGGGTGGGGGTACGGGTGCGGCTCGGCGGGGAGTGGTTCGCCGTGTCGGCATCCTGGCGCCGGTGCCGTTGGCCGAGGACCTGGACTCGGCTGCGCTGGTGGGCTGGCAGACGGCCACGACGTTCCTGAAGTTCGACGGACATCCGACCCGGATCTACGTCCGGGCCACCGAGAGTCAGGTCGTGGCGGTGCGGGCGGTGCTCGGGCCGACGGCCAACCCACGGGCGCCGGGCGAGGTGGTGGTCTCCCGGCCGTCCGACGCGCTCGTCGCCCGACAGGCCACCGACTCGGCGATGCGCGGGCTGCGGCTCGGACTGGGGCGGTGGCGTTGCTGGTCGGCGGGGTCGGCATCGCCAACACGATGATCATCTCAGTGTTGGAGCGGCGGTCCGAGGTGGGGCTGCGCCGGGCGCTCGGCGCCACCCGTGGGCACGTACGGACCCAGTTCCTGGCCGAGTCGCTGCTGCTCTCCGCGCTGGGCGGGGTGGGTGGACTGCTGCTCGGGATCGGGGTCACCGGCGGGTACGCGTACGTCCAGGGCTGGCCGACCATGGTGCCGGCCTGGGCGACCGGCGGCGGGCTGGCGGCGACCCTGCTGATCGGCGCGGTCGCCGGGCTCTATCCGGCGGTCCGGGCCAGCCGGCTGACGCCGACCGAGGTGCTGGCCGCCGGCTGACCGTCGGAGTGCCCGGCGCCGACCGAGGCACCGGCCGCCGGCTGACCCGTCGCCGGGGTCAGGGCGTCGCCGCGTCGACCTGCCCGGCGACGTAGGCGACCGACGGGCCGGCGAACACCTGCTGCACCCGCTGGATCGCCTGCCACAGCGCGGGCAACGGCCAGTCCGGTGGCAGCAGCGTGGCGGGTAGCCGGGGAGCGCGCAGTGTGTCGACCATCGGGGCCCGCAGCAGTTCCGCGTATCGGCGCAGCGTCTCCGGACCGGGCTCCGGCGGGGTCGGCTGGGCCCGTACGGCGGCGTCGAGCGTGCGGACGTGGCCGGCGTACAGGTCCGCGAGATCGTCGAGATCCCAGGCGAGCAGGGCCGCCCGGGCGGCGTCCGGCTCCGACATCTCCAACCGGGCGACAAAGACGCGGACGTCCTCCGGTGGCTCGGCCAGCAGGTCGAGTTCCCCGGAGCGGTCCTGGAGGTTGACGAGTACGCCCTGCTGGAGCAGCCCGTACCCGAGGTGTACGGCGGCGCGGCGCAACCCGTCCCGGAAGGCGCGGCGGGACTCCGGCACCCGGTAGACCAGGGCGTGGAAGGAGCCGGTCCAGGTGGGTTGCGGGTCCCCGGCCCCCTGGCGGATCCGGTCGAAGCGGCGCCCGTACTCGCCGGTGAGGCGGTAACCGACGCCGCGACCCCGGCGGACGCTCTCCAGTTTGCCTTCCTGGCGCATCCGCAGCAGCAGGGCGCGGGCGGCGGCCTCGGTCAGGCCGAAGTCGCCGAGCAGGCGGGTCAGCACGGTGCCGGGCAGTTCGGGGCGTTGGGCGACCCCGAACAGGAACGGGACCAGCGAGGACGACCGTCCGGTGGGGACGGTGCCCCGACCCGACTCAGATGCTACATTCTCTTGCACGTTCGTGAGAATATTCGTTCAAAGTCGGGAGGGTGTCATGGGGAAGCTCCGAGCCGTCCTGTGGAGTTGGGGTCCCACGATCCTGTTCAACGCGTTCCTGCCCTTCCTGACGTACGGGATGCTGACCGACCGGGGAATGAGCGAACTCTCCGCCCTGGCGGTCAGCGCGGTCTGGCCGGCGGTCGAGGTGGCGGCGCTGTTCGCGATCCGACGCCGGATCGACGAGATCGGCGTACTGAGCCTGCTCATCATCGCCCTCGGGGTGGTCTCCGCGCTCGCCCTGCAGGACGAACGGCTCGTACTGATCAAGGACTCCGCGGTGACCGGCCTCTTCGGGCTTGTCCTGCTCGGCTCGTTGCTGGCACCCCGACCGCTGATGTTCTACTTCGGCCGGAAGTTCGCCACCGACGGGTCGGCCGAAAAACTGGCGTGGTGGAACGGCCTGTGGCGGTACGCCGGCTTCCGGCGTACCCAGCGGATCCTGACCGTGGTCTGGGGAGTCACGTTCGTGGTCGAGGCGGCGGCCCGGATCGAACTGACCGAGCTGCTCTCCGTCGACACGATGGTGGCGGTCTCGGCCGTCCTGCCGTACGTCGTCACCGCCGCCCTGGTCACCTGGACGATCCTCTACACCAGGCGGGCCCGTGCCCGGGCTGGTCAGGCCGCCGTCGCCCCGGTCGCCGAACCGGCGGCCTGAGCGCGTCTCGCCGGAACCCCGACGCTCAGCCGGCGAGCCCGCGCAGCCAGTCGGCGATACGTCGGACGTCGCTCTCCACCAGGCCGAGGTGTGGTTCGACCCGGTACAGCAGTGCCGGACCCGGATGGTGCGCCGCCACCCAGGCCCGATCCAGGTCGGTGATCTCGTCGTCCACCCAGACGAAGGTACGGCCGGCCGTCCGGTCGACCAGCCCGGCGGTCTTCCAGTGCAGGCCGGGTACGGGCGGCCCGGATCCGGCCGGCTCGTCGGGCCAGTCGACCACCGGCAGGGCGGGCAGGCCGAGCCGAGGGGACAGCTCGGTGTTCGCCTCGTCCATCCAGGTCGTGGCCCAGACGAGCTGGCCGGGCAGGGCCGCCAGCCGGGGCCCGAGTGCCGGGTCGAGCCGGGCCAGCAGCGGGTTGCCGGGCTCCTCCGTCGGCGTCGACCACCTGGTTTGGTTGACGGGTGACGTCCGTCCGCCACCGAATGGGATGAGCGTGCCGTCGACGTCGAGGAAGATCAGCGGGAAACTCGTCGTCAAGCTCAGCCCACGGTCAGGGTCCGGATGTTCAACGGGGTGTTCGGCGCACCGCCGCCGACCTCGCCGAACGAGTTGTCGTGCCCGCCGGCGGCGACCCGGTCGACGATGTCGAGCCCGGCGTTGACCGTACCGAACGGGGTGTACTGCGGCGGCAGTTCACTGTCCTTGAAGATGATGAAGAACTGGCTGCTGTTGGTGTTCGGCTCGCCGATGTTCGCCATCGCCACCACGCCCCGGGTGTACTTCGCGCCGGTCAGGTTCTCGTCCGCGAAGCGGTAGTCCGGGCCGCCCCGGCCGGTGCCGGTCGGGTCGCCGCACTGCAGGACGAAGATGCCCTCGGTGACCAGGCGGTGGCACCGGCTCTCGTCGAAGAACTTCTTGTCGGCGAGGTGCTGGAAACTCGCCACCGTACACGGGGTCTTGGCCCGGTCCATGGTGATGGCGATCGGCCCGAGGCCGGTATTGATCTGCATGGTGGCGGTACCGGTCTGCGGTGCGGAGTCGAAGTCCGGCATGCCGACCGCCTTGATCTCCGGGCCACCCTCCATCTTGCTGGCCTGGCAGGAGAGCGGCTGAGCCGGCAGCGGCGCGTCCGAGGTCGGCTCGACCCGTACCTCGGACCAGTAGTACGCCCCGAAGCCGACGCAGCCGGCGCCGACGCAGAGCAGCGCCACCACGCCCGCGACGATCAGCCCGATCACCAGCGGGCGCCGGCTCTTCTTCGCTGGCGGCGCCCCCGTCGGGTACGACGGCCCGGCCGCCGCTCCCGACGGCGTGGGCTGACCGGTCGGCCAGGGCTGGCCGGCTCCGGCCGATGAGGTGGGACCGTGCTGCGGGGGTTCGAGGGGCGGTTGGCTCACCCGGCCACCCTACCGATCGGCTGTGCCGAACGGGCGCCCGCCCGGCCGGCCCGGCTTCCATGAAAGATCTGAGATCTTGAATAGAAACAGTCGCGGTAACGACGGTTACCATCCAAGATCTCGGATCTTGGGGTCGGGGTCGGCGCGGGGGAGGATGAGCCGTATGCGGGTGACGATGGCGAGTGTTGCCGCGGGGAAGGCCGGCCGGGGCAACGAGGACTTTGTCGGTGCCGTACCCACGGCGGTCGTGCTCACCGACGGGGCCGGTGGGGTGGCCGGCGCCGAACTGGTCTGCCGGCACGACGTCGGCTGGTACGCCACCCGGCTCGGCACGGAACTGCTCACCCTCCTACCAGGTCACCCCGAATCGCCCCTCCCCGTACTGCTCGCCGAGGCGATCGAGCGGGTCACGGACGCCCACCGGGGCGGCTGCGACGTCACCGATCCGCGCAGCCCGTGGGCGGCGGTGGCGATGCTGCGCCTCGTCGACGACCGGGTCGACCACCTTGTCCTCGGCGACGCGACGCTGGTCCTCGACCGGGTCGGCGGGCCGGTGGTGGTCACCGATCACCGGGAGGCGACGATTTGCCAGCCGTACGAGGAGCGGCTGGCCACGCTTGTCGAGGGCAGCGCCGAGTACGAGCAGGTGTATCGCGAGGCGGTCACCGTGGTCCGGGACAGCCGCAACCGACCGGGCGGCTACTGGGTGGCCAAGGAGGATCCCCGGGCGGCGGAGCAGGCGTACACCGGAAGCTGTCCGGTCGCCGAGCTGTCCGGTGCGGTGCTGCTCAGCAACGGCGCCAGCCGGATCGAGGACCGGTTCGGGCTCGCCGACTGGCCGGAGGTCCTGGCGATCCTCGGCGCGGACGGGCCTGGCGAAATCATCCGGCGGGTGCGGGAGGCGGAGGCACGTGGGGCGGTGCCGGCGGACGACGCCACCATCGCCCACTGCACCGACCCCGCCCCATGAGCCGGCTGGGGACAACTCCGGGGGTACGACGAGCGGCGCAGCCGCAACCCGGGTGGTAGCCGAACCGGCAACTCCGGCATGACGACCGGTGACCACACCGCTACATACGCTTCCGCTGTACGTGTCATACCAGCGGAAGGACCTCCGATGAACGTCAGTAACCTGCTTGTCGCCGCCGATGCATACACGATGAGCGCCGGGCGGATCGGCTCCCTCGTCGCCGGCGTGTTCGGGCTGGCCGGTGTGGTTGTCGGCGGGCTGGCGCTGGCCCGCCCCGCCAGTCGGATCGGCGTCGGCTCCGGTCCGCTCGGCGCCACCGTCGCCCTGCTGGCGGGACTGCTCTCCATGGTCGGCGGTGGCCTGGTCGTGGCCACCTCCGACGGTGGCCTCGGCACCGGCAACGGGCGCGGTGGCGGCTACGTCGCCCTGGTGCTCGGGCTGGTCGCGGTCGCGCTCGGCGGGCTGGCCCTGCTCCGCTCCCGACGAACCGCCTGACGGCCAACGCGCGGGGCTGTTCAGGAGCGGGCGGCCCAGCCGGGGACGGTCAGCCCCGACTCGTACGCGAGGATCACCAGTTGGGCCCGGTCCCGTACCCCGGTCTTCGTCATGATCCGGCTGACGTGGGTCTTGGCGGTGGCCGGGCTCAGCACCAGCCGCTGCGCGATCTCGTCGTTGGAGAGCCCGGCGGCGACCAGCGCCATCACCTCCCGCTCCCGCTCGGTGAGCCCGCCCAGTCGGGGGCCCGGGTCCGGGTGGCTGGCCCGGGCACTGAACTCGGCGATCAGCCGGCGGGTGATCGACGGCGCGATCAGGGCGTCGCCCCGGGCCACCACCCGCACGGCGTGGATCAGCTCCGTCGGCTCGGTGTCCTTGACCAGGAAACCGCTGGCGCCGGCCCGTAGCGCGGCGTAGACGTACTCGTCGAGGTCGAAGGTGGTCAGGATGATCACCCGGACGCCCGCCATCGGGCTGATCTCCCGGGTGGCGGCGAGGCCGTCCAGGACCGGCATCCGGATGTCCATCAGGACGACGTCCGGCCGCAGTTGCCGGGCGAGGCGTACCGCCGTGGCACCGTCGGCGGACTCGCCGACCACCTCGATCCCGTCCTCACCGTCCAGGATGGACCGAAAGCCGGCCCGGACCAGGGTCTGGTCGTCGGCGAGCAGCAGTCGGATCATTTCACCGCCTCCGCGGGTACTCGTCCGGGGCGCAACGGCAGGCGGGCGCGTACCCGGAAACCGCCGTCGGGCCGGGGGTCGGCGGTCAGCGAACCGCCCAGCGCCCGGGCGCGCTCGCCCATGCCGACGATTCCGTTGCCCGGCGGGCCGGGCACGGCGTCGCCGTTGTCCTCGACCTCCACCAGCAGCGTGTTCTCGTCGGGTCGGACCCGGACCACGGCGGTGGTCGCGCCGGCGTGCCGGGTCACGTTGGTGAGCGCCTCCTGGACGATCCGGTACGCCGCCAGGTCGACCTCCGACGGAAGCTCTCGACCCCCGGCCAGTTCGGTGTGGACGGTCAGGCCGGACCGCTCGGCCGTCGTGACCAGCTCGTCGAGTCGGTGCAACCCGGGCGGGGGAGCGGTCGGCGCCGCCTCATTCTGCCGCAGCACCCCCAGGGTGGTACGCAGTTCGCGCAGCGTCTCCCGGCTCGTCTCTTTGATCGCGGTCAACGCCTGCGCGGACCGCTCCGGGTCGGGCCGGTGCAGCGCGGCACTCGCCTGCACGTTGATCAGCGACAGGTGGTGGCCGAGTACGTCGTGCAGCTCGCGGGCGATCCGCAGCCGCTCCTCGGTGGCCCGGCGCCGGCCCTCCTCCTCGGTACGCCGTTCGGCGGCCAGCGCCCGGGCCGCCGCCTCGGCGAGATACGCCCGCCGGTTACGGGTCACCCCGACGATGACGGCGACCAGCCAACCGACGTGCAGCAGCGTCGCGCCGTTCGCGGTGTTCCGGTCGTAGCCGTCCGCGACCGCGAAGGCGACCACCGAACCGAGGCCGAGCCCGATCGCGGCGGCGAGATGTCCCTCGTCGACGACGGTGTAGAGCGCCACGACAAACACCAGCATGATCGGGCCGGGCCGGTGCAGCAGCAGCCCGTAGGCACCGACCGCGGCCAGCGCCACCAGGCCCACGACCACCGGATGGCGGCGGCGCAGGCACAGCGCGGCGGAGGAAGCGAGCACGATCGGCAGTGCCGCCCACTCGGCGGCGGTGTCGAGACCGTCAGCCTGCACGATCAGGCCGCCGAGCGCGACCAGGCCGACGGCGAGCACCAGGGTCGGGTTCGCGGCCCGGCCCTGCCATCGCCAGGTCAACATGGGCCGAGCGTACCCACGGCACGCTCGGCTATCGGCCCCGGCGAGATCGCACGGTCAGCCGCCGGTCGACCCCGGCGACGAAACCCACCAGGCGGAATGTCCGCCAGATCCCACTGGATCGGCTGATTGGCCTGGTCAGGGCTTCTGTGGTTGAGACGCTGGTGACGCCGGGCTCGGGCAGCCGGCGTCGTCAGGGGGTGAACGCGTGGGTCGCGCGGCTGATGGGTCGGCGGCCGGACGGTGGCGCAGATGGCGTGACTTCGTACCGGCGGTCGCGCTGACGATGCTGGTGCTGGCCGGTGCGGGCCTGTGGCTCGCCGACCTGCGCCACGCGGCGAACGGGTGCTGGGCCGCCGCCGCACTGGTGACCCTGCTGGTGACGTTGCGCTGGATGGTCCAGGCGTTGCGGCAGCACCGGATCGGGGTGGACGTGGTCGCCACCCTGGCGATGGTCAGCTCGCTGGTGGCGCGGGAGTACCTGGCCGGGGCCGTGGTGGCGCTGATGCTGGCCACCGGACACACGCTGGAGGTGTACGCGCAGGGGAGGGCGAAACGGGACCTGCACGCCCTGCTGGCCCGGGCACCACGGACAGCCCGGCGTCGCGGGCCGGACGGGGATCTCCAGGTTGTCGAGGCCGACCAGGTGCGTACGGGTGACCGGCTGCTGGTGGGTCCGGGTGACGTCGTACCGGTCGACGGCGTCGCCGAGGACCCGGCGACGCTCGACGAGTCCGTGGTGACCGGCGAGTCCCGACCCGTGGAACGGCGGGCCGGGGAGCGGCTGGCCAGCGGGGTGGTGAACGCCGGGGCGGCGTTCGGCCTGCGGGCGGCGGCGACCGCCGGCGAGAGTACGTACGCGGGCATCGTCCGGCTGGCGGAGGCGGCGAACGCGCAGAAGGCGCCGATGGTACGGCTGGCCGACCGGTACGCGGCGGCGTTCGTACCGTTCACCCTGGCCGTGGCCGCGATCGCGTGGGGCCTGTCCGGCCGGTTCGTCCACGCGGTGGCGGTGCTGGTGGTGGCGACGCCGTGTCCGCTGCTGCTGGCGACCCCGATCGCGATCGTCTCCGGCCTGTCGCGGGCGGCCCGGATCGGCGTACTGGTCCGCGACGGCGGTTCGCTGGAGTCGCTGGGTCGGGCCCGGACCCTGCTGGTGGACAAGACCGGCACGCTCACGACCGGTCGGCCGCAGCTGGCCGAGGTGGTGACCGTGGCGGGTGGTGACCGGGACGAGTTGTTGCGGCTGGCCGCGTCGGTCGAGCAGCTGTCGTCGCACGTGGTGGCCGCGGCGGTGGTGCGGGCGGCCAGGGAGCGGGGTATGCGGCTGGTCGTACCCGAGCAGGTGACCGAGGAGGCCGGGCAGGGAGTGTCCGGTCAGGTCGACGGCCGGCTGGTGCGGGTGGGGCAGCACGGTGCCGAGCTGCCGGACTGGGCGGTACGCGAGCGGCAGCGCGCGGAGTCGGACGGCCGGTCGACAGTCTGGGTGAGTCTGGACGGCATGCTCGCCGGGGCGCTGCTGCTGCGGGATCCGGTACGCCCGGACGCCGGGGAGACGGTGCGGCGGCTGCGGGAGGCCGGCTTCTCCCGGGTGATCATGCTGACCGGGGACCGGCCGGAGGTTGCCGAGCGGGTGGCGCGAGCGGTCGGGGTGGACGACGTGGTGGCCCGGTGTCCTCCGCAGGAAAAGGTCGCCCGGGTACGGGCGGAGTCCGAGCGTGCGGTGACGGTGATGGTCGGGGACGGGATCAACGACGCGCCCGCCCTGGCGACGGCCGGGGTCGGGGTCGCGCTCGGGGCGACCGGTGCCACCGCGTCGGCGGATGTCGCCGACGCCGTGCTGTCGGTGGATCGGCTGGACCGGCTCGCCGACGCGGTGGAGATCGCCCGCAGGTCCCGGGTGATCGCGGTGCAGAGCGCGGTCGCCGGGATGGGCATGGCGGCGGTCGCGATGGTCGCCGCCGCGTTCGGGCTCCTTCCCCCGGTGGCCGGCGCGTTCCTCCAGGAGGGCATCGACGTGCTCGTGATCCTCAACGCGTTGCGTGCGCTCGGCGGCCGGCGACGGGCCGACCGCCGAGCTAGCCCGGCCGCAGCGCCACGGCGGTGACCTTGTATTCCGGGCAGCCGGTGGTGGTGTCGGCGCAGTCGGAGGTGAGGGCGTTGGTGGGCCGGTCGGGGAAGGCGAAGGTGGTGAAGACCTGGCCGGGGGCGACGGTGTCGGTGAGGCTGACCGGAAAGGTCACCCGGGCGCGTCGGCTGGTCACCTCGACCAGGTCACCGTCGGCGAGCCCGAGCCGGGCCGCGTCGTCCGGATGCACGTCCAGCACCTCGCGCGGGAAGAGGTCCAGGTTCGGGGTACGGCGGCTCATCGACCCGCTGTTGTAGTGCGCCAGCCGCCGGCCGGTGACGAGCACGAACGGAAAGGACCGGTCGGGTTGTTCGCCGGGCGGCAGGTAGTGCCGTGCCGCCAGGGCGGCCCGACCGTCCCGGGTGGCGAACCGGTCGAGGTGGAGCCGTGCCTCTCCGGGCTGGTCCGGTCCGCGGCAGGGCCAGTGCAGCGGCCCGTCCCGGTCGAGTCGTTCGTGCGAGATCCCGGCGAAGGTCGGGGTCAGGGTGGCGCACTCGGCCATCGCGTCGGCCGGGGTCGGGCAGCCGAGGTCGGCGCCCATCCGCCGGGCGACCAGGTGGAGGATGTCGAAGTCGGTCCTGGCCTGCCCGGGCGGCGCCAGCGCCGGGTGGACCCGCTGGACACGACGCTCGAAGTTGACGAAGGTCCCGTCCTTCTCCAGGAAGGAGACGGCGGGCAGGACCACGTCGGCGTGTTCGGCGGTGCGGGACAGGAACAGGTCGTGACAGACGACGAGGTCGCACGCGGCCAGCGCGGCCTGGACGCGGCGGGTGTCGGGGTCGGTCTGGGCGATGTCCTCGCCGATGACGTACAGCGCGTGGAGCCGGCCGGTGGTGGCGGCGTCGAACATGTCCAGGATCCGCAGCCCGGGCCGTTCCGGCACGTCGACGCCCCAGGCGCGGGAGAAGCGGGCCCGGACGCCGCCGTCGGTGACGGGCTGGTAGCCGGGGAGCAGGTCCGGTAGCGCGCCCATGTCGGACGCCCCCTGGACGTTGTTCTGGCCGCGCAGGGTGAGCACCCCGCAGCCGTCCGGGGTGCCGACCGAGCCGGTGAGGATCGCCAGGTTCGCCAGGGTGCGGACGCCGTCGGTGCCGTGGGTGTGTTCGGTGATCCCGAGGCCGTAGACGATCGCCGGCCGGGAGGCGCCGCCGTACAGGAGGGCAGCCTGCTGCAGCACTGCGGCGTCGACGCCGGCCAGCCGGGCGACGCGGTCGAGGGGGTAGTCACGGAGCAGTTCGGCGAGTTCGGCGAACCCGCTGACCCGGTCGCGGACGAAGGTCCGGTCGACGTGGCCGTTGTCCAGCAGGGCGCGGGCGATGCCGTTGAAGACGGCCACGTTCGTACCCGGCCGGGCCCGCACGTGTACGTCGGCGACGTCGACCAGGTCGATCCGGCGCGGGTCGACGACGACGAGCCGGGCACCGTCGAGGACCCGCTGTTTGATCCGGGCACCGACGACCGGGTGGGCTTCGGTCGGGTTCGCCCCGGCGACGAGGATGCAGTCGGCCCGGTCGAGGTCGTCGAACGGGTTGGTGCCGCCGGCCATGCCGAACGAGGCGGTCAGGCCGGCCGCCGACGGCGAGTGGCAGAGCCGGGAGCAGTTGTCGATGTTGTTGGTGCCGAGGACGGTCCGGGCGAACTTCTGGGCCAGGTAGTTCTCCTCGTTCGTTGCCCGCGCCGAGGAGACCACCCCGATCGCGTCGCCGCCGTACCGGTCCCGGACGGCGGTCAGCCCGGCCGCCACCACGTCCAGCGCCTCCTCCCAGGTGGCCGCCCGGAGTGGCGAGCCGCGCCCGGCGGTACGGACCAGCGGGGTGGTGAGTCGGTCCCGGGAGCGGGTGAAGGCGTGCGCGAAGCGGCCCTTGACGCAGGCGTGGCCCCGGTTGACCGGGGCGCCGTGGACCGGGGTGATCGCGGCGACCCGCTCGGCCCGGACGTGCACCCGCAACGCGCAGCCGACTCCGCAGTAGCCGCAGGTCGTGGCGACGGTGCGGTCGATCGGCGCCGGGTCGAGCAGCCCGGGCTCGGCCAGCGCCCCGGTCGGGCAGCTGTCGACACAGCCACCGCAGCCCACGCAGGGCGACGAGAGCCACCGCTCGCCGGTGCCGGCCACGACCACCGTGTCGAACCCCCGCCCGGCCAGGGAGAGCGCGAAGGTGCCCTGCACCTCGGCGCACATCCGCACACACCGACCGCAGGCGATGCAGAGGTCGCGGTCGAGTTTCACGTACGGGTGCGAGTGGTCGACGCCCCGGGCGTGGCCGGAGCCGTGGAACTGGCTTCCGGTGATCCCGAAGTGTTGGCAGGCCCGGACCAGTTCGCTGCGGTCGGCAGGGATCTGGAGCGCCCGGGGCGGCTGTTCGGAGACGAGCAGTTCCAGCGCCAGCCGGGCCGCGCCGGCGGCCTTCGGGTCGTCGGTCCGGACCACCATGCCCTCCCGGGCGGGCAGGGTGCAGGAGGTGACCGGCGGGCCGCCGTCGACGCTGACCAGGCAGACCCGACAGGAACCCTGCGGGGAGATCCGCTCGTCGAAGCAGAGCCCGGGCAGGCCGGTGCCGGCCGCCCGCGCGGCGGCCAGCACACTGGTCGCTTCGGGGACCTCGACGGGCCGGTCGTCAACCGTCAACCGGATCACGGCGACGACCGGGCGAGCTCGTCGGAGTAAACCCTGGTCACGTTCCGTACGGCGCACGCCACCCCTCGCCCGAACGCACAGAGGCTGGCCGTGTCGAGCACCTCCAGCAGCGGCTCCTGCCGGGTCAGCAGCTCCGCCGCCCGACCCGGCCTGCCGGGCCCGGACGCCGACGCGCCGTTGAGCTGAGTCCCGCCGATCCGCTCGGCGAGTTCCAGGCCCCGACGGGTGCCGACCCGGCACGGCGTACAGGCGCCGCAGCTCTCGGCCGCGCCGAACGCCCACTCGTGCCGCAGGATCGCCGCCGCCGGCATCGCCGTGTCGAACGCGATCAGGCTCGCATGTCCCAGCGGCACCCCGGCCTCGGCCAACGGCCCGGTCAGCAGCGGCAGGTCGAGCTGGTCCGGGGTGAGGAAACCGCCGAGGGGGCCGCCGACCTGCACCGAGCGCAGGGTGTGTCCGTCCCGCAGACCGCCGCCGAGGTCCTCCACCAGGTATCGCAGCGGCACACCGTACTCGACCTCGTAGACGCCGGGACGGCGGAACAGCTGGCTCAGGCAGACCAGCTTGGTGCCCGGCTCGTCGGGATGGCCGAGGCGGGCGTACGCGGCTCCGCCGTGCCGTACCACCCACGGGATGGCGGCCAGCGTCTCCACGTTGTGCAACACGGTCGGCCGGCCGAGGAACCCGCTGCTGGTCGGGTACGGGGGGCGGGGGCGGGCGTCGCCGCGCAGCCCGGAGACGGTGTGCATCAACGCCGTCTCCTCGCCCGCCACGTACGACCCGGCGCCCTCGACCACCGCCACGTCGAAGTCGAACCCGGAGCCGTGGATCCGCCGGCCGAGGTGTCCGGCCGCCCGTGCCTCGGTCACCGCCGTACACATCCGAGCGACGGCCGCCGGGTACTCGGAGCGGACGAGCACCAGCCCCCGGTGCGCGCCGGTGGCGAACGCCGCCAGGGCCAGCCCTTCGAGGATCCGGTGCGGGTCCTGCTCCATCAGCAACCGGTCGCAGTACGAACCGGGATCGCCCTCGTCGCCGTTCGCGACCACGTACCGTGGCCCCGGTTCGGCGGCGGCCATCGCCCACTTGTTCGCCGTCGGGAACCCGGCACCGCCCCGCCCGCGCAGCCCGGACGCCTCGACCTCACGGTGCACCCGCTCCGGTGCACCGCCGGTCACCACCGCCGGCCACACCTGCCACTCGCCCTCGGTGCCGAGCAGTCCGGCCAGCACCACCGGCGGATCGGCCAGACTCCGGTACGGGATCGGCGGCGGTGGAACCCGAACCGACGCGGCGGACCCGGTGCCGGAGCCGGGCGGCTTGTCCAGCAGCCCGCCCAGGGTCGGGCCGGTGCCAGCCTGGTCGCCGTCGAGCACCGCCGGTGAGTCGTAGCAGTATCCCAGGCAGCGGACCGCCTGCACCGACACCGATCCGTCGGCAGCGCACGTGCCCCGGGCCACCCCCAGCACCTGTTCCAGGTCCCGGATGTGCCGGCCGCCGGTGCTGGCGAAACACGAGGTCCCCTCGCAGACCCGGACGTGCCGCCGACCACGGCGCCCCTCGGCGAAGTCGGCGTAGAAGGACGCCGTCGCGGTCACCGCCGCCACCGGTAACCCGAGTTCCTCCGCGAGCCGGGTCAGGTCGGCAGAGCCGATCTCGCCCCGCTCCCGCTGAACCTCACGCAACCGCTCCAGCAGCGAGGTGCCCGGCCGGGCCACGCGTGCCTGCAGGCCGACGAAGACCTCTCTCGGCTCGGTCACCACCACCGCCCCCGTGTCGCACGTCGACCCTCAGCCCGGAGGCTATGTGCGTGGCGTCGACCCGGACCGGGTTATCGGTGGTAGGCACCCGAAGGAGAGCGGTCAGCGCCGCCGGGCGATCCCGGTGACAAAAACCCGCCAGGCGTACGGGTCGAAGGTCAGCGCCGGACCGTGCGGGTCCTTGCTGTCCCGGACACCGACCACGTCCGGCAGGTTGTCGGCGACCTCGACACAGTCGCCGCCGCTGCTGTTGCTGCGGCTGCTCTTGCGCCAGACGGCGCCGGTCAGCTCCATGATTCGGCCACCTCCGCGATCAGGTCGAGCGACTGCTGGTGGGACAGCGCGACGCTCCGGATGGTCTCCCAGATGTCGATCATATGGTTGACGAACTCCGCCCGGTCGTCCACGTGACCGTGCCAGTGCCCCTCGAAATAGACCATCGGCTCGCCGTTCGGCGGAGTGGCCAGCACAAACGGACCGTCCAGCCCGGGATAGGCGCCGACCGAGATCGGCACCACGTGGATCCGCACCTGCGGCACACTCTCGCCGATCTTGACCAGGTGCCGTAGTTGCTCCTGCATGGTCTGCCGGCCGCCGAGCTGGCGACGCAGCACGTACTCGTCGAATACAAAGGTCAACAGGGGTGGTTTGGCCCGGGTCAGGATCTCCTGCCGGCCCAGCCGGGTCGCCACCTGCTCCTCGATCTCGTCCGCCGAGAGCAGCCCCGACCCGGAGAGCACCGCCCGGGCGTACTCCTCGGTCTGCAGCAGACCCGGCACGTAGGCCGGTTGGTACGACCGGAGCGCCTTGGCTTCCTCCTCGACGCCGGCCCACTCCCGGAAGTACTGCACGACGGTCTCCCGGCTGATCCGCCGCTGGATCCGTTCGAACCGGCCGTCGGTCTCGAAGAGCACATCACAGCGGCGGGCGAAGTCCAGGCTCGGGCGGCGCTCGCAGGTCTCTACCTTGGCCACCATCGGGGCCGAGTAGTTGATCGCCTCGGCGAGTGCCGCCTGCGACATGTTGCGGGCGGCCCGAGCCAGCCGTAACTCCTCGGCGAAGTGTTCGAGCATCGGTGAGTGGGTCACTGACTACTCCCATACGTCGTGGGTACAGGTGCGACAAAACCGGATACGGGTGATTGGTGGAGCCGGAGAAGCTCCCCACAGTAGCGCCGTCCACAGCAGAGTGTCACTAGCGGAACCGCTCGGAGCCATGGCATCGGAAAGGACGGGCGGAACCGCGCGGGGGCCGTCGGGATTCCTTCCCCCACCCGAGACGGCCCCCGCTTCCACTTCCGAGGGAGGCACCGGGATGCGGCGGATTCATCAACCGGACTGGCGCCGGCTCTGGCGTTACTGCCGGTGCGGCGCACCCTGGGGCTGCCTCGACACCGTCCCGCCCGGCTCGGCCGTCCTGGCGGCGCTGGACCAACTCCTCACCGGCGCGCAACCCCGCACTACCCGTTCGCCGAACCCGGGGCACTTCCGGCGGCCTGCCGACCGATCCAGCGGGGTCGAGCGGTGACCGGGGCCGACGTACCCGTTGGTCGGCAGCATCTGCCCCGACGGCCGACCTGGCTGTGCCGGATCTGCGGCACCGACTGGCCGTGCCTGGCCGCCCGGAGTCTGCTGCCGCTCGACTACCTGCGCGACCCGACCGGGCTGTGTGTCTACCTGGCCACCATGTTGCAGGAGGCGTTGACCGACCTGCACCGGCTCAACCCGCAGCCCGGCCCCGACCCGACCCGGATGTACAACCGCTTCCTCGGCTGGGCGGCCCCGCGCCGGCACCCCGACCCACCGGACGACCACGCGACGCGCGGATAAGGTACGTCGATGGAGAGCACTGATCGGCGTGCCGCCGAACCGACCAATGCCGAGCCCCAGCAGTTCATGCCGCTGCCGGGGGGCACCGGGGCCGACCAGAGCGCCATCATCCGGAGCATGGCCGAGCTGGTGGAACTACTCGGCGGCGAACCGCTGCCCGACTCCGCGACGAGCAAGGAGTGGCGGATACGGGCGTGGCAGGTGGTGCGGGCCACGGCGGACCAGTCGCCCCGGGAGGACTGGTTCGATCCGCTGATCCGTGCGGCCGTTCACGAACCGGATCCGAGTTTCAACGAACGGTTCGTCAAGCCCGCGCTCTCCTGGTTCGGGACGCTGCGGGTGCAGACCGCACTGCTCGAACACCTGCGGACCGGCACCAACCAGGAGCGGGCTGGCGCGGCGAGGGCCTGGTACTGGAGCCACCTGCCGCGCCGCCGCCACGCCGGCCCGTACACCCCGGACGCGGACCCCGGGGACGAGGACGCGTTGCTGGAACTCCGACAGCAGTGGCGGGAGACGGCGTTGCAGGAGTTCGTCACGAACGACAACCTCCGGGTACGGCAGTGCATCCTCCCCGTCCTGACCCTCAACCCGGCCAGACACCGCCCCGAGCTGCGTGGCCTGGTGGCCGAGGCGGTCCAGATCGCCCGGACCTCCTCCGACGAGTACCTGCGGCACCGGGTGGAGGTGCAGATCCACTGACCTGACCGACCCGGCGCCGCAGGCGGCGAGATGTGCGGTTGTCAACTGCCGGCCACGTCCTCAGTGTTGTCCGGTCGCGGCGACCTCGCGTACGGCGTCGGCGACGGCACCGAAGTCCTTCTTGAGGATCGCGCCGTGGTTGCTGGCGACCTTGGCACCGATCCGGATGTTCGGGTTGCGGGCGGTCACCCCGTCGAGGCTGGTCCGAATCCGTTCCTGCTCGTCACCCTTGCTGCCGAGGGACGTCCCGGACGCGACGACGTACCGCACCGGGACGGTGATGCCGTCCAGCACCGGCCCCAGTTCGCTCTCCCGGGAGAGCCGGCCCAGCTCGATGTTGCTCTCCGCCATCTGTACGGGGTTCATCCGAGGGGTCAGGCCGGTCGGGCGCAGCAGCGGCATGAACCAGTTCATCCGCCGGAACAGTTTCCGGATCCGCTGCTCCATCGCCTCGTCGAGCCAGTCGTATGGGAACGCGCCGTCGACCAGGACCGCGCCGACCGTACGGTCCGGATTGCGGTCGGCCCAGTGCGCCGCGACGACCGCGCCGTAGGACCAGCCCACCACCAGCGCCCGGTCGACACCCCGGGCGGCGAGGACGGCGTCGACGTCCCGGACGGCGGCCTCGAAGGAGTAGTCCGCCGAGAGCCCCGACTTCCGGCCGCGCGCCCGCTCGTCGTACGTGATGTGTCGGTAGTCGGGGCCGAGGGCGGCGATGACCCGGCGCCAGTAGCTCTGGGTGGCGAACTGGCCGTTGAGGTAGACCACCGGCAGACCGGAGCCGCCGGTGTCGGTGACGGCCAGGGCGGTGTCGTCGACCGGCACGAGACCGGTCCAGGTCGTACCGGTCGTGGAGGTGTTGTTGCTGGTCATGGGTTCCACCTGTTCGGGTTGGGGGTCTGTGCGGGGGGTGCGGGTTCAGCGGCTGCGGGCGGTGATGTCGCCGTGCTGGGTGGTGGCGCGGATGTCGAGGCCGGCGGTGCCGTCGTTGCGGAGCGCGTTGCTGACCCGGCCGTGGCCGGTGCCGGCGTCGAGGGTGGCCGAGACGCCGGCGGCGGCGCCGACCGAGATGTCGCCGGACTGGGTACGGAGCACGACCGTGCCGCGTACGGCCTCGGTGATCCGGATGTCGCCCCGTGCGGTGCTGATCTCCGCAGGCCCGTTGAGCCGGCCGACCTCGACGTCGCCGTCGATCGCGGTCAGCCGCACACTCGCCGCCTCGTCAATCTTGATCTGCCGGTACGCGCCCTCGAACGCGACGTCTCCGAGCCGACCGACGCCGCGAAGCTCGGCGCTGGCGGTCTTCGCCGTGACGCTGGAGCCGGCGGGCAGTTGGACGGTGACCTCCAGGGATCCGGAGGGGCCGAGCAACTGGCTCCCGGACTCGGTGTGGATCCGCAGCACGCCGTCGGCGTAGGTCACGCTGGTCCGCTCGGCGGCCGTGACGTCGCGGCTCTTGCCGGGGTTGCTGGGCCGGATCTCGACGGTGCTGTCGGTGCGCTCGGCGGCGATGAACTGGACGCGGCCGGCGGGGATCTCCAGGACGGTGGAGATCGGGGCGGGGGTGTCGAACTTCTGCATCATGCTCTCCGGTGTTCGCTCGTTGTTTCCGATGCCAGAAACGCTACGTTGCTTTCCATGAGACGGCAACTAGTTCGTTGCGTAGTCGAGCTATTTCAGCAGGTCAGAGAGGCAAAAGTGTTGCAATGGTTTAGCATATAATGCAACGTCAGCGGCGATGACGATTGCAATGGGTGATGGTGAACGCTATGGTCGGGGGGTCAGGGACCGTCGCGGGAGATCACGAGGGAGATCGCGATGCCGGGAGGCAGGCTCAGTCAGCAGGAACGCCAGCAGATCGCGCTGGGGCTGGCGGACAGCCTCCCGTACGCGGAGATCGCCCGACGCCTCGACCGTCCCACCTCGACGGTGACCCGTGAGGTGATGCGCAACGGCGGCCCGACCGCCTACCGTGCCGACCTGGCCCACCGGGCCACCGAACGCCGGGCCCACCGGCGCCGACCCGCCGCACTCCGGGGGACGGAGTCGGCCTCGGCGCCACCCGGGCGTGACGCCGAGGCCCTGGCCGAGTACGCGGAGACCTTCACCACCGTCCTGATGGCCTCCGGTCTGAACAAGATGTCCGCCCGGGTGCTGACCTGCCTCTTCACCACCGACGCGGGCAGCCTCACCGCGTCCCAGCTCGCCCAGCGACTCCAGGTCAGTCCGGCGTCCATCTCCAAGGCGATCGCCTTCCTGGAGAGCCAGAGCCTCGTCCGCCGGGAACGCGACGAACGCCGCCGCGACCGCTACCTCGTCGACAACGAACTCTTCTACCAGGCGACGATCGCCAGTGCCCGGGCCAACGACCAGGTCGTCGCGATCGCACGCCAGGGCGTGGCGATCCTCGGCCCCGACACTCCCGCCGCCGCCCGGCTGGAGAACGTCGCCCGCTTCCTCGACTTCATGAGCGAGAGCATCGTCCGCGCCGCCGAACAGGCCCGCGAGGTTCTGCACACCAGACTCGCCCCGCCTGCCGGCGACAACGCCGCCGCCCCACCGGGCCCGGAACGCGGATAGGCGCCCGGAGCAGGGACAGGCGCCCGGAGCGCGGACAGGCGTTCGGCGACGGGCCGCGCGAGGCGGAGCCCTGTCGCTCCGAGCCTCATAATTTACGAATTAATCTTGACATCGATCCGTAACGAGCTGCAAGATCGGCGAAACACGCCGCAGGAGTCACCGGCTGCCATCCCCCTACCCGGGTAGCAAAGGAACCGATGTGAAACGACATCTCAGCGCGCTGATCGCCCTCACCACCGGCCTGCTCACCGTGACCGTGCCCGCGTCCGCCGCCTCGGCCGACGCAGGCGTCACCAGCCACCCGTCCAGCACACCCCAGGTGCTCAGCCCCACGCCCTACCAGGGCTGGAACACCTACTACGGGCTCGGCGGGGAGTTCTCCGAGGAATCGGTGAAGCAGGTCGCCGACGCCCTCGTCTCCCGTGGCCTGGCCGACGCCGGCTACGACATCGTCTGGCTGGACGGCGGCTGGCAGGACCCGGAGCCGCGTACCGCCGCCGGTGACCTCCAGGCCGACCGGACCCGGTTCCCCAACGGCCTCAAACCGCTTGTCGACTACATCCACGGCAAGGGGCTGCGGGCCGGCATCTACACCGACGCCGGGCCCTACATCCCGGGCAGGTGCGGGCTCGGCAGCCACGGCTACTACCAGCGGGACGCCGACCAGTTCGCCGCCTGGGAGTTCGACGCGGTCAAGGTGGACTACCTCTGCGGCATCGCCGCCGACCTCGACCCGAAGACCGTCTACACCGAGTTCGCCGAGGCGCTGCGCAACAACGCCAGCGGGCGGGACATCATCTTCAACCTCTGCAACCCGGTGACCTCGCCCGACTGGGGAAACTACCCGGAGGAGCAGCAGTCGACGCACTCCTGGAGCTACGCGCCCGGGATCGCGCAGTCCTGGCGGACCTACACCGACGTCGGCTTCGTCGGTGAGATCAAGTACAAGGACGTGCTGCGCAACTACGACGCGAACGCCCGGCACCCGGAGGCCGCCGGCCCCGGCCACTTCAACGACCCGGACTACCTCGGCCCCGAACTCGGGATGACCGACGAGGAGTTCCGCAGCCAGATGACGCTCTGGTCGGTGGCCGCCGCGCCGCTGGTCATCGCCAGCGACGTCCGCACGCTCAGCCAGACCTCGGTCGACATCCTCACCGACCCCGAGGTGCTGGCGATCAACCAGGACCCGGCCGGGGTGCAGGCGGTCCGGGTCGGCCCGGCCGGCACCACCGAGACCTGGGTCAAGCGGCTCGCCAACGGCGACCGCGCGGTGCTGCTGCTGAACCGGGGCGACAGCCCGGCGACCCTGACCACCACCGCGACGTCCGTCGGGCTCACCGGTGACCGGTTCACCCTCGCCAACGCCTGGACCAACCAGGTCACCGAGAGCGCCGGCACGATCAGCGCCGCCGTACCGGCACACGGGACGGCCCTGTTCCGGGTCGCCAGGGCCAAGGGCAAGCCGGGCGTACCGCACGTCGTCGCCGGGCTGCCGCAGGTGACCGAGGTCGGCGGCGACCCGCTGCCGACCGGGGTCGCCCCGGTGGTCGCCGGCGGCGACCAGGCACGGGTCGAGGTGACCGTCCGCAACGACGGTGCCCAGCCGGTGACCGCACCGCGCGTCGAGCTGGCCGCCCCGGCCGGCTGGACGGTCCGACCGCTGGGCCGGGCGCCGGAGCGGCTGGCGGGCGGACGGACCACCACCCTCGCCTTCGCCGTCACGCTGCCGGCCGACACCACCGCCGGCTCCGCGACCCTGACCGCCACCACCTCGTACGACGTACGCGGGCACGGCCGGCAGCGGCAGACGAGCGCCTCGGCGGTGGTGGTCGCCCCGACCCCGCCGAGCGGCGCGGCAGTGCTCTCGCACCACACCTGGATCAGCGCCACCAGCGGCTGGATGAGTCCGACGGTCGACCGCAGTGTCGGCGGCGGGTCGCCGATCAGTTTGCTCGGCCAGGTGTACCCGACCGGCCTCGGCGTCGCCTCGCCGTCGACGGTCCGCTACTACCTCGGCGACCGGTGCAGCCGGCTCACCGCGACGGTGGGCATCGACGACGCGGTCCGCAACGTCGGCCCCGAGGGCGGCACCGCCACCTTCCAGGTCGTCGGCGACGGCCGGGTGCTGTTCGACAGTGGAGTCGTCACCCGGGACGCGGTCCGCCAGCTCGACGTCGACCTGACCGGCGTACGCGTGCTCGACCTGCTGGTGGGAGACGCGGCCGACGGCGGCTACAACGACCGCGCGGACTGGGCCGGCCTGGACGCCACCTGCTGACCGGTCGCACGGTGTCGCGCCGGGGTGCTTCCGAGCACCGGGGCGCGCCCGCCCCCCCGGGCGCGACCGTCTTTCCGTCCACCGGTGATTCCGATCGGCGACGGTGGGATTACTTACCCACGGGTCCCGTGCAGGGGATCGGATCTTCACAGTGTGTGAAAATGCCTGCCGGACGGGGGTGGCGGTGATCCCGCCGGGCCCGGTTAGCTGGGACGATGTGCGAGGAGCAGTGCCATGCCCACCGATGAAGAGGTCATCGCCGGACAGGCGATCTACAACCGGTTCGTGCTGGCCACCTACGACGTCTACGTGCTCGGCTTCTCCAACCGGCTCATCTGGCGCTGCCCCAAGCGGCACATGCTCGACAACTACCACCGCAACACCGGCGGTCGGCACCTCGAGCTCGGCCCCGGTACGGCGTACCTCCTCGACCACTGCCGGTTCCCGACGGCGGCACCCGAGCTGACCCTGGTCGACCTGAACCCGACCGTGCTCCGGATGAGCGCGGCCCGGCTGGCCCGCTACCGGCCGGAGACGGTCCGGGCGGACCTGCTCCGGCCGCTGCCGTTCGACGACACCACCCTGCCACCCGGCTCGTACGACTCGGTCGGGCTGAACTTCGTGCTGCACTGCCTGCCCGGCAACTGGGCGGAGAAGGGCGCGGTGCTGGACAACGCGGTGGCGGCGCTGCGTCCCGGCGGACGCTTCTTCGGCAGCACCATCCTCTCCTCCGGGGTGAAGGTCACCGGGGCGGCCCGCCGGCTGATGGCGGTCTACAACGGCAAGGGCATCTTTCACAACACCGACGACGACCTGGCGGGCCTGCGCTGGCAGCTCGACACCCGGTTCACCGACATCCAGGTGACGGTGCGTGGCAACGTCGCCCTCTTCGAGGCCACCAGGCCGGAGTCCGGCGCCACCCTCGCCACGGGTTAGTCCCGGTCGCTCCGCGATGCGAAGCGGCTGACCAGGAGGTCGAGCCGTTCCTCCTGGCTGTCCAGGGGAACACGGCCGCTGCGCGACAGGGTGGCTATGCCGTGCAACGCACTCCAGACGACCTCGGCGAGCAGTTCGCGTCCCGGGGTGTCCGGCGGAAAACAGCCGACGAACTCGTCGAAGCCGGCGCGCAGCTGGGGTGGTGTCTCGGCGTGCGCGAACTTCACGTCCGTCGGCATCACGAACATCGCCTGGTAGAGGGCGGGTCGCTCGGTGGCGAACGCCAGGTAGGCGCGACAGACGGCGGGTAGGGCCTGCCGTGGCTCGGGGTTGGCGAGCCGGGCCTGGCGCAGCTGGACGGCGAGTTCGCCGAAGCCGTCGATCGCGACGGCGCGGACGATGGCGTCCTTGCCGTTGAAGTGGCTGTAGAGCACGGGCTGGCTGTACTCGACGCGCTCGGCGAGCCGTCGGGTCGTCACCGCCTCCCAGCCTTCGGCTTCGGCGAGTTCGCGGGCCGCGCTGATGATCAGTTGATGGCGTTGGGCGCGCTCACGTTCACGGCGCTCCTTGACGGCGGACATGTTGTGATCCTAGCAACGCTAGACATTCTGTCGGAGGCATCCTTATCGTCGACCTAACATCTAGCGCCGCTAGGATCTGGGGCGCTGCTAACGAGAGGAAGCGACATGCTCGGCACCGTCGCCACCGTGCTCGCCGGCCTGATCGGCGTGGGCATCATCGTCATCGGCGTACTTGCCTTCTGGGCTCCGCAGAACGCGGCCGGTTTTGGTATCCCCGACACCCCGACGGCGGACCCCACCTTCCGGGCCTGGCTGACCGTCAAGGCCGTGCGGGACATCGCCTCCGGGCTCCTCATTTTTGTGGTGCTGATCGGCGGGGCAACCCACCTGCTGGGCTGGTTCATGCTGGTCGCCACCGGCATCCCCGTGGGTGACGCGTTGATCGTGCTGCGCAGCAACGGGCCCAGGGCGGCCGCCTACGGCATCCACGGCGCCACTGCGGCGGTGATGCTGGTGATCAGCGCGCTCCTTCTCGTCTCGTAACCGCAGGTCAGTCGGCTCGACGGCGGCCATGCACCGGGCATGTACCCCGGAGGTATATACCCGGGGTATACCCCCGGTGTATGGTCATCGCATGAGCGTTCCCATGACCCTTCTCGGCCTGCTCGGACGCGAGCCCAGCCACGGCTACGACCTCAAGCGCGACTACGACACCTTCTTCAGCCGGGGCAAGCCACTGCCGTTCGGCCAGGTCTACTCCACGCTCGGCCGGCTCGCCCGGGACGGCAAGATCGTCATCGGCGAGGTCGAGCCGGGCGTCGGTCCCGAACGCAAGCGCTACGTCATCACCGACCAGGGCGCGACCGACGTCGACTCGTGGCTGACCGAACCGGTCGAGGCCGAACCCAACCTGCAGAGCGTGCTCTTCACCAAGGTCGTGCTCGCCCTCATGCTCGGCCGCCCCGCCGAGGAGTACCTGGACGCCCAACGCGCCGCCCACCTGCGGCGGATGAAGGAACTCACCGAGATCCGCCGCACCGGTGACCTCGTCGACACCCTGCTCGCCGACCACGGCCTGATCCGGCTGGAGGCCGACCTGCACTGGATCGACACCACGGTCGCCCGGCTCGACGCGCTGCGCAAGGTGGTGACCCGGGCATGAAGGCGATCGAGGCGCGTGACGTCGTCCTGTCCTTCGGCGAGACCCCGGCCCTGCGCGGGGCCAGTCTCTCGGTGAGTCCGGGCGAGATGGTGGCCATCATGGGCCCGAGCGGATCCGGCAAGTCGACCCTGCTGCACTGCCTCGCCGGCATCCTCGTACCGGACTCCGGCGAGATCCACTTCGACGGTCGCCGGATCGACACCCTCACCGAGTACGACCGCAGCCTGCTCCGCCGCGACCAGTTCGGCTTCGTCTTCCAGTTCGGACAGCTCGTACCGGAACTCACCGCCGAGGAGAACGTCGCACTGCCACTGCTGCTCGGCGGGACACGTCGGGCCGCCGCGCTGAAGCAGGCCCGACCGTGGTTCGAGCGGCTCGGCCTGGCCGGGATGGAACAACGCCGCTCCGGTGAACTCTCCGGCGGTCAGGCACAACGGGTGGCCCTCGCCCGGGGCCTGGTCGCCCGGCCGGGCGTGCTCTTCGCCGACGAGCCGACCGGCGCCCTCGACACCCTCACCGGCGAACAGGTCATGGACCTCCTCGTCGAATCCGCCCGCGAGCAGGGGACCACGGTCGTGCTGGTCACCCACGAGGCCCGGGTCGCCGCGTACGCCGACCGGCAGGTCATCGTCCGCGACGGCCGAGTGAACGCGCTGGTGAACGCATGATCCGGTTCGGGCTCCGACTCACCCTCTCCGGTGGCCGGGAGGCCGCCACCCGGCTCGTCATCATCGCCGGTGCGGTCGCGCTCGGCGTCGGCTTGCTGCTCTCCGTGGTGGCCGGACTCAACGCGGCACAGGCACAGAACCTGCGGTACGCCTGGCTCAACACCGCCATCGTCTCCACCACTCCCGACCCCTCGGCCGGGTCCGCCGACCCGTCGGCGCCGTCGTCCGGGGACACGTTGTGGTGGCTGCTCCGGGAGGACTACCACGACGCCCGGTCCATCGGCCGGATCGACGTTGCCGCGCAGGGCCCGGACGCGCCCGTACCGCCGGGCCTGCCGCGCCTGCCCGGACCGGGCGAGTTCTATGTCTCGCCGGCCCTCGACGACCTGCTGCGCGACACCCCGGCCGCGGAACTCGGCGACCGCTTCCCCGGCCAGCAGGTCGGTCTCATCGGCCCGGCGGCCCTGCCGTCCCCGGAATCCCTGCTGGTGGTCGTCGGCCGGACCCCGGCCGAGCTGGAACCGCTCGGCGCGGTACGGGTCGACCGGATCATGACCGGCGACCCGTCCACCTGCAGCGGCTGCTATCTCGGATTCAACAAGGACGCGATGGCGCTCGTCCTCTCCGTCGTGGCCGCCGCGCTGCTCTTCCCGGTGCTGATCTTCATCGGTACGGCGACCCGGCTGGCCGCGACCCGTCGGGAGCAGCGCTTCGCCGCGATGCGGCTGGTCGGCGCCACCCCACGGCAGATCACCGTCATCTCGGCGGTGGAGGCCACGGTCGCGGCCATCGTCGGCACCGTCATAGGGTTCGGCCTCTTCCTCGTGATCCGCCCGGCGCTCGCCGCGATCCCGTTCACCGGGGAACCGTTCTTCACCACCGACCTGTCGCTGCGTTTCCTCGACGTGCTCTGCGTCGGGCTCGGCGTCCCGCTCGGTGCCGTCGTCGCGTCCTGGCTGGCGCTGCGTCGGGTACGGATCTCCCCGCTCGGGGTGAGTCGACGGGTCACCCCGAAACCGCCGGGGGCCTGGCGGCTGATCCCGCTGGTCGCCGGGCTCGCCGAGATGGCGTACTTCATCGGCCGGCGCCCGGAGAGCACGAACGGACAGCTGACCGCGTACCTCACCGGGTTTGTGTTGATCCTGACCGGGCTGGTGCTGGCCGGGCCGTGGCTGACCATGGCCGGGGCCCGGGCACTGGCCGGGCGGGCGAGCCGACCCGCCACGCTGATCGCCGCCCGCCGGCTCGCCGACGATCCGCAGGCCGGGTTCCGCTCGGTCAGCGGGCTGATTGTGGCGCTCTTCGTGACGAGTGTGGCGACCGGCGCCATCACCACGTTCGTCGCGAACCGGGGCGAGCCGCGTACCGACTCGGTCGCCACCACCTCGCTGGCGAAGACGTTCTGGCCGGAGGACGGCCCGGCGCCGACACCGGAGCAGATCCCGGCCGGGCTCGGCACGATCCCCGGGGTGCGGAGTGTGACCGTCGTGCACACCAACCCCGACCCGGACGGCTGGCACGGCCTGGTCACCTGTGCCGAACTGGACCGCCTGGCGGTCTTCGGCAGCTGCCCGGCCGGCGCCCAGGTCGCCGCCGTCCCCAGCGACCTGATCGGCATGCGCGCCTTCGACCTGACCAACGACACGTACGTCTGGGAGGCGGCGACGATCGCGCCCGCGGACGTCGACCGCCAGCCGATCCTCTCGGTGGTGGTCGACACCACCAGCCCCGCCGCGTTCGAACAGGCCCGGACGATGCTGGCCACCGCGTTCCCGCTGGGACGCTTCCCGGCCAGCGTCCGCGAGTGGGAGTCGAACGCCGCCCGACAGATGACGCAGTTCCAGCAACTGGCCAACGTGATCATGCTGGCCAGCCTGCCGATTGCCGGTTGCAGCCTGGCGGTCAGCGTCGCCGGCGGGCTGAGCGACCGTCGTCGCCCGTTCAGCCTGCTCCGGCTCACCGGCGTCCAGCTGTCTACCCTGCGTCGGGTTGTCGCACTGGAGACCGTGGTGCCACTGTTGACCGTCGCCGTGGTGGCGATCGGTACCGGACTCCTGGCCGCGCACCTCTTCCTCACCGCGCAGCTCGACTACGCCCTGCGGCCGCCGGACCTGCCGTTCTATCTGATGGTCGTCGGCGGACTGGTGGTGTCGCTGGCCATCATCGCCTCGACGCTGCCGCTGCTGCGCCGGATCACCGGCCCGGAGGCGGCCCGGAACGGTTGACATCGTCACGGGCGGGATCGTCCACGTAGGATGCGGGTGCTCGTCGATGCGTCCTGGTTCATCGCCGTGGTGATCCGGCTCGCCGCGGACCGCCAGGACCGGCCCGACCACAAGGAGTTGATCGAGTGCCCGCCTCCCCGTCCCGGCTCTTCGCCCAGATCACGACCGCCGAGCCGCCGGGCGACACCACCGTGGTCATGCGACGGGCGGTGGTGCTGGGCGGCAGCATCGCCGGACTGATGGCGGCCCGGGTGCTCAGCGACCACGCCGACGAGGTGCTGATCGTCGAACGCGATCCGTCGGACGTGGACGGTGGGCCCCGGCCCGGCGTACCGCAGGGCAGCCAGGTGCACGCGCTGCTGCCGGCCGGCCAGGTCCAGCTGGAACGCTGGTTCCCCGGCATCGCCGAGGAGGCGTTCGCGCTGGGCGCCCCACTGCCGCCGTCCGACGAGGTCGCGGCCAGGATCTTCATCAACGGGGTGGAGGGACTGCCGCCCAAGCCCGGCTCGTCCGGTCCGGGTCTGATCACCACCCGGCCGTTCCTGGAGGCGCTGGTCCGGCGGCGCACCCTCGCCATCGACAACATCCGGATGGTGTACGGCCGGGCCGAGGGGATCGACTTCGCCCCGTCCCGGGTGTCCCGCGTGCGGTACGTACCCGAGGGCGGTGGCGAACCGGTCGCGGTTGGCGCCGACTTCGTGGTCGACGCGATGGGCCGGTCCAGTCGGCTCGGCGACTGGCTCGACGAGAACGGCTGGCCCAAGCCGCCGATGCGGCGGATGCCGATCAAACTGAACTACGCGACCGCGCTGTACCGGCGGGACGAGAAGATCAGCGACACCTGGGTGGTGGTTTACCACACCATGGCCGGACCGGGGCGTACCGCCAGGATCGGTGGGATCAACTCGGTCGAGGACGACCGCTGGATCATGCTTGTCGCCGGCTACGACACCGACCGGCCCAGCCGCGACGTCGCCGACTTCACCAAGCGCTGCCGGGAGCAGTATCCGGAGATGTTCGGCGCCATCGCCGAGTACGGGGAGATGCTCAGCGACGTGATCACGTACCACCAGGCGGACAGTCGGCGGCGGGAATTCCACCAGCTCGACCGGCTGCCGGCCGGGCTGGTCGCCGCCGGGGACGCGGTCGCCTCGTTCAACCCGGTGTACGGGCAGGGCATGACGTCGGCGATGCTGCACGCCTCCTGCCTGTCGGCGTACCTGCGCTCCAACCCGTCGTCGGTACGGGACCAACCCGCACACGCGTACTTCGACCTGGTCCGGGTGGTCGTGGACGCGGCCTGGCAGGTCTCCACCTCCGCCGACATCGAACTGCCGCACGTCAACGGGCCGTACCCGCGCGGATACAAGATCACGAAGTGGTTCGGTGACCTGGTCTTCCGGGCCTCGCAGACCGATCCGGTGCTCAGCAAGCGGCTGAACCGGGTCACCACGATGCTCGACCACCCGAGCGCGCTGAGCCGGCCGTCCGTCCTGCTCCGGGCACTGCGGGTCGGCCTGTCCACCCGGCCGCGTGCCGCCGTCGCCACCGGCGGGGCCTCGAATGGCCACGGCGCCGCCCGGAGCTGACGGGTCGAAGCCTGCGCGAAGACCAGCCACGTCCGCCGGCGTACCCGCTCGCGTGTCGTCCGTGCCGGCCCGGTCCGCCCGCCGCCGGGAAACCTCTCCCGGGCGGCCGGCGAGCGGGCGATCGACACCGGTCACGGCGACACCTCGAGTAGTGGTGGATCAGTTCGAGTGTTGGAGCTCTCCCACCGCCGGCACCGCGTCCGTCCCCTGTCCGCAGTGCCGGCAGGCGCCGCGCCGGCGCAGGTGGTAGGCGATGGTGGCCGCACCGAGAGCGGCGCCCCAGAGCACCCAGGCCACGCTGGGAAGCCGCAGTCCCCATCCGTCGCGGATCGCGGGGTCCCAGAGCATCATCAGCCCGGCCGGGATGAGGACGACGGCGACGAGGGATGCCGGCACGATCGCGAGGGCAGGGGGCACCGGTCTTCCCGCCTTGAACCAGATCCACCGTGGGTAGACCTCGCCCCAGCGGCCGACCAGGCCGTGGGTGAGCACGCCGCCCAGCGCCGACGCGACGGCGCAGCCCAACCCGACCTCGAGCATGCCGTTGGTGTTCTGCATCATCGTGAGGAAGTCGCGGCTGATGCCGAGAGGGACTCCGAGGTACCAGGCCACCCTGGTGATCTCGTACGGCAGTGGCGCCAGGCAGGCGATCGCGACCGCCCAGCGCCCCCACCGCAGCAGCGTCCGCCGGGACGGGCCGTCGCCGGCCGGCCCGTGACGACGCCCGCAGTGCTGACAAGCCGCGCGGCTCCGCCGCTGGTAGGCCAGCGTGGCCACGGCCCACAACAGACCGCCCACGAACAGGATGATCAGGTTGGTGCGGTGCCAGTACAGGATGTCGCCGATGCCGTCCTGCGGACCGGGCACACCGGTGAAGGCGAAAACCAGCAGCAGCGGGCCGAACGCCAGCAGGGCGATCAGGATGTAGTCCGGGATGATCAGGGTCAGGCCGGCGGCCACGAGCCAGCCGAAGGCGATCATCGCCGCTGACTGGCGGCGGGAGCCGGCGCCTCGGGCCATCCCCAGCGCGACAACCGTACCGAGCAGGCCGAGCAGCGCCATGAGCGGCGCGACGACCTCGACCGGGGTGCCCTCCAGGATCGACCCCGACCTGTGGTCGTCGTCGATCGGCGCGAACGGGAAACCGTCACCGCCGGCCGTCCAGTACAGCCCGAGCATGGCGTACGTCAGGGACCAGCCGGCCGCCAGGTACCCCGACCAGGCGGGCCAACGCCGCCACCACCCGACCCGACCCGTGACCGGCGCCGAGGAGATCCGCTCAGTGACCATGGACGGCGTACCCCCCGGTGCGGACCTGGTGGCGGGGCTGACCCGGATACTCCACGTCAAAGTCGAGGCACCTGGTCGGTGGCCGGTCCGGCCCGCCACGGGCCTGGATGAACGCCACCTGATCCGGGCGCGCACCACCACCGTCGATGACCTTCATGTAGAACGCGTGGTTTTTCATCGGCCCCACCCCCTCGGGTACGACCGCGGTGAACAACGCGACATTGCCCGTCACCCGCAGGCAGGTCACGTCGGCCCAGGCCTGCCCGAGCAGCGAGCCGTCGGGAAGCAGGTGCCGGAACCAGAAACGGCCGTGCGACTCCCCGTCCATGGCAGCCGATGCGGCTACTCCGAACCACACCGGATGCCCGAGCGCACCCGGCTCATTGAGCACCACCCGCCCGAGACCGGCCAAGGCCGCGTGGTCGGCCGGCGCCGCCTGCGCGACGGACGGCGTCGTCAGGACGCCCAGGGCGGCGATGGCCGCCGCCTTCACCCATGGAGACATGTTGCTCCTCGTGACCGCGCGGCGTCTCTCGCCGCTGCCTCTCCAGCCTCGGCCGCGCCGGGTGCCGGGCACCATCTGCCGATGGGCAGAGATGCTGCCCAACGGCGTGCTGTTCTGTGCCGACCGGCATACGGCGAGGCCCACCTACGATCGGGCGATGACGCGTCGGCACCTTGGCTGGCTCAGCATGGCGGCCAGCGGTTCCCTGCTGTGTGTGACGTTCGTGGTCGACGTCGGCAGCCCGCCGTACCTCTTCCCTCTGCTGATGGCCGTCCTCGCGGCGCTGTTGGCCGTCGCGGTGCGGTGGGGGCCGCACCGACACATCGCTCCTGCTGCGGGGCTCGCCGGGGCCGCGATGGCACTGGTGCTCTGGCCGTTCACCGACGGCATCGCCGCGACGGAGCGGATCGCCGCGTCGACGGTCTGGACAACGCCCACCATTGTCGCGGTTGTCGTCGGCGGCTACCCGCGGCTGATGGTGCACCGGCGGGCCGTGGCCGTCGAACGGGCCCGACATGACCAACGCCTGCAGGTCGCGCGTGACCTGCACGATTTTGTCGCCCATGACCTCAGTGGGATCGTGGCGCAGGCCCAGGCGGCCCGCTTCGTCTCGGACAGCCGGCCGGAGGTGGCCGGCCCGGCACTGGCGCGGATCGAGGCGGCCGGTCTGGCCGCGTTGGCCACGATGGACCGGATGGTCGGCATGCTGCACGAACCGGACGTCGGCACGGTACGGCCGCTGCCCACGCTGGATGACCTGCCGGGTCTGGTCGACCGATTCCGCACCGCGGGTCACCTCGACGTGCGACTCGTCCAGAACCTCCCGGTCGGCGAGGTGCCCCGGGACAGCGCGGCGGTGGCGTACCGGATCGTGGTCGAGGCGCTGACCAACGTCCGGCGGCACGCGCCGACGGCGACCCGGGTCGACGTCTCCGTCACTGGCGACGCTTCCGCGATGGAGGTGCGGGTCCGCAACGACACGGCGGGGCAGTCGCCCCCGCAACGGCGTGACAGGCGGGGTGGGCGGGGCCTTTCCGGCCTACGGGAGCAGGTCGCCGCGGGTGGCGGCACGCTGTCTGCCGGGCCGTGTGAGCGTGGCTGGGAAGTCGTCGCCGTCATTCCGGCGGTCGCGGCATGAACAGCATCCGGGTCCTACTCGCCGACGACCAGCGGGACGTGCGCAGCGGCTTCCGCCTCGTTCTGGACTCCCAGCCCGACATCACGGTGGTCGGCGAGGCCGCCGACGGGACCACGGCCCTGGACCTGGCGCGCAGGCTGCGGCCCGACGTCGTGCTCACCGACATCCGGATGCCCGGCATCGACGGACTGGAACTGACCCGGCTGCTCACCGAGGCGGGCCAGCGGGTGGTCGTGGTCACCACCTTCGACCTCGACGAGTACGTCGACGCCGCGCTGCGCAACGGCGCATGTGGCTTCCTGCTCAAGCGGTCCGGGCCGGCGCTTCTCATTGAGGGAGTCCGTGCCGCGATGGCCGGTGACGCGCTGATCAGCCCCCAGGTCACCGTCCGGCTGCTGCGCGCGGTGACCCGGGCCGAGCGGCCCCCGGCGCCCCACGCCCTGACCAACCGCGAGACCGACATCGTACGGCTGGTCGCCCAGGGGTTGACCAACGCGCAGATCGGCGCCGAGCTTTTCATCTCCGCGGGCACGGCCAAGACCCACGTCGCGAACATCCAGGCGAAGCTGGGGCTCAACAACCGGGTGGGCATAGCCGCCTGGGCGTGGCGGGCCGGTCTGGCCGACCCGCAGAACGGCTGAGCAGGGTCAGCTGGATTGGAGGTATCGGAGGACGGCGAGGACCCGGCGGTGGTCGGTGTCCGATGCGGCGAGACCGAGCTTGGTGAAGATGTTCGCGATGTGTTTCTCGACGGCCCGTTCGGTGACGACGAACGTTCTGGCGATCGCGGCGTTGGTGCGGCCCTCGGCCATGAGGGACAGCACCTCGCGTTCTCGTGGGGTGAGTGCGGCGAGGCTGTCGCTGCGGCGGCCTCGGCCGAATAGTTGGGTGACAACCTCGGGGTCCAGCGCGGTGCCCCCGGCCGCGACTCGGTCGAGGGCGTCGTTGAAGTCGCCGATGTCGACGACCCGTTCCTTGAGCAGGTAGCCCACCCCTGCGGAGCCGTCGGCCAGCAGCGTGTCCACGAACCGGGTCTCGACGTACTGGGAGAAGAGCAGGACACCGACGGCGGGGAGGCGGCGGCGTAGCTCGACCGCCGCGCGCAGCCCCTCGTCTGTGTGGGTGGGCGGCATCCGGATGTCGATGACCGCGACGTCGGGTGGTTCTTCGGCGACGGCGGCGTGCAGGGCGGCGGCGTCGCCGACCGTGGTGACCCGATGGCCACGTAAGCCGAGCAGTTGGGCGAGACCGTCGCGCAGGATGGCGCTGTCCTCGGCGATGATGATGTACATCTCGGCTCTCAGGGTTGTGCCGGCAGGTTGATGGTGACCACCGTGGGGCCGGCGGGCGGGCTGACCAGGTCGATGGTTCCGTCGACGGTGGCGGCTCGGTCGAGGAGACCACGCAGGCCGGTGCCACCGTCGAGGTGGGCTCCGCCGTGGCCGTTGTCGCTGACGCGTACGCGCAGGTGGCCGTCGCGTTGGCTGATCTCGACGGTCGCGTGGTCCGCGCCGCTGTGCTTGATGACGTTCGTGAACAGTTCCGCGACGCAGAAGTAGGCGATGGTCTCGATCGCGGGCGACGGCCGCTGCGTGATGTCCATGTGCAGACTCACCGGGATCGGACCGCGCGCGATGAGTGTGGCGATGGCGGTGTCGAGCCCGTCGTCCAGTGCCGGCGGGTGGATGCTGCGAACCACGTTGCGCAGTTCCCTGATGGCGTCCTTGGCGGTGGTCTGCGCGGTGGTGAGCAGGCTGCGGGTGGTTTCGGAGGCGTCGCCACCGAGCGTTTCCGCGATCATCGTCAGGTTCATGCCCAGCGCCACCAGGCTGGCCTGTACGCCGTCGTGCAGGTCGCGTTCGATCCGGCGCAGTGTCGCGGCGGCGTCGTCAACGGCGAGCGCCCGGGTCCGCCGCAGGTCGGCGATCCGCTGGGCGGCACCGTCGGGGCCGAGCAGACTCCGGACGAGGAGCCGGTCGAGCAGCACGACGGCCCGGACGGCCCAGGGGGCGAGTAGTAGCAGCACCACGCCCCCCACGCTGACCAGCAGCAACCGGGGATAGGTGTCGAGAACGAGCCCACCGAGCAGGAACCCGTGCCGGATCACGCCGTCCGCGTCACGGGCGGTCAGCTGGTTGACACCCAGCGCGTGTTGGAGCGGATAGGTCAACGCGATCAGGCCCCAGGCCCAGGTGACCACCACCGCCGACAGCCCGAGCAGCGTCACCGGCAGGCCTGCCATCAGGTATGCGACCGCCCGCCAACCCGTGGTGTCCCGCAGCCCGGCGCTTGTCCGGGCGAACAGGCCTTGACCGGCGTGGAACGCCGCGGGCGCCGGGACGCTCTCGCCCAACAGGGTACGGACGAGAGCGCGACGGATCCGCCCGAACCACCGTGCGGCGGGAATGGCCATCGCCAGGATCGGGATGCCCAGTGCGGTGATCGCCAGACCGGCGCCCAGCAGGCCGCAGACCAAGACGTAGGCGACCCCCAGGAGCGCGAGCGGCGCGCCAAGGATGACGTACGCCAGCTCCGCCCACGTTCCGCGGGCGATCGGTGCCCGCACCAGTTGACCGCCGACAGTCCGCACCGTGCCCACCCCGAAAGTGTGCCCGCTCAGCCGAGCAGGCCGCGAACGAGCCGGCCCTGGACCCAGGTGAGCCCCTTCACGACCCACGGCATGAGCAGGAGGAAACCGAGCCCACCGGTCAGGGCATGGAAGGCCCAGGCGCCAGCCAGGGTAGGTCCGCCCCAGGCGTCGGCGCCGCCGGAGCCAAGACCGACCAGCGACCGGGCCGGGTAGGCGAGGTTGAGCAGGGCGAGCGACCAGCCGTATCCGGTGATCACCAGGATCAGCAAGTTGAGAGGGGTGGCCAGCAGCGCATGCGCCAACGCCCTCGGGCCGGTCCGGGCCGGCTCGCCGACCTCCAGGCGCAGCAGCGCGCGGGCGACCCCGCGTTGCAGCCGCCCCGAGGGGCCGCCGACGAGCGACAACGGCACGCTGGCCACCGCGACGGGCAGCGCGACGACCGTGTACGCGGTCCGCCGCCAGGTGTCGGCGCGCACCGGCGCGCGCAGCAGCGAGGCCACGGGGGCGAGGCGGCGGGCCAGCGGACGAGGCGGCAGGGCGGTAGTGGTGAGCATGGGAAACATCCTTCCGGCAAGGCATGACGGGTACGTCTCCATGCTTGCCGCGAGCCACGGGCCGGCCAATGGTGCCACCACGGAACCCCGTGGTTCGGTTAACCGAACCCCGACAGTCGACGGGACTGCCAGCCCCCCGTCTCGACAGGCCCACGCAGCGGCGCGAGTCCAGAAAGCCGACTTCCCGTCACCCGCCTGACGAGGGCAATCAGTGACTATGACACCGCATGGAGCACCTACGCGAAGCCGTTCGTCGTCTGCGAGGCAGACAACGCGCTGCCGCCCTTCGCTCAGGAGATCATGGCGAAGCGGGCCGAGCGGGTGCTGCGGATGAACTCCTCACACTCGCCGTTCCTCTCACGGCCGGCCGAGTTGGCCGCGCTGGTCCGGGCGGAACTCGCCGCCTGAGCCGGAGGCTCCGGGCGGGGCCGCCGCCGGCCGGTGCGGATCCTCAGGACCCGGAGTTCGAACGGCGGCGGGCGGCGCCGACCGCGCTGCCGAGCGCGGCGCCGACCCCGGCACCGACGGCGAGCCCGAGGCTGAGGCCGAGCACGAGGTTGCCCATCGACATGCCCAGCAGCACTCCGGCGCCGAGGCCGAACGCCACGCCGATGGCCACCCCGAAGGCGAGCATGACCGCCTCCTGGTTGCGGGTTGCCCCGGTTCCGGCGTTTCCGTTTCCGGTCCCGCTCATCGCTGTCCTCCACTGCCTGTCGTGGCCCTGGCGCGCCCCGGCCGTCCGGGTGCCCCGTCGCGGGCCACTCGCTGATGTCCGGTCGCCCGGTTCGAGAGCTAGCGTAGGTGGGTGACTGAGACTTCCCTGGTTCCGCCCACCCCACCGGCCGACCTGCCCGGCACGCTCGGCGAGCTGCGCGCCGCCGGACACCGGTACCGGACCGTCAAGGAGGAGCTCCGGGACAACCTGCTGGCCCGGATGAGGACCGGCGAGCCCCGCTTCCCCGGGATCGTCGGCTACGACGAGACCGTGCTCCCCGAGGTGGAGCGGGCCCTGCTGGCCGGGCACGACCTGGTCCTGCTCGGCGAACGTGGCCAGGGCAAGACCCGGCTGATCCGGGCACTGGGGCAGTTGTTGGACGAATGGACCCCGGTGATCCGCGGTTCGGAGCTCAACGAGCACCCGCTGCACCCGCTCACCCCGGCCTCCCGCCGGGCGGTCGCCGAGGCCGGCGACGACCTGCCGATCGGCTGGCTGCACCGGTCGATGCGGTACGGCGAGAAGCTCGCCACCCCGGACACCAGCGTCGGGGACCTGATCGGTGACGTGGACCCGATCCGGATCGCCCAGGGACGTACCCTCGGCGACCCGGAGACGATCCACTTCGGGTTGGTGCCCCGGACCAACCGGGGCATCTTCGCGGTCAACGAACTGCCGGACCTGGCCGAGCGGATCCAGGTGGCGCTGCTCAACGTGCTCGAGGAACGGGACATCCAGGTACGCGGCTACCAGCTCCGGCTGCCGCTGGACCTGCTCCTGGTAGCCAGCGCCAACCCGGAGGACTACACCAACCGGGGGCGGATCATCACCCCGCTCAAGGACCGGTTCGGCGCGGAGATCCGTACCCACTACCCGATCGACCTGGAGCTGGAGCTGGAGCTGATCCGGCAGGAGGCGACCCTGGTCGCGACCGTGCCGGAGCACGTCCTGGAGGTGCTGGCCCGGTTCGCCCGGGCGGTCCGGGAGTCCCCGTCGGTCGACCCCCGCTCCGGCGTCTCGGCCCGGTTCGCCATCGCCGCCGCCGAGACGGTCTCCGCCGCCGCGCTGCGTCGGGCCGGCCTGCTCTCCGCTCCGACGGCCGACGGCCGGCCCGCCAACCCGGTCGACATCGAGCCGGTGGCCCGGGTCGGCGACGCGGCCTCGGTGGTCAGCACCCTGCGCGGCAAGGTCGAGTTCGAGAGCGGCGAGGAGGGCCGGGAGATCGAGATCCTCGCCCACCTGCTGCGGACCGCGACCGCCGACACCTTCCGGGCCCGGATGGCCGGGCTGGACCTCTCCGGCTTCACCACGCTGGTCGCCGAGGGGGCGGTGGTCGAGACCGGTGAGCTGGTCAGCGCGAGTGACCTGCTCGGCCAGGTCGGCACCGTGCCGGGGCTGGCCAAGGCGCTGGACCGGCTCGGCCTCGGCGACGCCCCGACCCCGGGCGAGGCCGCCGCCGGCATCGAGTTCGTGCTGGAGGGGCTGCACCTGACCCGCCGGCTGGCCAAGGACGTCACCGACGAGGGCCGGACGGTGTACGGCGGGCAGACCCCGCCGAGCGGTCGCGGCCGGCGCGGCCCCGGCGGCGGTGAGTTCGGCGGCGGCGGTCGGCACCCCGGTGGCCGCCCGGACACCGACGACGACTGGGCCTGACCGTGTCCGGCGGAAACCGTTTCCGGTACGGCTCCTGGCGCGGCGGCCCCGACCCGCTCGCCCCGCCGTACGACGTCCGGGCCGCGGTCGACTCGGTCGGTGCCGAGGTGCTGGCCGGCGGCAGCCTGCGGGACGCGCTGCGCAACCTGCTGCGGCGGGGTCCCGAGGGGCGGGGCGGCCTCGACGACCTGCTCGCCCGGGCCCGCCGGCTGCGCCGGGAGGCGCTGCGCCGCGGTGACCTGGACGGCGCGGTGACCCGGGCCCGGGCCCTGCTCGACCAGGCACTCGCCGCCGAACGCGACGAGCTGCGTGGCCGCGACGACCCGGAGGCCCGGTTCAACGAGGCGGTGCTGGACAACCTGCCCCGCTCGACAGCCCGGGCGGTCGAGGAACTCTCCGGCTACCGGTGGGCCAGCGACCAGGCGCGGGCGACGTACCAGCAGATCCTCGACGGGCTGCGGCGGGACGTACTCGAACAGCGGTTCAGCGGGCTGCGGGACGCGATGCGCGACGCCGCCGACCCGGCGGTGCAGCGGCAGATGGCCGAGATGCTGCGCGACCTCAACGACCTGCTGGCCCGGCACGACCGGGGCGAGGACACCACCGACGCGTTCGCCGAGTTCATGCGCCGGCACGGCGACCTGTTCCCGGAGAAGCCGGCGAACGTGGACGAGCTGGTCGACGCGCTCGCCCGGCGGGCCGCCGCCGGGGAACGGCTGATGCGGTCGCTGCCGGCGAACCAGCGCGAGGAACTGGCCCGGATGATGGAGTCCGCGCTCGGGCCCGAGCTGGCCAACCAGATGGCGCAGCTGGGCGCCAACCTGCGGTCGCTGCGGCCGGACCTGTCCTGGGACCGCGCCGAGCGGGTCCGGGGCGACCAGCCGCTCGGCTACGGCGAGGCGGCCGGTGCGCTCGGCGAGATCGCCGACCTCGACGACCTGCTGGACCAGCTCGGCCAGGAGCATCCGGGGGCGACCCTGGACGACATCGACGTGGAGTCGGTGCAGCGCAACCTGGGCCGGGACGCCGCCGACGACGTACGCCGGTTGCGGGAGCTGGAGCGGGAACTGCGCCGGCAGGGCTGGGTGAGCCGGGGCTCCGACGGGCTGACCCTGAGCCCGAAGGCGCTGCGCCGGCTCGGCGGCACCGCGCTGCGGCGGATCTTCTCCGAGTTGGAGAGCGGCCGGCGGGGCGAGCACGACCTGCGCTCGGCGGGCGCCGCCGGCGAGGTCACCGGGGCGTCCCGGCCCTGGGAGTACGGCGACGAGCAGCCGCTGGACGTGGTGCGCACGGTCGCCCGGGCGGTCCGGCGCGGTGGCGCCAGGGTGCCGGTGACGCTGGCGGTCGAGGACTTCGAGGTGGTGGAGACCGAACGGCGCGCCTCGACCGCGGTGGCGCTCTGCGTCGACCTCTCCTTCTCGATGATCTCGGAGGGCCGCTGGGGTCCGATGAAACAGACCGCGCTGGCGCTGGCCCACCTGATCGCCACCCGGTTCCCGCAGGACTCGTTGCAGATCATCGGCTTCGGCCGGGAGGCGATGCCGCTGAGCCAGCAGGAGCTGGCCGGGGTCGAGCCGGACCTGGTGCAGGGAACCAACCTGCAGCACGCGTTGAAGCTGGCCGGCCGGCACCTGCGCCGGCATCCCGGCGCCGAGCCGGTGGTGCTGGTGGTCACCGACGGCGAACCGACCGCGCACCTGGATCCGGAAACCGGCGGCGGGATCTTCAACTGGCCGCCGCTGCGGGAGACGATCGAGGCGACCGTCGCCGAGGTCGACCAGCTGACCCGGTACGGCGCCACGATGAACCTGTTCATGCTCGGTGAGGACCCGGGGCTGCGCCGGTTCGTCGACGCGGTGGCCCGGCGCTCCGGCGGCCGGGTCTTCACCCCCGAACTGGAGGATCTCGGCCGGTACGTCGTCTCCGACTACCTGCGGACCCGACGCGGTCGCCGCTGACCGGCGGTGTCCCCGGTGTCCCGGGGAGGGCATCCGGGCGATAACCGCCTGGTCGGCGGGGTGGCTTCCTAGACTCGGACGGGTGGAGGCGGCGGCGTTACGTCGGACGTACGAGGACCTGCTCGCCGAGGTGACGGCGGGCGGGTTCGGGCCGCCGCCGGCCGGCGAGCTGACCGTCGAGCAGGTGCTGGCGCACCTCGCGGCCAACGACGAGTTGCTGATCGAGGCGACCGAAGCGGTGCTGGCCGGCTCTCCGTGGAGCTACTACGACGCGCAGTCGACGTTGCCGCCGCAGGTGGACGCGATGGTGGCGCACCCGGCCGGGCTGCCCGGGCTGGCCGCCTGGCTGCACACCACGAGCGGACGACTCTGCGGACTGATGGAGCGGCTGGGGGCGGCGGCGGAGACCCCGGTGGACTGCCGGCTGCGGGAGAGTGTCGAGCTGGTCATCGAGGAGTCGCTGCCGTGGGGGCGGATGCTCGACATCCACGGCCGGATCCATCTGCCGATGCACCTCGACCAGTTGCGCGCTATGCGTACCGCCGCCCGTTAATGTCCCATGGGAGCGTTCCCATAGTTCGGGACACGTGGATCTAGAGGTCGTCCGCAGCATTACCTTCCTGTTAACCGATGGGAGTCAATATGCTGCGACGTCTATCCCTCGGGCGGTTCTGCGCAGCCGGCGCGGTCGCCGTCCTCGGTCCGATCCTGGCCCTCGGCACCCCGGCCGCCGGTCAGCCGGACGCGAATTCCGCCGGCCGGTCGGACTCGAACGCCGGCGGTCAGCCGGGCGCCGTCTCCGCCGGCTGGTCAGGCGTGGAGTTGGCCGGGGGCAGCCAGCCCGGCGCGAGCGCGGTCGCGGCGGCGGCCGTACCGCTCGACCGGCTCACCGTCAGCACCACCCAGGTCGCCTTCGGCCTGCAACGACCCACCGCGATCTTCGCGCCCGACGACGGCAGCGGCCGACTCCTGATCACCGAGAAGCAGGGCCGGATCCGGGTCTACCACCCGGACACCGGACTGGCCGCCGAACCACTACTCGACATCACCGACCGGGTCGACGTCTCCGGCAACGAACGCGGCCTGCTCGGCCTCGTCACCACCCCGGACTTCACCGAGACCCGCACCCTGTACCTCACCTACACCGCCCTGCCCGACGGGGCGGTCACGCTGGCCCGGTTCACCCTGGACAGCGCCGACCAGACCCCGGTCCTGGCCGACCGGGAAGAGGTCGTGCTGAGCCAGCCGCACGCCGAGTTCGGCAACCACAACGGCGGACACGTCAGCTTCGGCCCCGACGGCCACCTGTACTGGAGCATCGGCGACGGCGGCGGCGCGGACGACGTACTCGACTCCGGGCAGAACCTCGGCACCCTGCTGGGCAAGATCCTCCGACTGGACGTGAGCCGGTCCTGCGACGGGCGGCCGTACTGCGTACCGGCGGACAACCCGTTCGTCGACACGGCGGACGCCCGGCCGGAGATCTGGGCGTACGGGCTGCGCAACCCGTGGAAGTTCTCCCACGACCTCGGCGGTGACGGGTCACTGTGGATCGCCGACGTCGGACAGGGGACGTACGAGGAGATCAACCACCTGCCGGCGGGCCAGGGCGGGGCGAACCTCGGCTGGTCGTGCCGCGAGGGGCCGGTGGTCTTCGACCCCGACCGGTGTCAGGCCGGCGCCAGCTACGTCGAGCCGGTCCACACGTACCGCACCTCCACCGACGGCTGCGCGGTGATCGGCGGTTACGTCTACCGGGGGCAGGAGTACGCGGACCTCGCCACCGGCACCTACCTCGCCACCGACTACTGCTCCGGTACGGCGATCGTGGTCCGGCCCCCGGCCGGTCCGGGCGAGGCGTACCAGACCCGGGCGCTGACCGAGCTGACCATCCAGCCGACCAGCCTCGGTCAGGACGCGAACGGCGAGCTGTACCTGGTCAACGACCTGCCCGGCCAGCTGCACCGGATCTCGTTCGGCAGCACCGCCCCGCCGGTCGCCTGCACCGTCGGCTACCGGGTCGACCAGCAGTGGGGGACCGGCTTCACCGCCACCATCACGATCACCAACACCGGCACCGAGCCGATCAGCGGCTGGACGGTGAACTGGACCTACCTGACCGGTGGGCAGCGCGCCGGCACGTTCTGGAACGCCAGCGGCAGCCAGCAGGGTGCCGTGGTCACCGCCCGCAACGCCAGCTGGAACCCGGACATCCCGCCCGGAGGCAGCGTCCAGTTCGGCCTCCTCGGCACCCACAGCGGCGCGAACCCCGCACCCGCCGGATTCCTGCTGAACAACCTCCCCTGCGGCTGAGAGGTCGGCACGGGCTCCGGTCACCGGGCGGCCGGGGCCCTTGCCGATCACCGATCCTCTCCAGGATGGGAGGATCAGGCAAGAGCTGAGGAGCTTCATTCTAACGTTTCAGCTGGTCACGCTGTTGAGATGGGGACATCAGAAGAACGGCGCCGTTGCGGCGCCTCCCCGAATTGACAGGAGCTTCCTGTGACCGTCACGCACGGATTCCACGCCACCATGACCGCGCGGCCCGGACAGGGCGACGCGCTGGTCGAACTGCTGCTCGACGCGCCGGTGATGTCCCACCAGGACTGTGTCGTCTTCCTGGTCGGACGCTCCGCCAGCGACCGTGACGTCGTCCACGTCACCGAGGGCTGGACCAGCGAGGAGGCGCACGGCAGGTTCTTCGCGAGCGAGGTGGCGAAGGCGTACGTCGCGCGGCTGGCGCCGCTGGTCGCCGGCGAGAGTCGGTACGTCGACGAGGTGCCGGTCGGCGGCAAGGCCGCTCTCGACTGATCCCGGTACGACCGCCGGCCCGCCGGTCGTTCTGGCCGGTCCGCCGTCGCGCCCGCCAACACCGCGCCGGTCGGGCGGCGGCCGGCCGCCTTCCTCCCGCACCATCCCCTCGCCACCCTGAGCACAGAGGAATCCGTCATGCCCCTGACCCGTCCCGACCTCGACCCCGAACTGCGCACGCTGCTCGCCGAGATGCCACTGATGCCCCCGCTCGACGACGAGGTCCTCGCCCACCTGCGTCAACTCCCGTCGACCCCGGTCGACACCCTGCTCGCCGGTCGTACCGTCGACCGGCGGGAGGTCACCGTGCCCGGCCCGGACGGCAACCCGATCCCACTGTCGATCATGAGCCCGGCCGGCGCCGGAGGCGCCACGGCGGCACCCTGCGTCTACTGGATCCACGGCGGCGGCATGGTGATGGGGGACCGCTACTCGCAGATCGACATCCCGCTGGAGTGGCTCGACCTGTTCGGCGCCGTCGTGGTCTCGGTCGACTACCGGTTGGCGCCGGAGGCGACCGGGACGGCCCTGGTCGACGACTGCTACCACGGTCTGCGCTGGGTTGCCGAGCACGCCGACGAACTCGGCATCGACCCCGCCCGGATCGTCGTGGCCGGGGCGAGTGCCGGCGGCGGCCTGGCCGCCGGCGTCACCCTGCTGGCCCGCGACCACGGCACCGTGCCGGTCGCCGCCCAGGTGCTGATCTGCCCGATGCTCGACCATCGCAACGTCACCACCTCCAGCCGGCAGTACTCCGGCGGCCCCGGCGTCTGGACCCGCGAGATGAACGAGTACGGCTGGCGGTCCGTACTCGGCGACCTCGCCGACGGGGACGTGCCCGACTACGTCTCACCCGCGCTCGCCGACGACCTCTCGGGACTGCCGACCAGCTACCTCGACACCGGCTCCGCCGAGGTCTTCCGGGACGAGGACGTCGAGTACGCGACCCGGATCTGGGCGGCGGGCGGCCAGGCGGAACTGCACGTCTGGGCCGGCGGCTTCCACGGCTTCGACGCGTTGTACCCGCAGGCACGGGTCTCGGCGACGGCGCGGCGTACCCGCACCGACTGGCTGGCCCGGGTGCTGGACTGAGCGACGGTCAGGCCGGTACGCCCCGGAAGGTGCGCCGGTAGGCGGTCGGCGCCACCCCGATCCGCTGGTGCAACTGCTGGCGGAGTGCGGCGGCGGTGCCGAAGCCGGACCGCCGGGCCACCTGGTCGACGCCGAGGTCGGTCGTCTCCAGCAGTAGCCGGGCATGGTCGGTGCGCTGGCGGAGCAGCCACCGCGCCGGACTGAGCCCGGTCTCCTCCCGGAACCGGCGGGTGAAGGTACGGACGCTCATGCTGGCGTGGGCGGCCATCTGGGCCAGGGTCGGCGGCTCGTGCAGCCGCTGTTGGATCCACTCCCGGGTCCGGGCCGTACCGGCGTCGCCACCGGGCGGCAGCGGCCGGTCGATGTACTGCGCCTGGCCGCCCTCCCGCCACGGCGGCACCACGCAGCTGCGGGCCGCCCGGTTGGCCACCTCGCTGCCGTGGTCGGCCCGGATCACGTGCAGGCAGAGGTCGAGGCCGGCGGCCACCCCGGCCGAGCTGAGCACGTCGCCGTCGTCGACGAAGAGGACGTCCGGGTCGAGCCGCACCCGGGGGTGGAAGCGACGGAACCGGTCGGCGTACGCCCAGTGGGTGGTCGCCGGCCGACCGTCGAGCAGGCCGGCCGCGGCCAGCAGGAACGAGCCGGTGCAGATGGACATGATCCGGCTGCCCCGGTCGTGGGCCCGGCGCAGCGCGTCGCGGATCTCGGGTTCGACGACCCCCTCGGTGAGCGCGGGCCCGGCGTGGACTCCGGGTACGACGACCAGGTCGGCCCGGTCGAGCAGGTCCAGCCCGTGCTCGGGCAGCACCTGGAAACCGGCGGTGCTGCGGACCGGCCGTCCGCCGGGGGTGCAGACGTCGACGGTGTAGAGCGGCCGACCGTCGGTGTCCCGGGCGGTGCCGAGCACCTGGGCCGGGGTGCCGAGGTCGAGCGCGACGACCGAGTCGACCGCGAGGACGGCGACGGTGGTGGTGCGGATCATGCTGCTCCTGTCCTCGGCGACGCCGGTTGTTGCCTCGAACAGGCAAGTGGCCAGATTATGACGGAGCATGGCTCGCCGGCCACTCGTCGGGCCGCCCACCCCGTCGCAGACTGCTCGGGTGACCCGTATCCGCCGTCTGCACCCGGCCTGGTCGGTCGCCGCCGTCGCGTTCGTCGCGCTGGTCGGCGCCGCCGGGTTCCGCGCCACCCCGTCCGTCCTGCTGCACCCGCTGCACGCGGAGTTCGGCTGGCCGTTGGCCACCATCTCCGTCGCCGTCTCGGTCAACCTGCTGCTCTTCGGGCTCACCGCGCCGTTCGCCGCCGCCCTGATGGACCGGTTCGGCATCCGACGCGTGGTGGCGGTCGCGCTGACCCTGGTCGCCGCCGGCAGCGGCCTGACCGTCTTCATGCGGACCAGCGCCGAGTTGATCCTCTGCTGGGGCGTACTGGTCGGGTTGGGCACCGGCTCGATGGCGCTCGCCTTCGTGGCGACGGTGACCGGGCGGTGGTTCGTCCGGCGTCGGGGACTCGTCACCGGGGTACTCACCGCCGGCGGGGCCGCCGGACAGCTCGTGTTCCTGCCACTGCTGGCCACCCTCGTCGAGGCGTACGGCTGGCGGAGCGCGGCGTTGGTCGTCGCCGGGGCGGCGCTGGCCGTCGTACCCCTGGTCGGCTGGCTGCTGCGCGACCACCCGGCGGACCTCGGGCTGCCGCCCTACGGGGCGACCGAGGTCGCGCCGGCGCCGGCCCCGCAGGGCGGGGCGGCGGCCCGGGCGCTGCGGACGCTGCGCGACGCCGCCCGGACCCGCGCGTTCTGGCTGCTCGCCGGCGGTTTCGCGATCTGCGGTGCGTCGACCAACGGACTGGTCGGCACCCACTTCATCCCGGCCGCGCACGACCACGGGATGGCCGAGACCACCGCCGCCGGCCTGCTCGCGCTGGTCGGTCTCTTCGACATCGTCGGCACGATCGCCTCCGGTTGGCTGACCGACCGGGTGGACAGCCGGCTGCTGCTCGGCGCCTACTACGCGCTGCGCGGCGGGTCCCTGTTGGTGCTGCCGGGGCTCTTCGCCGACGCGGCCGGGCCGAGCCTGCTGGTCTTCGTCGTCTTCTACGGGCTGGACTGGGTGGCCACCGTGCCGCCGACCGTGGCGCTCTGCCGGGAGTACTTCGGACCGGCCGGTGCGGTCGTCTTCGGCTGGGTCTTCGCGGCCCACCAGATCGGGGCGGCGGTCGCCGCCACCGGCGCCGGGCTGGTCCGGGACCGGCTCGGCGAGTACACGATCGCCTGGTACGCCGCCGGTCTGCTCTGCCTCGGCGCGGCCCTCTTCTCGGTGCTGCTCCGTCGGGGTGCGGTCCGGACCCCGCCGCTCTCCGTGGAGCGTCCGGCCGCGGTCGGCCGGGTACATCCCTGAGCCGCGTACCGGGGTCGTACATCCCTGAGCGGCGCACCGGCCGGCGAGGGCCCGGCTCAGCCGGTGGTGAACGCCGCGAAGTGGCGGGCGACCTCGTCGGTGACGGATTCGACGTCCCGCGTGCCGTCCACCTCGATCACCCGGATACCCAGGGCGCGGGCCCGCTCCGCGGCGTCGGTGGCCAGGACGCGGTCGCGTTCCAGACGGCGCTGGCGGACCCGTGCGGGGTCGGGGAGGTCCATCCCGAACCGGGCAGCCCGGGGCAGCGTCTCGGCCTGCCGTCGGCGCCACTCGTCCGTCGGTACCAGTACGACCATGCGGCGCAGGTCGTCGGCCACGGTGGCGACCAGGTCGGGCCGCAGGTTCCACCCGTCGGCCAGGACCGGGCGCCGGGAGACCAGGGCGCGCAGGTCGTCCAGCACCCAGGAAAACTGCTCGGTGAAGTTCTCGAGCGCCCGTTCGACCATTTCCTGGCAGGTGAGTTCGGTCCAGTACGCCGCCCAGTCGGGTGCCGCTTCCCGACGACGGACCCTGGCGGCGACACGGCGATCCTCGTGGCCCCGTGCGTCGTGATAGTCGCAGTGGTAGTGCACGAGGTCGTATCGGCTGGTGAGCATGCTTCCGACCGTGGTCTTGCCGGCCCACTGGCCGCCGCCGATCCAGAGCGCGTTGCGAATCGTTCCGTCATGCGTCCATTGCATGTACAGATCCTGCGATCAAACGGTGAGAATTTGAAGTCTTGTATCCACCGGCCGGTTTTGGTCTATTGAGGATAGGAGCCTTTCGGCGCGGGGCGACGGGCGAGGCGGTGATTCCCGGCACCGTCGCCGCTGGTCGGCTCGGCCGCGCCGGCCGCGAGGCTCGTCGACCGGTCGGCCGCCCCGGGTCCGCCGGCGCGTGGGCCGGGTAGCCCGGCGTTCCTTCTCGGTGCGCATCGCCGAGCCCCCGTAGGTACCTCGGGTGGTGAGGGGAGCGGCCGGCTGTCCGCAGACTGACGTCACAGTGACGCAAACCCGACAGTTGATTACTCATAGTTACTGCACGATTACTCCATGAACAGAAGTGCGATCACCCTGAGGGTTTCCGGGCCGGTGCCGGGCAGCGAGTCCGCCGACGCGGCGGCGGTGGCCGCGCTGATCAGGGAGTTGCACGCCAGGACGATCCTGCACGTCGCCCACCCCACAGCCGAGCAACCGACCGATGTCGCGGATCCGACCGGCCGGAAGGGGACCACCCTCGGAACCCTCGCCGAACTGGTCGTCACCGGCCTCTTCTCGGCCACCACGGTGGCCGCGCTGGCCCAGGTCATCATCGCCTTCGTCCAGCGCGGCGCGGCCCGCCAGATCACCCTGCGGGACGGCCGCCGCACCCTGACCATCAGCGACCCGGACGAGGAGACCGAGCGGATGGTCGCCGACTGGCTGGGCGTACCGCCGACACGGAACGGCGTCGGGTCCGGTGCCGACTAGCCCGCCCGTCGGCCGCTACGCGCTGCTCGTCGCCGTCGGCGAGTACGACGACCCGTCGCTGGACCAGCTGCGGGCCCCGGAGCAGGACGTCGAGCGGCTGGCGGCGGTGCTGGAAGACCCGGCGGTGGGCAACTTCACCGTCCGTACCCTGGCCGACCCCGCCGACCACGAGGTGCGGCGGGAGATCGAGGACCTGCTCGCCGAACGGGTCAACGACGACCTGGTGCTGCTCTACTTCTCCTGCCACGGCATCGTCGACCCGTTCCACCGGCTCTACTTCGCCGCCGCGAACACCGTCCGGACCCGGCCGGCCAGCACCGCCATCTCCCGGTCCTTCGTCAACGAGCAACTGGAGGCGTGCCGGGCCGCCGCCAAGGTGCTCGTCCTGGACTGCTGCTTCGCCGGCGCCTTCGCCGAGGGTTTCAAGGGCAACCCGCAGGGCGCCCTGGACGGCCAGATCGGCCGGGGGTACGTGGTGATCAGCGCCTGCGACAGCTACGAGTACGCCTTCGAGTCCGACGGCCTGGTCGAGTCGGCCCCCCGGGGGTCGATCTTCACCGACGTACTGCTGGAGGGGCTGGCCACCGGCGGCGCCGACCTGGACGGCGACGGCCGGATCGGGATCGACGAACTGTTCCGATACGTGCACGACGGCGTGGTCCGCCGCCGCCCCGACCAGAAGCCGAAGTGGAGCGCCTACAACGCCGAACCGCACATCTATCTCGCCACCGTGCCGACGACCGTCGCCACGGCCACCGGCGCCTCCGGCGCCGCCGGGGCCCGGGGGGGAGTGGCGAAGGCGGGCGCCGGGGCGGCACCCCGGCCCACCACGTACAACCGGCACCAGGCGATCGTCGCCCGCGGCTTCCGGGCCGGCGCCGACCTGGTCCGGCGGACCTTCGGCCCGCTCGGCCGGCGGGTCCTGGTCGAGGACGCCTCCGGGGCCTACCACGAACTCGGTGACGCGGCCGGCGTGGTCCGGCTCTTCACCGCGTACGACACCCGGGACGCGATCGGCACCAGCTATGTCCGGGAACTGGTGGAGGGAGTACGACACCGGGTCGGCGACGGCGCCACCACCACCGTGGTGCTGGCCCAGGCGATGATGGACGGCGCCTCGACGGCGCTGCGGGCCGGGGCCAACCCGGTCGCGCTCTGCCGGGGGATCGAGTCGGCCACCCACGCCGTCCTCGCCGAGCTGGCCGACCTCGCGGTGCCGGTCGAGACGAAGAAACAGCTCAGAATGGTCTCGACCATCGCCGCCAACGACGAGACCGTCGGCGACCTGCTCGCCTCGGCGATGGAACGGGTCGGCAAGGACGGGGTGGTGATCGTCGAGGAGAGCAACCTCTTCGGCCTCGAACTCGAACTCACCGAGGGGATGCGGCTGCCGGCCGGACACGTGTCGCCGTACTTCGTCACCGATCCGGAGGGCGCCGAGGCGGTGCTCGCCGACCCGGCGATCCTGGTCGTCGACCAGCGGCTGGCGAACGGCGCGGACCTGCGGCCGTTCCTCGAGGCCGCCGGCGCGCAGGGGCGCCCGTTGGCGGTCTTCGCCCACGACGTACGCGACGGCGCGCTGAGCGCGCTGATCGTCGGCAAGTTGCGGCACGCCCTCGCCTCGGTCGCGGTCCGACTCGGCGGCCCGGAGCAGGAACGACGGAGCCTGATGGCGGATCTGGCCCTGCTGACCGGGGCGACCGTGGTCAGGGAGGCGGACGGTGGGCTCGGCGCGGCCGGACCGACCGTGTTGGGCGGCGCCCGCAAGGTGATCACGACCCGTCGGGACACCACCGTGGTCGAGGGCGCGGGCGACCTGGAGCTGATCCGACGCCGGGTACGGCAGCTCCGGGCCGACCTGGAGCGGCGGGAGGCCGGACCGGACCGGGCCGCTCAGCAGGCCCGACTGGCCCGGCTCGCCGGCGGGGTGGCGGTGATCAGGGTCGGCGAGTCGGTCGAGGGGCAGCTCAAGACCCGCAAACGCCAGATCGACGACGCGGTACGCAATACGAAGGCGGCGGTCGAGTGGGGCGTCGTGCCGGGCGGTGGGGCGGCCCTGTTGACCGTGGCCGGCCGGATCAGTACCCGGGTGCCGCGGGGCGACGACGAGGCGCTCGGCTACGCGGTGGTGATCGACGCGCTGGTGGCCCCGTACGAGGAGTTGATGCGCAACGCCGGGCGGGACCCGTTGGCCGGGCCGGCCGACCTGCGTCGCCGTGGCCCGGGAGTCACCTTCGACGTGGTCTCCGGGACGTACGTGACCGCGTTGGACGCCGGCATCGTGGACGCTGCCGCGACCCTGCGGCAGGCGGTCACCGCCGCCGCCGGGGTGGTCACCCGCTATCTGATGATCGGTTGACCCGCGTTTCAGCTGCCCGGACCGGGTCGTCGTCGCCGGCTGTCCGGCTCCGGTCTTCGCCCGCCCGGTGGCCGGCGGTGGGGGTGAGCGGGCGGGTGGCCGGTGCCGGGGAGTCCCGGCACCGGCCACACCGGCCCGTGCTGCTACGCGGTGCCGCCGACGTGCAGCAGGTCAGCGATCCGCTCGGCGACGGGTGCCGCCTCCAGGTGCAGCCAGGAGACGTTCAGCCGGTCGTCACCGAGCACCGCGAGCAGGACCTCGTCGCTGACGCCGTACACGGTGAAGTAGCCCTGGTCGCTGTGTACGGTCAGCTCCCGGATCCGCCCCTGGCGCAGGGTCAGCCCGCACTGCCGGCCGAGTCCGAAGGTGGTCGCCGCGAGCGCGGCGAGATCCAACGGCTCGGGGCCGGTGTGGAGGTCGTGGCCGATCAGCCGTCCGTCCACACCGGCCAGGACGGCACCGCGTACCCCGGGCACCCGCTCGCGCAGGGCGCCGAGTTCGACGTGGACGGCGGACTGGCCGGGCATCGGACCGCCGCTGTGGACCAACGGAACCGGTGGTGCGGCGAGCGCCTCCGCCGGAAGGTTCTCCTCGCCGCCGCTGTCCAGCCCGGCGCCTGGGCTGCGCCGGGGCAGCGGGTTGGCGAACACGCCCGGTCCGGGCTCTCGGAACTGGGTCATGGCCGGCGTCATCCCTCGACCCGGTGCTGCTGGTCGGCGGCGGATACGGGCTCGACGCGTCGGACCGTCGGAGCCCAGCGGCGGCAGGATGTGCCCACGTGGGAGCTCAGCGGCCGGGTCGGGTGGTGGTTCGCCACTGACGGCGCCTCCATTCTCGGTGTGAACGTCACTGCCCGTAGCGCCGCCATCGAGCAGCTGGCGATGTTGGGCGACGGCCGGTCTGTCCTGCGAGTACTCCTGCGGCGTGGGTGTCACGCCGGCTGCAGGACGCCGCTCGCAAGACAGAGTACTTGTCTGTGCAGCTAACTTACTGTTGTCCTGCCCCCGAGGGAACAGGGCGATACGACCAAAGTTGCACCGCATCTGTCGGGCTTCCGTCCGGCGCATCACTGCGCACAGTAATCGGAACTCAGCGTAGTCAATGACCGGTTGCGGGGCCCTCCGCGCGGCCCGCGGTGGATGTCGGCGGACCGCCGGAATCGGTGGTGCCGGGTGGACGGCCGCGGCGTCGACCGGGCCGGAACCTCAGACATGGGCATCCATGAACGCGACTTTCCGTGTGGTGAGTCGCCGTGTCGTGGTGTACCGCCGGTGACCGGGTACGCCGGTACCGTGAGCCGGTGAGCGAAACCACCTGGACGGCGGTCCGGGCCGCCCGAGCCTGGCTGGACCAGGCGAACGGGACCGACCGAACCGAGCTGACCTGCCGGATACTCAAGGTCACCGAGGAGGCCGGCGAGGTCGCCCGCGCCTGGGTCGGCCTGCTCGGACAGAACCCGCGCAAGGGCGTCACGCACGACCTGGCCGACGTGGCGGACGAGTTGGCCGACGTCGCGCTGGCCGCCCTGGTCACGATCGAGAGCCTCGGGCTCGACGCGCGCGAGGTGCTGGCCGACCGGGCCGGACGGGTCCAGGCCCGGTTCCCGTTGTCCGACCGGTCGGGCTGAGCGTGCGGATGTCGGACGGATTGTCCGGCATCACCGGCTGAGCCGCCGGCATGCTCTGGGGGTCGGTACGCCACAGCGATCCGAGACCGGTGGGACCCCCGCCCACCGGTGCGGCGGCGGACCGGTCGATGGCCGACCTGTCGCGACAACGCGCTGGTCGGCCGGCGTACAGGCCCCGGGGCGGGTGCCCGCACCCGCGACCGTCACCTTCCCCCGTAGCTGACGGTCGTCCAGCCCGCCCCGGGTGCCTGTCGCCGCCGCCGAACCTCCGATCCACCGTCCGGTATGGAGGGATCGGAGAGGGTTCGGTGGGGTCGCCGTCGGGGTCGGGCGGGCGGTCTGTCGGAGTTGTCGGACCGGATCGACCTGGGGCATCGGCCGGAGGGCCGGATTTCGCGGATGAGGATATCCAGCAGGTCAGTCCGTGCTATACGGTTGCTGAGTGAGAGTCGAGCGGCACTGGTGGAACGGTGATCGTGGTTCGCGTTCCCGGCGCGACGTGTACATCCGTACGGACGGGGAGCGGTGGGAGGTCGAGGCGCAGGTCGGCGGCGCCCAGGGGCGGTCCAAGGTGCAGCAGTGCCCTGGTGAGGCCTCCGCGCGGATCCTTGCCGACGCCTGGCTCGGCGGGCGCCCCGAGTGGCGCGAGATGGCGATCTGACGACGCCTTCGTGCCGTCCCCTTCACCCCGCCGCCGTTAGCGGAAGTTCCCGCCCGAGGCCAAGGCACTTTCCGTAATCTGCCAAAGCCGGTTGCTGCCCGTTACCCCTTCCGATGCGTCCAGTTACGATCCAGCCACTTATGGTGGTCGATGTCGTGGCGAGTCGGCGGGGTGAGGTTCGTGGCGCAGGACCGGGACGTACGGTCGACCGGCGGACAACAGCGGATCGGGGACCTCGACCGCAGCCTGCTGCTCCAGTGTCGGACCAGCCAGGTCACCCAGGCTGCCGAGGTGGCCGACCGACCGGGCAGCGGCCTGGTCGTCACCGTCGACCGCGGCAACCAGCGCGGCTGCCTCGCCCGGGCGCGCCATCTGCTCGAGGTGGACCACTACCGACAGCCGGTGCTGCTCGACGCCGCCCGGTACGTCGGCCCTGACCGGCTGACCGCCTCGGCGTCCTTCGACGACCGGTGGATCGGCGCCCAACGCGACCTCGGCCTGCCGGTGCTCACCGACTCCGGCTACCTCGCCCCGGCCGACACCGCCGGCTGCCTCGGCATCCTGGAACGCGCCGCCCGTCTCGGCGACGCCATCGCCCTGCTGCCGATGCATCCGGCCTGGCTCGCCGACCCGACCGCCCGACAACACCTCGTCCGGTACGTCGAGGTGGTCGGCGTACCGGTCGCGATCGTGGTCGAACGCGCGGTCGCCCCGGTCGACCCGGTCGAGGTGGTACGCGGACTGCTGGAGCTGCTCCGTTGCGCCGTACCCGTGCTGTTGCTCCGCGCGGACCTGGCCGCGCTCGGTGCCCTCGGCTCCGGGGCGGTCGCCGCGGCGGTCGGTCTCGACCCCACACTGCGCGGCCTCGATCCCGGGCCGCGCGGCTCCGACCCACGCGGCGCCGAGTGGCGCAGGCAGTCGGCCGGCACGCCGTCCGTGCTGATCCGGCAGTGCCTCTCGTACCAGTCGACGGTGGAGGTCGAGGCGGCCATCCGCCGGTACCCGGACAACGGCATGTGGCACTGCGGCTGCCCGACCTGCGGCGGACGGGACCTGACCTGGCTGGTCCGCCGCCCCGACGCGGGCCGCGCCGGACTGGTCCTGGGGCACTCGGTCGACGTGCTGCTCGGCCTGCGGGCCGAGATGACCGGTCCCTGCGTGCAGCTCAACCAGTGGAGCTGGCGGGCCCGCTGCGCCACCGCCACCTCCCGACTGCGGGAGGTGGGTTGGGAGCGACTGCCGATGCTGACCCACTGGCAGGGGGCGATCACCCTGCCGGCGATCTCCCGGCTGAGCATCCCGGTCCCGCGCCGCTCGACCAGCCCGACCACCAGTGGCCGGTTCTCCCGGGCTGACCCGCCCCGCGCCGGCCGTTGACCCGCCCCGGCCGTTGACCCGCGCCGGCCGTTGACCCGCCCCGCGCCAACCGGCAGCCGCTTCGGGTCGGCGGCTCCGGGGCGGTGCGGGCCGGTCAGGCCAGAGCCATCCGGGCCCACCGACTCGGCGTGAGGGTGAGTACCCGGAACGGACAGTTTCGGTCGGTGAGCAGGGTGTACGCCTCGATGGCCCGCTCGGCGGCGTCCTGCGCCTGCTCGGCCGGGGTCATGCCCCGCCCCCGGTTACGGAACAGCGCGCCGTAGAACGCCGAGCAGAAGACCCCGCTCTCGTGCCAGCCGATCTGTGCCGAGGTGCCGATGTAGGTCACCTCGCCCTGCAGGCAGTCCCGCACCGCCTTCTGCCAGGCGCCGGTGCCGGTCTTGCAGCCGTCCGCGAGGATCGCGTGCGCCGAGATGCCCCGGCCCCGGCTCGCCGCCTCCTCGCCCAACGCCTCCAGCGAGATCTTCGTCCGTCCGTCGCTGCTGGCGAAGGTGGGCGTACTGCTGTGGTCGCCGTGCGCCATCACGTGCAGGACGTCGCAGGAGGCGGTGAACGCGGTCAACACGGTGTCCGGGTCCCGGGACCGGACGAAGTCGATGTCGACGACCGGTCGCGGATGCTCGGCGTTGATGTTCTGCAATGTCGACTGGACGAACGTCATCGCGGCGTCGAACGACGAGTCGAGCCCGATGTCCAGCAGACTTACCCGTTTCGCCCTCATCGCAGCGTCCTCCCCCGATGGTGCGACCACCGCGCACGGTACTCCCGCCGCGCCAGCCTCCGCCCGGGGCCGGGGGAGCCGCGCCCGGCCGTGCCGGCCGCCGTCCCGGCCGGCCGGTCGGTCCGGGGCGGGGGCCGGCGGGACGGTTCAGTCGACCAGTGCCGCGTAGACCAGCTGGCGCAGCTCGGCGCGGAGCGGGTAGGTGCTGGAGGGGACGAGTTGGGTGAAGAGCAGGCCGGTGATCTCCTCGACCGGGTCGACCCAGAACGCCGTACTCGCCACGCCGCCCCAGTAGTACTCGCCGACGCTGCTCGGTACCCGGCTCGGCACCGGGTCCTGCACCACCGCGAAACCGAGCCCGAACCCGATCCCCTCGAAGGTGGTCTCGGCGAAGCCGCCGGTGGAGAGCCGCCCCAGATCCTGGCCACCGGGCAGGTGGTTGCGGGTCATGAACCGGACGGTACGCGGACCGAGCAGGCGTACCCCGTCGAGTTCCCCACCCCGGAGCAGGAACTGGGTGAAGCGGTGGTAGTCGCCCGCCGTGGAGAGCAGACCACCGCCACCGGAGAGCAGGTCCGGTTTCTGCAGCGCGTACTGGCCGATCTGGTCGTACCGGACCGCCTGGCCGGTCATCGGATGCGGGGCGTAACAGGCGGCCAGCCGGTCGACGTCGTCACCCTCGGCCCACCAGCGGGTGCCGGTCATGCCGAGTGGGCCGAAGATCCGTTCGGCGAAGAAGGCGTCCAGCGACTGGCCGGAGACCACCTCGACCAGCCGGCCGAGCACGTCGGTGGCGACCGAGTAGCCCCAGGCGCTACCGGGCTGGAAGAGCAGCGGCAGCCGGGCCAGCCCCGCACAGGCGGTGCCGAGGTCGACGCCGGACGGCGGATACAGGTCGTAGCCGGCGGCCCGGTAGAGGCCGTCGACCACCGAGGTCTGCAGGAAGCCGTACGTCAGCCCGGCGGTGTGGGTGAGCAGGTGCCAGACCCGGATCGGCTCGACCGCCGGCACCGTGTACGGCTTCAGCGCCGACCCCTTGTCGTAGACCCGTACGTCGGCGAACTCCGGGAGCCAGCGGCTGATCTCGTCGGTGAGCTGGAACCGGCCCTCCTCCCAGAGCATCATCGCGGCGACCGAGGTGATCGGCTTGGTCATCGAGTAGATCCGCCACAGCGTGTCCGGGTCGACCGGCCGGCTCGCCTCGACGTCCCGCAGCCCGTACGTCGAGGCGTGCGCCACCTCGCCGCGCCGGGTCACCACCAGCTGCCAACCGGCCAGCTGACCCGCGTCGACGTACCGGGCGAAGTGGCGGTCGACGCGGGCCAGTCTCGCCGGGTCGAAACCCACCTGATCAGGGTCCACGGTGCGCTGCAGGCTCATCTGTGGAAACTTACTGCCGGGTCGGAAACGGCGGCAATCACCCGCCGCTGTCGTGCTCCGCACAGCCGGGAACCTGCTGCGCACGGCCGGCGGCCTGCTGCGTATCGTCGGGGACCTGCTGCGCAGGGCCGGGAGTCTGCCGCGCCCGGCCGGGGACCGGGTCGGACCGGGTGGGGTGGGTCGGCCGCCAGTACTGGCGTTTGTCCTGCTCCCGGACCACCACGCCGAGCCGCAGCAACTCGTCCCGGAGTTCCACGAGGTCCCGGCGGTCGTCCTTGTCCACCGCCCGCTGTCTGACCCGGAGCAGGGCGTCCGCCCCGGGCGGCAACCCGGCGCCCCCCTCGGCCCAGCGCCGCCACCCGTCCCGGTACGGGTCACCGTCGGCGTGCCAGCGGTAGCCGTGCGCCTCGAACGCCGTACGGAGCTGGTCGGCGTCGAGGTCGGACGACTCCCGGACCAGCTCCTCGGCGGCCGGACCGAGCAGGACGAGCTGCTTGCCGTCCCGGAAGACGCCGAGGATCCGGTCCCGGTCGACCTCCCGCCGGTTGTCGCCGCGGACCAGCGCGACGGATCGGTGACTGACCGTGACGGTGAGTCGTTCGGCGGCGGCGATCCCGGCCACGACCAGGCCGGCGACCGCCCCGACGGCCAGCGCGACAACCCACGTCCACGGCTCGTCCACCGAGTCGATCAGCTTGAACAGCCAGCGCCACGGCACCCAGCGCTGCGACTCCAACCAGTCCGCCGCCCACCGCAGCAGGCAGCCCGCGGCGGCCCCGATCAGTGGGAACAGGACCCAGACCGCGACCACCGTGCCGGTCGGCTCGGCCACCACGGTCCGCGGGGCGTCCGGCGTACCCGTCGGCGACGCCGTTCCGGACGACATCTCAGGAGACCTCCCGCCGGATGGTCCGGACCAGCCCGGCGACCAGCGGCACCCCGGCCCAGACCGCGACCGAGACACCGAGCCGGGCCCACTCGCCGCCGGTCAGGTCACCGGCGCCCGGCGGTTCGATCAACGGGGCGGTGGTCAGCCCGGTGTCCAGCCACTCGGCGGCGGTACGCAGTTTGCTGATCATGCCGCCGAGCATCGACCAGGCGATCGGCAGGACCAGGGATAACACGATCGCCAGCGGGGTGTTCTGCAGCAGCAGACCGAAGGCGATTCCCATCAGCACGCTGACCACCTGGAACACCGCCGCGCCGAGCATCGCGAACGCACTGGTCGACCAGGCGTCCGGCGGGTTTCCGCCGAGCGTGGCCAGCAGCGTGCCGACCGCCGACGTCGCCACGCTGACCAGCACCGAGACCAGGGCCGCGACGGCACCGGCGGCCAGCTTCGCCACGACGACCCGGTGCCGCTGTGGCACCAGGGCGAAGGTGGTCACCGCCGTACGCTGGGAGAACTCGCTGGTGACCAGGAGGATGCCGAGGATCGGCAGCAGGACCCCGACCGGGAACTGGCCGAGCGCGAAGAAGTTCTCGAACCGTTGGTCGGCCTCGGGGGCGGAGAGCAGCAGCACGGTGACGATGCCGGCGGAGAGCAGGGCGATGACGATCAGCAGCCAGTAGCCGGCCCGGGTGTCGGCGAGTTTGCGCAGCTCGACGGCGGTCAGCCGGAGCAGCGACGGACGCTGGCCACCCGGCCCGTCCGCGTACTGCGGGACGGCCGGCGGCCGGGTCAGGGTCTCGGTCGACGACGGTGTGGTGTCGGCGCTCATCTCACGGCCTCCCGTACGGAATCGCCAGCGGTCAGGGACAGGAAGATCTGCTCCAGGCCGGCGCTCTCCGCCGGACGGAGTTCCACCAGCGCCACGCCGGCGTCGGCGGCGACCTGCCCGACCGCCCCGGGGTCGGCGCTGACCAGCAGCCCGCCGTCGGTACCGGCCCGGACCGGCAGCCCGGCCCGGTCAAGGGCGGCCCGCAGGGCCTCCGGATCGCGGGCCCGGGCCGCCGTACCGGCGCCGGCCAGCAGTTCGTCCTTGCTGCCCTGGGCCACCACCCGGCCGGCGCCGATCACGACCAGCCGGTCGGCCACCGCCTCGACCTCGCGCAGCAGGTGTGAGGAGAGCAGCACCGTGCCGCCCCGGTCGGCGAAGTCGCGCAGCAGGCCCCGCATCCAGAAGATGCCCTCCGGGTCGAGGCCGTTCGCCGGCTCGTCCAGGATCAGCACCCGAGGGCTGCCGAGCAGCGCCTGCGCCAGGCCGAGCCGCTGTCGCATACCGAGCGAGTACGCCCGTACCCGGCGTTTGGCCGCGACCGCGTTCAAACCGACCTGGTCGAGACATTCGTCGACCCGGCGGCGCGGCACCCCCATCACCTGCGCCGACAGTCGCAGCGTCTCCCGACCGGTCCGGCCGGGGTGCATCGCCCCGGCGTCGAGCAGCAGCCCGACCTCCCGTCCCGGGTTCGGCAACCGGCGGTAGTCGACCCCGTGCACAGTTGCCGTACCGGCGGTCGGCGGGGTGAATCCGCAGATCATCCGCATGGTGGTGGACTTGCCGGCCCCGTTCGGCCCGAGGAAGCCGGTGACGGTGCCCGGCGCACAGGTGAACGAGACGTCGTCGACGGCGGTGTGCCCGCCGTACCGTTTGCTCAGGCGCTCGACGCTGATCATGCCGTCCAGCGTGCCCGGGCGGCCGGGGCCGGCGCTGCGGTCGGAGGTTGACATCCGGCGACCGACGGCTATTTCCGGACGCGACTTTCGACCATCCCCGGACGTCGACTTTGGTAGCTGTCAGGTCGGGTACGACGGTCCGTAACATTGTCTGATGAGTGCGGTTCCGGTCCGGCCCGAGCACCCCTGGCTGCTGCCGGCGACCCTGACCGCGGATCCGTCCACCGCCGCCGGCCGCCGTCCCCGCCGGTCGACCCGGGACTGGGTCGTCGACACGCTCTGCTTCCTGATCGCCGCCGGGTTCGCGATCATCGCGTTCTGGGACGTGCTACGGCCACAGCCGACGCTGGTCGCCGACCGGGTCGACTCGGAACTGGCGCTCGTGATCGACATGGTGGTGACCACCGCGCTCTGCCTCGCCCTCTGGGTACGCCGACGCTGGCCGGTGGCGTTGACCCTGATCACCCTGCCGGTGGCGGTGGTCTCCACCCCGTCGGCGTTCGCCATCATGATCATCGTCTTCACCGTGGTGGTGCACCGCCCGCTGACGATCTCCGGCCCGCTGGTCGTCGCCCAGCTCGGCGCCGGAGTGCTCTACGAGCACCTGCACGCCGACCCGGCAGACGGTCCGCTGGTCGGCATGGTGCTCACCGTCGTGCTGACCGGGTCGGTGCTGGCCTGGGGCATGTTCGTCCGGGCCCGGCGACAGCTCGTGCACTCCTGGCGGGACCGGGCGATCCGGGCCGAGACCGAGCAGCGGCTGCGGGTCGAGGCGGCCCGCCGGATGGAACGGACCCGAATCGCGCGGGAGATGCACGACGTACTCGCGCACCGGATCTCGCTGCTGAGTCTGCACGCCGGCGCGCTGGAGTTCCGACCGGACGCCTCGTCCGAGGAGATCGCCCGCGCCGCCGGGGTGATCCGGACCAACGCCCACCAGGCGTTGGAGGAACTCCGCGAGGTGATCAGCGTGCTCCGGGAGGACCCGCCCGCGCTCGACGAGGAGCTGGACCGGACGCCGCTGTCGGCCGGGTACGGCTCGGACGCGTCGGCCCGGGTGCGGTTCAAGTACGGGCCGGATCCGCCGTACCCGCCGGTGACGCCGCCGACCGCCGGTGATCCGGCCTCGCCGACCGCCGCCGGTCCGGCTCCCGGCGCGCCGGAACGGCCGCAGCCGACCCTCGCCGACCTGCCGGACCTGGTCGCCGAGTCCCGTGGGGCGGGAATGCGGGTCGAACTGCGGACCGAGTTGACCGGTGCGGAGAACGTGCCGGTCGGGATGGGGCGGGGGGCGTACCGGATCGTGCAGGAGGGCCTGACCAACGCCCGCAAACACGCACCGGACACCGCGGTCACGGTGACCGCCCGGGGCCGGCCCGGACTCGGCCTCACCGTGGAGGTCCGCAACCGGTGGCCGGTACGGGAGCCGACGGAACCCCGGGTCCCCGGCACCGGCAGCGGCCTGGTCGGGCTCGCCGAGCGGGCCGCCCTGCTCGGCGGCTGGCTGGAGCACGGCCGTACCGACGCGGGTGACTTCCGGCTGACAGCCTGGCTACCGTGGCCGTCGTGACGACCCACGAACCGCCCGCCGCGACCGCTCCCGGGCCGGACACCGCCGGGCCGGTCGACGCCTCGGCCGCCGCCGGAGCGGCCGACACCTCGGCCGCCGGGCCGGACCGGCCGGCCACCCCGGTACGGGTCCTCATCGTCGACGACGACGCGCTGGTCCGGGCCGGCCTGTCGATGATCCTCGGCGGCGTACCGGAGCTGCGGGTGGTCGGCGAGGCCGCCGACGGGAGCGAGGTGCCGGCGGCGATCGCCGCGTACCGGCCGGACGTGGTGCTGATGGACATCCGGATGCCCCGGGTCGACGGGCTGGCCGCCACCGAGGCGGTGCGGCAGATGCCGGATCCGCCACAGGTGCTCGTGCTCACCACCTTCGACGCCGACGAGTACGTGCTGCGTGCGCTGCGGGCCGGGGCGAGCGGCTTCCTGCTCAAGGACACCCCGCCGGCGGAGATCGTCCAGGCGGTACGTCGGGTCGCGGCCGGCGAGGCGACCCTCTCCCCGACGGTCACCCGTCGACTCATCGCGCACGTGACCGGCCCCGGCACACCCGGCCGCCGGGACGCCGACCTCCGCCGGGACCGGGCGGTACGACTGCTCGCCGGACTCAGCGAACGGGAACGGGAGGTCGCGGTCGCGATCGGTCGGGGCTGGTCCAACGCCGAGATCGCCGCCGAACTGTTCATGAGCGTCGCCACGGTGAAGGCGTACGTCTCGCGGTTGCTGACCAAGCTGGAGTTGAACAACCGGGTCCAGGTGGCGCTGCTGGTCCACGACGCCGACCTGGTCTGAGGCGGCGACCCGCCCTGGTCTACCGCGGCGACCTGGTCTGTGGCCTGCTGCGGCGGCGACCCGGTCGGTGGTCTGCGGCGCCGACGGTGGTCCGGGGCGGTGCTGCCCGGCGCTCACTCGCGCAGGCGTACCGGGTCCAGGCCGTTGACGTCCACCGCCGGACCGGTCTCCCGCATCCGTTCGGCGACCTGGTGCCACCGTCCCGCCTGCCGGGTGCAGATCTGCTGTGTCTCGTCGCCGCGCAGCGGCTCACCCCGGTAGTCCATTCCGGACAGCCGCCGCCGGGCCCGCAGACTGCCGTCCCCGGCCTGCTCGGCGACGGCCTGGTGGATCGCGTTGAGTTTGCGGTCGACCAGCGCGATATTGGACCGGGCCACCTGTTCGACGTTCTCCTCGGCGCGGGTGCCGTCGCCGACCAGCCGGTCCGCGCCGGAGAGCACCAGGTCGTCGAAACGCGGGATCTGTGGCGGAAACCGGGCCTCGGCGATCCGGATCGGGTCGACCGCCCGGCGGAGCAGCCGGATGAACTCCGCCCGGTCGCGCCAGTAGCGGGCGTGGTCCAGGGCGATCCGGCAGAGCGTGTCCCAGGTTTCGGCGTCCAGGTCGAGCCAGCGGATCAGCAGGTGCGGGTCGGCGGTCTGCGGTGGCAGGGCGCGGTCGTGCCAGGTCTGTTCGAGCAGCACGGCGCCCTGGCAGATCAGCTGCTTGGCGTACGCCGACATCCGGATGTTGATCGGCTTGTCCGGGCGGGGGAGGACGACCCGCAGACTGGGATAGACCTCCTCCTCGAAGTAGCCGAAGTCCTGCAGCCGGCGCAGTGGTGCCAGGTCCGGTTCGCTGCTCAGGATCCACCGCCGCAGCCGGTCGGCGGCCACCCCGCTCTCGGTGCAGGCCAGCGCGGCGCGCAACTGCTCGACCGCCTTTGCGACCAGGGGCGCGACCGGCGGCGGCAGCGGATGCGGGTTCCCGCCCCCGGCCGGGTCACCGGTGACCGCTCCGAAGCCACTGCCCGCGCCGGTGCCGCCGGGGCCGCTGCCCGCGCCGGCACCGGTCACCGGCGTACCGCCAACGGCCGCACCGGTACCAGCGCGGCCGCCGCTGGCCGGCGCGGCCGGTCCGGCCCGGCTGCCGTCCGATCCGGCCCGGCCGTCCACCGTCGTGGCGGCCCGGGCCCACCAGCCGCCACCGCCGGTGCCCGGGTCGGCCGGCGGTGCCGACGGTCGACGCGGCCAACGGGGTGGATGGGGCAGCGGCAGCGCGTCGGAGATCAGCCGACGGCCGAGCCCGAGTGCCCGACCGGCGGCGGAGACCGGTGGTGCCGGAGCCCGGTCCGGGTCCGGGAAGTAACCCTTGAGGGCGAAGCCGTAGGTGCAGGCCGCGTTGTAGAAGTCGAACGACCGGAGCGGACGGGCCGGCCACCGCCCCCGCTGGGCCCGGCGGATCGCCCGGTCCAGCAGTACGCCGCCGGAGGGCCACTCCCGCATCAGGATGCCGGCCCGCCGTCGTGGCCCGCGCCGCCACCAGTCGGCGAGACAGCCGCCGTCGTCGAACGGCCCGGTCGGCTCCCGACCAACCGGCGGCCAGCCGGCCTCGGCCCAGTCGTGCCACGCCTTCGCCAGCCGCAACGGGGCCCAGACATCCCGGAGCAGCAGCAGGGCGGAGTGGGTCGCCTCGGAGCGGGTGGCCCGGACGAACCAGGCCAGCACCGCGTCCTCGCGGAGCCGGTACAGCTCCTGCGCGGCGGCGATCTGGAACACCACCGTGGCCGCCACCGGGAACTCCCGCAGCACCCGGCGCAGCCACTCCTTCGCCGCCGCCTCGCCGGGCGCCTCGGCGAAGGTCACCGCCACCGGCCAGTACCGGTCGACGAACGCCTTCTCCAGACGCTGGCGGATCTGCCGGCGTACCTTCTCCCGGTCGCCGACGCCGTCGGACTTGAACCACTGGTGCACCGTCCGCTCGGTGTAGGCGAGGGTGCAGGCGTACTGGTAGCGGAGCTTGATCGAGTCGGGCCGGCGGCGCAGGTAGCGCAGGGTGCCGAGGATGTGCCGGCGCGGGTGGCGGAGCCGGTCGGTGCGGGTGGTCCAGACGTGGTCGTCGTACCAGCCGCCCTGTTCGCGCAGGACCAGCGCCGACTGGTACGTGTCGAGGGCGTCCAGGAAGAGCCCCATCTCCTCCTGCACGCTCGCCACCATCACCCGCAGGTCGGCGTTGAACGGGTCGAGCTTGAGCGCCTCCGCGTAGTACCAGAGCGCCTCGTCGAACTGTCGACGGTCCTGCAGTTCCTTGCCCTTGTTGTAGGCGGCGAAGAGGGCGGTCGGCATCTCCCGGCCGCACCAGTTCCGCCACGGCGCGGCCCGGCCCAGCCGGGTCACCGGCAGGATCGTGGCCAGCACCCAGTACGCGGTCCGCCGGGTCGCCTCCTCCCAGGTGCCGCCCCACTGGGTGGTCATCGCGCTCCGACCGCCACCGAGGAACGAGGTGACCGTGACGGAGACGCCGTAACACGGTTCCTGGGTGCGTTTCTGCAGTACCCCGGTGACCCGGTAGCCGACCTTCGGCCAGAGTCGGGGCAGCATCTGCAGCAGCATGGCGAGCGGGTTGGTGGTCTTCGGGTCGACGCCGCTGGCCACGTCGAGGAAACTCTCCGGCGGCGGGTCGGCCGGTCCGGCGTACGGGGGATAGATGTGCGTCTCGGAGAGTCGCTGGCAGAACTGGCTCTTCAGGTCGTCGACGGGTGCGCTGCGGTCCGCCGTCGCGTCGGTGAACTCGTGTACGTCGACCGGCCCGGGATGGTAGGCGAGCCGGACCCGGCGGTGGTGTCGCCAGGCGGCGAAGCAGATCAGGGTGAGGATCAGCAGGCCGAGCCGTTGCCGGGCCGGGTGCGGCCCGTCGCCGCCGACCGCGATGGCCAGCCCGTCCAGCGGGGTGAGCAGCCAGGAGTCGGGCCGGTTCGGGCGCAGGTGGGCCTGCCCGGCCCAGCACAGCGCGGCGAGCAGGGCGACCGTTGTGAGGATCTTGATAATCGCGGCGCGGCCGGGACGTGGCAGCGGCAGCACGGCGGGGGCCGCGCGGGATTCCCGGCCGATCCGCCGGGGTGTCGGCTGCTCCCACTGTTCGGACCGCTGGATTCCGTGGCACGTTCGTTTGGCGCGGTGTGGCATCTCGACCACCGATCGGTCGGCTCGGTTCGCCCCGGAAAATGGGAAAACCGCAGGTCAAGCCTATGATCGTGATAACGCGAGCGACGCCGAACGCGAAAATCTGCTCTCCTGTCTTCTCTGGATCTTGGTATTCCGGCGTTGCTCTGGCAACGCTGGAATACCAAGATCCATGTTCGATCAGGGTCACGGCCGCCAGCCGGCGGCGACCAGTGCGGCGCGTACCTGCCCGAAGACCTCGTCCGGGCGACGCCGGACCAGGTACGCCGGAAACCGCAGCACCCGGTCACCGCTGATCCAGATCTCGTTCTGGCGTTTCATGTCCGCCCACTGCTGCCCGACGTCGAGATGCTGACTACCGTCGATCTCCACGTGCACGCCCCACCGCTGGTAGTAGATGTCCAGGTAACGACGCTTCCCGTCCGGATCCCGGCGGACCGTCTGCCGGCTCGGCTCGGGCAGGCCGTACCGCCGGTTGAGTCGCAGGTAGTCCAGTTCGGCGAGGGAGTGGGAGCCGCCGGCGGCGTCCTGCGCTGCCGTGGCGATCAAGCCGCGCCGCCGGGCCCTGGGCAGATGGTCCAGAACCGCCTCGATCTCGGCGAGACTCACCAGGCGACGCTGGAACGCGGCGGCCACGATGGCGACCGCCCGGTCGTCGCTGTCGGCCCAACTCGCGGCGTCGACGACGGAGCGTGCCGGCATGGTCCGTGGCGGCGCCGCCATCTCGTGTACGTCGGTCTGCGGCAGCACGCTCGTCCGGTGGACCACCACCCACGGCGGGATGTTCCTCGGTTGCCGCTCGGTCGCCACCAGCACGTGGACGCCGGTGGTGCGGTAGCGCCGCAGACCGTACCCGTCCAGGGCGGTCGGACCGGCGAGCAGCGCGCCCGGACCGGCGGACAGTACCGCGATCCAGAGCCGTTGTTCCGGGCCGATCGGACCGCTGTGCGTGACGTACGTCCGGGGGTGGACCCGACGCCAGCGTCCGGAGAAGACCCGGTGCCGGATGGCGGCCGGGGTGAGGAAGTCCCGGGCCTGCCGCCAGGCGATCACGTTGTCCTGCCGGAACAGCAGCCAGGCCAGCTCGTCCGCGTTGTCGGCGGGCAGAGGGCGGGCATCGGCGGGTGTCGTCACCTCGAACACTGTGTCAACCCGCCGCACGCCGGAGGAGGGGCGAGGGGGCGGGCTTCCGCAAACGCCCCTTGAGTCGCCCGGTCAGCGGGGTGACGGGGAGTTGGTGGTGTGCCACTGGGTCAGGAAGGCGTCCACCAGGTCACGGGCCCGGGCGCGGTGGTCGAACCGTTCCCGTAGCCGCCGCCGGGCCATCGCGGAGAGGGCGTCGGCGGCCTCGTTGAGCAGGTGGCCGGTGTGGCCCCGGACGTGCTCGAAGGTGACCTGCGGCAGGTCGGCGACCCGTTGGGCGAGCCGGACCAGGGTGGGCCGGCCACCCCGGGCCCGGGGTCGCAGGTTGTAGCCGGTGGGCATGGTGCCGGTCTCGCCGCCGCGCCACAGCTGCAGGTAGGAGAGGGCGCCGGTGCTGTCGACCAGGACGGTCACCGGTTCGGCGCCGAGCGTGGGGTCGGCGAGCAGGAACTCCACCGCCCGGAGCTCGTTGATCAGCACCCGGGACGGACCGGTCGGGTCGAGCCGGTCGCTGGTCCGGCCCCGCAGCCCGAAGCGGCCGTCGCTGACCACGTACCCGATGCCGGCGGTCCGGTCCTTCCAGCTCGCGTCGGTCGCGGCGACCAGCGGGCCGTCGTGGCGGAGCCAGCGGGTGACCTGACCGCGTACGCCGGAGGTGGCCGGCCAGGTCGGCGGCAGCGCGCACGATCCGGCCCGCGGGGTGTCGTGCCCGGCGGCGAGCCGCTCCGCCGTCTCGACGAGTCGGGTGGCCGCGGCGACATCGTCGTAGCGGGCGGCGATGATCGCGAGCTTCAGCGCGTCGGCGACCTGCTGGCACTGGTCACAGTGGCGGCTGGAGAGGTGGCGGCGTAGCGCGTGGGCGCGTTCCGCCACGGGCGGGGGAAGCAGGGGCAGGGATCTGGTGAACTGGTCCGGGCGCACGGCGACTCCTGTTGGGGGAAGGGAGCGGGAGGCCGACGCGGGTTCGCCGGCCGGCCTCCGTCGTGACTACGGATGGCGGCGGGTCAGCTGAGCTGGACGGTGACACCGCCGGAGAACATCGAGTCGTGCAGCTCGAGCTTGGCGAGCTTGGCCTTTTCGGGGATGTCGAAGACGAGTACGCCGGTGATCCCGTTGCCGGGGTTGATCTCGTTGAAGAGCGTGGCGGCGTCCTTGTTGGCGTAGATGGCGGCCTCCGAGTCGCTGGTGTACTCGGTGCCGTCGGCGGCGTACGCCTTCTGGTAGCTGTCGGAGAACGACTGCGGCTCCTTGGCGATGTTCTTGACCTTGACGGTGACCAGGCAGAACTGTCCCTGGGCGGTGGTGCCGAGCAGGTCGGTGCCGACCTTGTGCACACCGCACTTCACGCGCTGGACGGTGAACTCGAACTTGCCGTCCCGGGCCGGGTCACCGACCTTCGCGGTCTTGTCCTCGCCCTTGTCGTCGCCGCCCTTGGTGTCCTTCGTGTCGCCGGAGTCGCTCACCGCCCCTGAGTCGCCGTCTCCGCCTCCGGCGTTGTCCTGGTCGGTGGCGCCCGCGCCGCAGCCGAACGCGAGTGCCGCCGCGAGTGCCAGGCCGAACAGGCCGATCTTCCGCATGGTTCCTCCCCGATCTGATGTCGACGTCAAGGAAACCATCTACTGTGAATCCGGTCAACAGTTTTGTTTGTGAACTCGCGACACAGAAATTTTTGGAGACTCGACTCGCGTCACTGGGGCGCGTATCGTTTCGCGGTGCGCGGTCAGCGGTGGCGCACCACGTCGCCCGGCCGTACCCTGGCCGACCCACGGACGCCGCTGGCGCCGAGCACCAACCTGACCGAGTCTGGGGCGGACGGTAGGGAGAGAACACCATGCCCAGTGAGACGACGATGAGCGGCGACACCGGAGCGACCGTCGCCGCACACGACATCGCCCGTCTCGCCGACGTCGGACGGGCCGCGGTCAGCAACTGGCGCCGCCGGTTCACCGACTTCCCGGAGCCCGTCGGCGGCAGCTCCGCCAGCCCGCTCTATTCCCTGGCCGAGGTCGAGGCGTGGCTGACCCGACACGGCAAGCAGTTCAGGTTGCTGCCCGGGGACCGGGTCTGGCAACAGGTCCGGGGGGCGGTCGACGACCTGGCGCTCGGCGAGCTGGTCGGCACCCTCGGCGCGTTCCTGGTCTTCCTGCGCCGGGAACCGGCGTGCTGGAAGCGGCTGTCGACCGAGCCCGACGAGACGCTCGCCGAGCGACTGCCCGAGATGATGGCCTCGGTCCTCCCGGACGTCCCCGGCACGCCGGTCACCCGGCTCGACACCGGGTGGGTCGGCGTCGTCCGCCACGTCGCCGAGGCAGCGGAGTCCGCCCAGACCGACGGGTCCGCCCAGACCGACGGGACGCAGCCGGGCCGGAAGCTTCTCGAGTTCCTCTGCAACCGCTACCTCCAGGTCCACGCCCGCCGGCACGCCGCGGTCACCTCGACCCAACTCGCCGAACTGATGGTCGAGCTGGCCGACGTACGCGGGAGCGTGGTGCTCGACCCGGCCTGCGGGATCGGCACCCTGCTGATCGCGGCACACGACGCAGGGGCGACCCGGCTCGGTGGGCAGGAACTCGACTCCGTCTCCGCCCGCCTCGCCGCCGCCCGGCTGCTGCTGCACGACAGTGCCGTACGCGTCGTCGCCGCCGACTCGTTGCGCGCCGACGCCTTCGCCGACGAACTTGCCGACGTCGTACTCTGCGATCCGCCGTTCAACGAACGCTCCTGGGGATACGACGACCTGGTCAGCGACCCCCGCTGGGCGTACGGGCTGCCGCCGCGCGGCGAGCCGGAACTCGCCTGGACACAGCACTGCCTGGCCCGGGTCAAACCCGGCGGCTGGGTGCTGCTGACCATGCCGGCGAGCGTGGCAAACCGGCGCGCCGGGCGGCGCATCCGGGCCAACCTGCTCCGGACCGGCGCACTGCGGGCCGTCATCAGCCTGCCCAGCGCCGCCACCGGCCCGGTGCCGCCGGACCTGTGGGTGCTCCGCCGACCGGCGGACACGGACCCGGCACCGTCGCGGATCCTGCTGGTCGACGCGGTGGCGGACCTCTCCGTGGCCGGCCCGGCGTGGCGGGCGTTCCTCGCCGCCGAAGCGGCCGGCGCCGGCAGCACCGGTGACGGCACGGCCGGGGACCTGCCGCCGTCGAGCACAGCGGTACGAGTGATCGACCTGCTCGACGACGAGGTGGACGTCAGCCCGGCCCGCCACCTGCACGCCGCCGGTCGGGACGCGCAGGCCGGGAAACTCCAGCCGGTACGGGCGAAGCTGCTCTCCGCCCTGGCGGCGTTGCCGGAGCGACTGCCCGAGCTGAGCACCTGCGACCGGGCGCCGACGCGGAGCACGACGACGGTGGCTGAACTCGTCAAGGCGGGGATCGTCACCCTCCACCAGGCTCCGTTGAAGACACGGATCGACGAGGGTGAGCTTCCCGTGCTCACCGCGCAGGACGTGCTCGCCGGTCAGCCGCCGTCCGGTCGGACCGTCGACGTGCCCGGGCTGGTGACGGTCGAGGCGGGAGATGTGGTCGTACCGGCCGGATTGCGGGAACCGGTGGCACGGGTGGTCACCGCGGCGGGTGCCGTCCTCGGTCCACAGCTTTTCCTGTTCCGGGTCGACCCCGAGCGGATGGATCCGTACTTCCTCGCCGGGTTCCTCCGCGCGGCACAGCAACAGGCGGCCAGCAGCCGTACCTCGTCCGTGCTGGCCCGAACGGACGTCCGCCGTACCCCCGTCCCGCGACTGCCGCTGGCCGAACAGCAGCGGTACGGCGAGGCGTTCCGGCAGCTGACCGTCTTTTCCGACGTCATGCGGGAAACGACGGCGCTCGCGGACACCCTGACTCGCCTGAGCTTCAACGGTTTGGCTGACGGGAGCGTGCAGCCACCACCTGCCGACTGACCGACTAGCCACGCAACGACCCCGACCACAGCGTGCTGGAGGAGCCGTGTCCGACCGGACGGTCATCAACGACCGATACGAACTCGACGAGTTCCCGATCGGCAAGGGTGGCATGGGTGAGGTGTGGGGCGGCCGGGACATCACGCTCGGCCGCGAGGTCGCGGTCAAGTTCATCCGTCCGCGCAGCGACGCCGGCAGCGACGACCTGGTCCGACGGTTCGAGCGCGAGGCCCGGATCACCGCCCGGCTCGTCCACCCCGGCGTGCCGGCGGTGTACGACTTCGGCGTCCACGAGGGACGGTCGTTCCTCGTCATGCAGCGGGTGCGTGGGGCGACCGTCGCCGACGTGATCGCGGAGACGGGCGGCCCGCTTCCGCTCGGCTGGGCCGCCGCGATCACCGCCCAGACCTGCGCGGTGCTCTCCGTCGCGCACCGGGCGTCACTCGTCCACCGTGACCTCAAGCCGAACAACCTGATGCTCGAACCCGACGGCGGCGTCAAGGTGCTCGACTTCGGGCTCGCGGTCGCCCTGGACCTCTCCGACTTCTCGCGGATAACCCAGAGCGGCGAGAGCGTCGGGACCCTGCCCTACATGGCCCCTGAACAGATCGAGGCCGCGCAGAGCGATCACCGGACAGACCTCTACGCGTTGGGCTGCACCCTGTACGAGATGCTGACCGGCGAGCTGCTCTTCCCCGGCGCCACCCCGTACGCGGTGATCCGCGGCCAGCTCGACGGATGGAGTCGACCGTTCCGGATGTCCCGGGCCGACATCCCCGCCCCACTGGTCGACCTGCTGCGCGACCTGCTGCGGCGAGACCCCGCACAGCGGCCGGCAAACGCCGACGTCGTCTACGAACGGCTGCTGCCCTTCGCCGCCGATCTTGGTCCGCTGCCGGGCGTGGTCGACCGGTCGGCCCGGTCCAGCCCGCTCCGGATGTACGCCGACGTACTCGGTCGGGTCCTCGCCCCGGCCCCGGCATCTGCCGGACCGCCGTCGGAGGAGGGCCGGGACGACAGACCGGCCGCGAGGGACAACCGCGCCGGGAACGCTGGAACTCCGATCGGTCGCGGTGACCTCGACCAGGCCCGCAGCGAGGCCAGGCGACTCGTCGAACAGTCCCGGCACCGGCAGGCGGCCGACGTACTCGCCGCAGTGGTGGAACCGGCGAGCCGGGCCCTCGGCCCGCTCGACGACGACGTGCTCAGCGTCCGGCTGCAGCTCGCCGAGGTGCTGTTCAACGGCGGCGACTACCGCCGGGCGGCTCCCGCCTACCAGCGGCTCGCCGCCGACCTCGCCCAACGCCCCGGCGTCCCGGTCGAGCGGGCTCTCGACTGCCGACGCCAGGAGGCCGCCTGCCATGCCCTGACCGGGCAGACCAGTCTTGCGCTGCGGCAACTGGACGAGCTGCTGCGCGACGAACGCGCCGAGTTCGGCGACGACCACGAGCGGGTCGTCGAACTCCGCCGACAGATCAGACTGCTGCGACCGAGCGCCGCGCAACGGTGACCTGCTCTTCACCCCGGACCGGGAAGGGACGCCTCCTCACGCCCGGGTTCTGGTGAGGTGGTCGGCGAGGTCGTCGACGGTACGCCAGACCGCCGGGTCGACCCAGTAGCCGGAGTGCCGGGTCGGCGCGGGCGCCGGTTGGCCGTGGACGTACCAGCTGGTGGGCGGGTCGGGTAGTTCCACGTCGATCGCGGCCGGGTGCCCCTGCGGGAAGACCGGGCCGCCGATGTAGTCGGTCCGGTAGTGGAAGTTGCGCCAGGCGTACACCGGGGAGTCGGCGTCGTCGCCGGTCGGGCCGAGCCGGCGCAGCACCGACTCGTTGAAGTACGCCGGGAAGGCCCAGCCGTACAGGGTGGTCAGCGGGGAGCCGAAGGTGACCAGGGCCACCCGGTCGTCCGGCGGCCGGTTGTCGGGTTGTAGCAGGGCGGCGGCGGCGAGCACGGTGCCCTGGCTGTGTGCGGCGACGACCACCCGTCCGCCGCTGTCGTGCAGTCGCCACAGCCGCTGCTGCAGTTCGGGTACGGCCCGTTCGGCGTACGACGGCGGCGCCAGCGGGTGGTACGCCCGCGGCCAGAAGGTGAGGACGTCCCAGAGCACCCCGATCCGGCGCCGGCTGTGCAGGTCCCGCCAGCCCCGCCGGAGTACGACGATGAGCAGCAGCGGGATGCAGGAGGCCAGCCAGCTGCCGATGGTGATCGTCCACTGGGTGCCCCAGGGCAGTTTGTCGTGGATCCAGTAGCGGATCAGCACCACGGCGAGCAGGGCCGCCCCGACCGTCGCCATTGCGGTGAGCAGCTTGTCGAGGTCCCGGGGCATCCGGGCGAACCGGCGGGCCCGGGCGATCCCGGCCGCCCAGCCCTGGCCGATCCCGGCACGACGGAACCGGATCCGGTTCAACGGGATCCGCGCCAGGACGACCGGCCGGGCGGGCGACCTCGTACCGGGACGGGGGCGGTCGCGGCGGGCGTCGTCGATCGCGTCGCGCTGCCAGTCCGGTTCGGTCTCCGGCCGGGGCCGCTGACCCCGGTACCAGGCGACGATCCGGGCCCGGGCCACCGGATCGAGGCCGGCCCGTACGTAGCTGACCAACTCGTAGCAGACGAAGATCAGGATCAGCGCCAGCGGGACCAGGGTCAGGTAGTGCACCAGTTTGCCGACCACGGGATAGACGTACAGCTCGACCCGACCGGTCGGGCCGTCCGGCAGGTACGCCCGGGTCGACACCTCGGCGGTCAGCGCGGCGACCCGGGTCATCATGCTGACCAGGACCACGTTGAGCGCGAAGACGCTGAGCGTGAACGCCACGAACGGGCCGAAGATCACGAAGGTGCCGCGTACCCAGCCGCCCGGGATCACGGCCGCCAGCACCAGCAGCACGGTGAGGAACACCCCGCCGAGGGTCAGGTCGGCCACGGTACGCATCCCGGGCAGGTAACCGAACGGCTGGTCGTACCCGGGTTGCACGGTCGCGAACCAGCCGGCCGCGCAGACCGCCGCACCGCCGAGCCCGAGCAGCAGGCCGGGTGCTGCCGCCGGCCGGTGCTCCACCGCGACGAGGACCAGGGCGCCGAGCAGGACCAGCCCGCCGAGCAGCAGTGCGACCCAGCCGACCACCGGGGCCGCGGCCGGTGCGCCGGCCAGCCGCCCGGTCTGGCGTACGGTGTGCGCCAGGGTGACCGCGACGAAGGCCAGCCCGGCGGCGAGGTGCAGGAATCCCAGGTCGAGGGTGCTGCGCTGGCCGTCCCAGAAGCGCGGGTCGGCCAGGCCCACCCCGCACCGGGTCGCGGTCTCCGACCGTCGGCCGGGCCGCCCGGGCACAGACTCGGTCGCCTGGTCCCCGGCGACCGGCGGCCGGGGGTTGACCGCCTCGTACCGGCGTACGGTGCGCAGCGCCAGGATCGCCAGCAGGGCGAGTACCGCGAGCGGCAGGACCGTACCGGCCAGGATCCGCCGCCCGGGAAAACCGGCCAGCGGAGTGGCGTGCAGCAGCCGTACCGGCCAGGTGTCGTCGGCGCAGGCGGCCTGCCCACCACACTGGTAGCCGAGCAGTTCCATCCCGGTCAGCGCGACGATCAGCAGCAGGTTGAGGGTGAGCCCGACGGCGGCCCAGCGGACCGCCGCCCGGTGCAGCCAGAACCGGACCGGGCTGGCGTGGGTGCCCGGGCTGCACATCCAGCCGGCCACGTTCGCCAGCGCGAACGGGAAGAGCAGCAGCCACAGCACCCGGGCGCCGCTGCGTGAGGTCAACCCACCCCAGGAGTACGCCTCGACGTGCCGGCCGGCCACGTCCGCCGTCCGGTAGAAGCCGGCGATCCGGTCCCCGGCGACCTGCTGCGGTGCCAGGTCGCCGAGCAGGTTCTCCGGTGTGGTGCCGCCGACCCCGTGCAGCCGGAGTTCGGTGACCCCGCCGAGGTCGGGGACCGGCGGGACGAGCCCGGACGGGCGCGGCACCGGGGACGTGCTGTGACGCTGCAGCGGCATGAGGCCCCACCTGGATCGGAACGGAGGATCCGCACGCGGCAGCCGGTGCCCGTACGCCCGCCGGCGTGGCCCCGGCGGGCGCCCGGACACCCGAACGGGTCGGGGTCGGTCCGTCCCACGGTGCCCCGTGCCGCCCCGACCCGCTGTCGCAACCCCGACACCCGGCCCGACGGACGCCGCGATGACCAGGGAATTCATCCCAACGGGGGCGGTGGCTCAGGCCAGGCCGCCGGTCGCCCGCAGGTTCTGCCCGGTCATCCACCGTCCGTCCGGCCCCACCAGGAACGCCACCACGTCGGCGACGTCGGCCGGCTCGCCGAGCCGGCCCAGCGGACTCCACGACCGCATCAGCTCGAGCACCTCGGCGCTGTTCGCGCCGCGCAGCATGTCGGTGTCGGTGGCGCCGGGGGAGACGGTGTTGACGGTGATCCCCCGGGGGCCGAGTTCCTTCGCGGCCACCCGGGTGAACTGCTCGACCGCCGCCTTGCTGGCCGCGTAGAGCGAGATGCCGGGGAAGGCCAGCACGGTGTTGGCGGTGGAGATGTTGACGATCCGTCCGCCGTCGCGCATCCGACCGGTGGCGTGCCGCAGGGCCCGGAAGACACCCCGGACGTTGACCGCCATCGTCCGGTCGTACTCCTGGTCGGAGACGTCCGCGATCATCGCGGTCCGGACGACCGCCGCGTTGTTGACCAGGATGTCGAGCCCGTCGAGATGGTCCTCGGCGGTCACGAAGAGCGCGTCCACGTCGGCGTCGAGGCCGACGTCGGCCCGTACCGGAATGGCACGGCCGGCGGACCGCTCGGCGACCTCCCGGGCCGCCGTCTCATTCTCCCGGTAGCTGAAGACGACGGTGGCGCCGTCGGCGACCAGCCGGGCCACGACGGCGCGGCCGATTCCCCGGGATCCGCCGGTGACGATCGCACCCTTGCCGTCCAGTACGCCCACGGCGCCTCCCCGATCGAAACCTGCTCCGTCCACTGGATACCAGCCGGATCGGATCGGAAACAACCGATTGAGATGGCCGTCGATTATTGCCTGACGGTTACGTGTGGATGACCATTGATGTCCGGGGGGATCTCCCACAAGGAGGCGTCACATGGCGGAAGTCACCCAGGCTCCGGATCTCCCATCCCACCCGCTCGGCACCAGTCGTCCCCCGCTCGCCGTCGCCGATCTCCCCGAACCCGAGGAGGTCTTCAAGGTCCGTCGCCTCGGACCGCGCGAGCTGTTCATGTACGCCCTCGGGCCCAGCCTGATCGCGCTCGGCATCTCGGTCGGCAGCGGCGAGTGGCTGCTCGGGCCGCAGGCCGTCGGCCAGTTCGGTTTTGTCGGCGTCGGCTGGGTCATCCTGGTCTCGGCCGTACTGCAGACCTTCTACAACATCGAGTGCTCGCGGTACGTGATGGCCACCGGCGAGGCCCCGGTGGTCGGCTGGGGTCGGGTGCCGCCCGGCGTCCTGCTCTGGGTCCCGGCCTCGGTCTTCCTCGTCATCTTCGCGTTCATCGCCGGGGGCTGGGCGGCCTCGGCCGGCCAGGGCGTGTACGCGTTGATCCACGGCGAGGTCGCCCCGGCCGGCGCCGAGGAACCCCGGCTCTGGGCGATCGCCCTGCTGGTGCTGGTCTTCCTGATCGCCGCCGGGGCGAAACGGATCAGCCGGGCCCTCGAACTCGCCAACTGGGTGATGGTCGGCAGCATCCTGGTGGTGCTCCTGGTCGTCGCGATCCTGGTGGTGCCGTGGGACATCTGGTGGGAGGGGATCCGGGGCTTCGTCACCCCGGCCGCCCCGCCGGACGGCATCACCGCCACCCAACTCGGCGGACTCGCCGGCTTCACCGCCCTCGCCTCCGGCCTCAACTGGTACGTGATGGGCCACTACCGGGACAAGGGCTACGGCATGGGGCACCGGACCGGCTACCTCTCCGGGCTGCGGGGCGAGCGGCGGGAACTGCTCGCCACCGGCGTCACCTTTCCCGACACCCCGGTCAACGCGGCCCGTTGGCGGCGCTGGTACCGGCTGCTGCTCACCGACATGTGGGGCATCTTCTTCGTCGGGGCGATGCTCGGCATGCTGCTCCCGACCATCCTGATGGCGCACGCCGTGCAGGTCTCCGGTACGACGCCGACCGCCGCCGACGTACCGACGTTCGTCGCCACCGCCCTCGAACCCGACTACGGGCCGCTGATGTTCTACGGCATGCTGCTGATCGGCGTACTGGTGCTGTTCAGCACGCAGCTCGGCATCTTCGAGGGCATGGTGCGGGTCAGCACCGACGCCGCGCACGCGACCAGCCCCCGGCTGCGCCGGCTGCTGGAAGGTGACCCGCGCAAGTTCTACTACCCGTTCATGCTGGTCCTGCTCGTGATCATCGCGGTGGTGCTGCACCTGGCGGTGCCGGTCAACCTCGTCCAGTGGTCGGCGAACATGTCCAACCTCGGCGCGCTGATCTACCCCTTCCTGTTGATCTACCTCAACCGCCGGCTGCCCCGACCGGCCCGGCCCCGCCCCTGGCACCACGTACTGCTGATCGCCAACGTGCTCTTCTTCGGCTTCTTCTTCGTCAACTTCATCGCCGACTTCGTCGGTGACCCGCTGATCACCTTCTGAGAAGTGGGAAACGGCCCTTCCCGAAGAAACGACAGGAAGGGCCCGTTTCCGACGCCCGGGGCGCCGGACGCTGTCGGTTCAATCCCGGCACGAAGTCGATACCCCTGCTGGCGGGCGAGGCGTAGGTTTGGCCCCAGACAGGCGGAGGACGGGGAGGAACGAGATGACCGAGCTGGTGGAGGCCACGTCCGGAACGGAACTGGTCGAGATCACGTCACCGACCGAGCTGCGGGAGCTGCTCGGCGAGCCGATGCCCCGGGCGGTGACCAAGGAACGCGTACGACTGCACGAGATCGACCGCGAATGGCTGGCCAACTCGCCGTTCTGCCTGGTCGCGACCTCCGGTGCGGACGGCAGTTGCGACGTCTCGCCGAAGGGGGACCCGCCCGGCTTCACCCTGGTGCTCGACGACACCACGATCGCCGTGCCGGAGCGGCCCGGCAACCGGCGCGCGGACGGCTACCTGAACATCCTCGCCAACCCGCACGTCGGGTTGATCTACTTCATCCCCGGGCGCAACGACACCCTGCGGATCAACGGGCGGGCCCGGCTCGTCTCCGACGCCCCGTTCTTCGACCAGTTGGTGGTCAAGGGACACCGGCCGGTGCTGGCGCTGGTCGTCGAGATCGAGCAGATCTTCTTCCACTGCGCCAAGGCGTTCCTCCGCTCCGAGCTGTGGAAGCCGGAGACCTGGCACCCCGAGGTCCTGCCGTCGCACGCGCAGCTCGTCAAGCGGGTGCAGGAGATCCCGGAGTCGCTGGAGGAGCTGGAGACCTACTACGGCGCGCAGTACCTCAGCAAGCTCTACCAGAGCTGACCCGCGCCCGCCCGGGGAGCGCGGACCGCGCCCCCCGGCGGCGCTCCGGCGGGCTCAGTCCAGCAGGCGGGTGACGGGCAGGCGCCGGATCGAGGCGTCCAGCACCTGCGCGGTGTGCGCCAGCGCCATTCCCCGGTCGCCGCGCGGCGACGTACTCCGGGGGCCCGATGCGTCGGCGGCCCGGGGCAGCGCGGCGGCGATCTGCATCAGACAGCCCGGGTTCGCGGTCACCAGCAGGCTCGCCCCGGTGGCCAGCACGTCCCGGGCCTTCCGCTCGCCGAGCCGAGCCGCCGGCTCCGGATTGAGTACGTTCCACACCCCCGCCGAGCCGCAGCACAGTTCCGGGTCGGCGATCTCCCGCAGCTCGAGCTCGGGAATGGCCCGCAGCAGCTCCCGGGGCTGGGAGCGGATCCCCTGGGCGTGCCCGAGGTGGCAGGCGTCGTGGTAGGCGACGCTGACCGGCAGCGGATGCCGCGTCGCCACCGGGCCCAACTCGACCAGCAGTTCGGAGAGGTCCCGGACCCGGGCGGCGAAGGCGGCGGCCCGCTCGGCGTACGCCGGGTCGTCGGCGAGCAGGTCGCCGTACTCCTTCAGGGCCGAGCCGCAGCCGGCCGCGTTGACCACAAAGTAGTCGAGCCGCTCGGCGGCGAACGCGTCAATCAGGTCCCGGGCGAACCGACGGGCCTCCTCCTCCCGGCCATTGTGGAGGCTCAACGCGCCGCAGCAGCCCTGCCGCTCGGGGTTGATCACGACCTCGCAGCCCTCTGCGGCCAGTACCCGGGCGGTCGCCGAGTTCACCCCGGGAAAGAACGCGCTCTGCACACAACCGGTGAGCATGCCCACCGCCGCCCGCCTCGGCCCGTACGCCGGGACCCGCCTCGGTGGCCGGGGCGCCCGGGTCAGCCGGGGCGCCAGCGACTCCAGGGTGGCCAGGGTCGGGGCGAGCCGGCGGAGCAGTCCGGTCCGGTCGACCAGGTTACGCAGCCCGCTCGCCTGGTACGCCCACAGCGGCCCGCGCAGCAGCCGCAACCGCCTCGGGTACGGGAACAGCGCGAAGATCGCTGCCCGCAGCGCCCGTTCCCGGGGTGACCGAACGTGTCGGCGTTCCACCTGCTGGCGGGTCCGCTCGATCAGGGTGTCGTACCGGACCCCGGACGGGCAGGCGGTCACGCAGGCCATGCAGCCCAGGCAGCGGTCGAAGTGCCCGACCATCGTCTCGGACAGCGGTTCACCCTCCAGCCCCTGCTTGATCAGGTGGATCCGGCCTCGGGGCGAGTCCATCTCCTCGCCCCAGAGCAGGTACGTGGGGCAGCTGGGCAGACAGAATCCACAGTGCACACAGTCGGCCACCACCTCGGCCGGCGGCGGCCGGTGCCCGTCGAACGCCGGCTCACCCCGGTCCGGCGGGGCCGGCGGTTCCGCGTCCGGCTCGCCCTGGTCGGGAGGCGAAGCCGCCTGTTCCGTCCCCGGCTCGCCCTGGTCGGGGGGTGGGGCCGGGTGACCCCGCGTCGGGATCAAGCCTGACCGCCCAGAGCGGGGCACCCGGCCCCACCCCCACCGGCCCCGACGGGGAAGAAGGCGAAGACGGCGGCGGCGACGGCATCAGATTCCTCCCACAAAACGTCCCGGCGCCAGCCGCGCCTCCGGATCGAACCGGTCCTTCACCCGACGCATCAGCTCCAGCCCTTCCACCGGCCCCCACAGGTCGACCCGGTCGCGTACCCGGTCGGGGGCGGTCAGCACCACCGCATGCCCGCCGGCCGTTCCGGCCGCCCCCCGCAACTCCTCGACGACCCCGGCCACCCGGTCGGGTTCGGCGTTCGCCGGCAGCCCGGCGTAGAGGACCCCGGTGCCGGCCGAACCGCGTACCCGGATCGGCACGTCGTGCCGGTCGGCCACGGTCCGGGCCGCGCCGAGCAGGTCGGGTACGGCGGAGAGCACCCCGGTGAGCTTCAGCCCGGTGTCACCGGGCAGCCACGGGTACCGCGACCACCAGGGCGGCGGCGACCCGGCATCGACCAGAACCTCCAGATCGGCGCCGGTCGGACCCGGCCCCGCCGCCCCGGCCAGCAGTCGTCGGGCCGCCTCGGCCCGCCCGGCCACCCCGGCGGTGGTGCCGCCGATCAGCACCACCAGCTCGATCGGCCCGTCGACCGGGGCGTCGACCTCCAGCGCGTCCGGTACCAGCTGCGCCGCCCGCACGGTGGCGACCAGTCGTCCGACCAGGTCGGCGCCACCCGCCCCGGCCAGCGGGACCCGGCAGCGGACGTACGCCTGCGCGGCCGGCACCGGATGCAGCCGGAACGCGCACTCGGTGACCAGCCCGAGGGTGCCGTACGCGCCGGTCACCAGCTTGCCCAGGTCGTAGCCGGCGACGTTCTTCACCACCTTGCCGCCGGCGTGGGCGACCACGCCGTCGGCGCGGACCAGGGTGACCCCGATCAGCAGGTCGCGAACCGTGCCGTACCCCATCCGGCGCGGCCCGCTCGTGTTCGTCGAGACCACCCCGCCGACGGTGGCCCCGGGCAGCGGGTCGTCCAGCGCCAGCTGCTGACCGGCCGGGGCGAGCAGTTGTCGCAGTTCGGCCAGCGGGGTACCGGCCCGGACCACCACGATCAGGTCGCCGGCGGCGTGTTCGACCACGCCGGCGAGGCGACGGGTGTCGACGATCAGGTCCAGCGCCGTCGGCGGATGTCCCCAGTCGAGTTTGCTGCCGGAGCCCCGGGCGACCACGGTCAGACCGTGCCGTGCGGCGGCGGCCAGTACCGTCGCCACCTGCTCCGTCGTCGCGGGCTCGGCGACGAACCGGGCCGGTACGCCACCGACCACGTCCACCGGACCGGCCGGCCGGACCAGCCCGGCGTCCTCGATCGTGGCGAGCAGGTCAACCGAACCCGGTACGTCGGACATGGTCAGAACACCTCCGCGAGACCCGCCTCCTGCAGTGGATGGGGACCCTTGCGCCGGCCGGGCACCTCACCACAGAGCCGGGGCGTGGGGAAGATCTTGCCGGGGTTCGCCAGCGACCGGGGGTCGAAGGCGCACCGGAGCAGCTGCATCGTGTCGAGGTCGTCGTCGGTGAACATCCGGGGCAGGTACGTCGCCTTGTCCATCCCGACCCCGTGCTCGCCGGTGATCGACCCGCCGTACGCGACACAGAGGTCGAGGATCGCCCCGGAGAGTTCCTCGGCCCGGTCGGTCTGCCCGTCGATCGTCTCGTCGAAGAGGACCAGCGGGTGCAGGTTGCCGTCGCCGGCGTGGAAGACGTTCGCCACCCGGATGCCCCGCTCGGCGGCGAGTTCGCCGATCCGGCGCAGCACTTCCGGCAGCGCGGTCCGGGGGATCACCCCGTCCTGCACGATGTAGTCCGGGCTGAGCCGGCCGACCGCGGCGAACGCCGACTTGCGCCCCTTCCAGAACAGCGCCCGTTGCGCCTCGTCGGCGGCGATCCGTACCTCGAACGCCCGGTGTGTCCGGCACAACGTCACCACCTCGGCGAACTGGGCCTCCACCTCGACCGCCGGGCCGTCCAGCTCGACGATCAGCACCGCGCCGGCGCCGGCCGGATATCCACATCGGACGGCCGCCTCGGCGGCCTCGATGGCGAGCGCGTCCATCATCTCCACCGCCGCCGGGACCACCCCGGCCGCGATGATCGCCGAGGTCGCCGCACCGGCGGCGTCCGTCGTGGGAAAGGCGGCGAGCAGGGTACGTACCGACTCCGGCAACCGGACCAGCCGTACGGTGACCTCGGTGGCGATGCCGAGGGTCCCCTCCGAGCCGACGAACGCGCCGACCAGGTCGTACCCGGGGCTGTCCGGCGCCGCCCCGCCGAGCCGGACCAGTTCGCCGTCCGGGGTCACCACCTGCAGACCGAGCACGTGGTTGGTGGTGAAGCCGTACTTGAGGCAGTGTGCGCCGCCGGAGTTCTCCGCCACGTTCCCGCCGATCGAGCAGATCTGCTGACTGGACGGGTCGGGGGCGTAGTAGTAGCCGTGCGGGTGGGCGGCCCGACTGACCGCCAGGTTGATCACCCCGGGTTCGACCACCGCCCGCTCGTCGGCCGGGGCGACCTCCCGGATCTCGCGTAGCCGGGAGGTGACGACCAGTACCCCGTCCGGGTGCGGCAGGGCGCCGCCGGAGAGCCCGGTCCCGGAGCCCCGGGCCACGAACGGCACCCCGGCGGCGACACAGGACCGGACCACCAGGGCACACTCCTGGGCGGTGTGCGGCAGCACCACCAGGGCCGGCACGACCCGGTACGCGGCCAGCCCGTCACACTCGTACGTCCGCAGCCGGGCCCGGTCGTCGATCACCTGGTCGGCGTCGAGCCGGGTACGCAGTTCGGCGGCCAACCTCCCGATCGTCGCCGCGCGTTCCGCCGACCGATCCCCGTCGGGACCGGTCGTCGTCGATCGTCCGTCGTCGTCACCGGTCATCGCCGACCTCCGTTGCGGACAGCTCGTTACGGCATCCTCTCGTACGCGGGCAGCGTGAGGAAGTCCACAAATTCGTCCGCGACCGCGACCTCCGTGAACAGGGCCCGTGCCTCGGCGTACCGGTCCGGGTCGGCGTCGAGCCGGGCGATCTCCTCGTCGGCGATCCGTTCGACCAGTTCCCGGGTCACCGGCACGCCGGTGTCGAGGGTGACACCGTTGTGCAGCCACTGCCAGACCTGGGAGCGGGAGATCTCGGCGGTGGCGGCGTCCTCCATCAGGTTGAAGATGGCGACCGCACCGGAGCCGCGCAGCCAGCTCGCCAGGTACTGGATACCGACGCTGACGTTGTTGCGCAGTCCGGCCTCGGTGGGCCGGCCTCCGGTGGCGGCGACGTCCAGCAGTTGGGCGGCGTCGACCCGTACCTCGTCCCGGGTCCGGCCGAGCTGGTGTGGCCGGTCGCCGAGCACGTTGTCGAAGACCTCGCGGCAGACCGGGACCAGGTCCGGGTGCGCGACCCAGGAACCGTCGAAGCCGTCGTCCGCCTCCCGGGTCTTGTCCTCCCGGACCTTCGCGAAGGCGGTCTCGTTGACCGTCGGGTCGCGTCGGCTGGGGATGAACGCCGCCATGCCGCCGATCGCGTGCGCGCCACGCCGGTGACAGGTCCGGACCAGCAGTTCCGTGTACGCCCGCAGGAACGGCGCGGTCATCGTCACCGCGGCCCGGTCCGGGAGCAGGAACTCGGTGCCCCGGGTCCGGAACTTCTTGATCACGCTGAACATGTAGTCCCAGCGTCCGGCGTTCAGCCCGGCGGAGTGTTCCCGCAACTCGTAGAGGATCTCCTCCATCTCGAACGCGGCCGGGAACGTCTCGATCAGTACGGTGGCCCGGACGGTGCCGCGCGGGATGCCGAGCCGCTCCTGGGCGAGGACGAACACGTCGTTCCAGAGCCGCGCCTCGAGGTGGCTCTCCAGTTTGGGCAGGTAGAAGTAGGGCCCGGAGCCGGAGGCGAGCTGCGCCCGGGCGCAGTGGAAGAAGTAGAGTCCGAAGTCGACGAGTGCTCCCGCGATCCGCTCGCCGTCGACCAGGATGTGCTTCTCGGTCAGGTGCCAGCCGCGCGGCCGCACCACGATGGTGGCCAACTCGCCGTCCTGGCGCGGAAAGTACCGGCGGCCGTCCGGCGAGACGTACTGCAGGTAGCCGGCGATCGCGTCGCGGAGGTTGAGCTGCCCCTCGACCACGTTCGACCACAGTGGAGTGTTGGCGTCCTCGAGGTCGGCGAGCCAGACCTTCGCCCCGGAGTTCAACGCGTTGATCGTCATCTTGGCGTCGGTCGGCCCGGTGATCTCGACCCGCCGGTCGACAAGTCCCGGTGCCGGCTCCGCGACCCGCCACGACGGGTCCGCCCGGATGTGTTCGGTCTCCGGCAGGAAACCGAGCGTGCCGCCGGCGGCCAACGCCGCCTCCCGCTCCGCCCGCAGCGCCAGCAACTCCCGCCGCCGTGGCTCGAACTCCCGGTGCAGCTCCGCGAGGAACTCCAGCGCCTCCGCACTGAGAATCTCCGCGTACCGCGCACCCAGCGGGCCGGTGACCTCGATCATGCACGCCTCCAGGTGGGGAAGGGGCTCTCATTATCGCTTCCGGTGGAGGGCGGCACCCCTTCCCGACCTGCGCGGCTGATCACCGGTGGGTCAGCTGACCGCGCCGCCGTTGGCCCGGCAGGTGTCCCGGACGTGCCAGAAGTCGGCGAGGTAGTCGTCGTGCATGCCACGGCCCATGATGCGCAGCATCGCCTCGTCGGCCTGGCGCAGCGCCGAGACGTTGTAGTTGTGGCTGCCGGTGAAGACCCGGGGCACGATGTCGTCGTCGTACGCGCCGTCGATCAGCATGTACTTGTTGTGGGTACGGATGTCCCGGCCCGGCCCGACGTTGAAGTTGCAGCGGGTGACCTGCACGTTGCCGCCGAGCGCGTCGAGTACCCCGGCGTTGGCCTCGCTGTAGACCACGTCGACCCAGCAGCCGGCGTTGCGCAGGGCGGTCAGCTTCTTCGCCACCTCGGGTCGGTTGAACGAGTACATGTTGACCCGTACGTCGGTCTGTCGGCGGGTGCCGGCGTCGTCGTACGAGCACGAACTCACCGAGTCGAGCACACTGACGATGGTGTCGGTGGCCGGGTCGCTGACCGGCTGGCCGGACCGTTCCCGGCGGGGGAAGAAGTACGCCCGGTAGGTGGTCCCGGTCGGCGTGCCCCAGTAGTAGTTGTTGTTCCCGGTCGAGCTGTACCGGTGTGAGCGCAGGTCCGCGAAGTACTGTCGGTACGCCTGGTAAGTGGTCGCGTCGCTGAACGTCACCGCGTTGTTGTACGCCTCGTTCGCGTCCCACCAGCCGAGGTTGGCCGAGCCCTGGAAGACGACGTTGGCGACGGTGGAACCGTTGTCCAACACCACGCTCGACGCGGTCAGGAACTTGTTGTGGTTGTACGCGGTGACCGAGGAGGTGCTGTAGTCGATACGCCGGGTGCCGATGCAACCCCGGTCCTGGCTCGGGAACTGGTCCGCGCAGTGCACGATGTACGACCCGGCGGTGTCGTTCGCGCCGAGCACCGGCAGCAGCCGCTGGTACGGGCGCTGGCTGACCTGCTCGTGGTCGAGGATGATTTTGACGCGTACCCCGCGCTGGTGTGCGTTCAGCAGTCGGGCCGGCAGGTCCGGGGTGGTCGCCGAGTCGGTCACGTCGGTCACCCCGAAGCCGAACCACGACATCTGGATCTCGCCGCCGGCCGGTACCCGGTCGATGATCCGGGCCAGTTGGACGAAGATGGCGTTCTGCGCGGCGGTCGAACCGGTCGGCCGGTTGAAGACGGCCTTGTTCAGCACCGGGTCCGGCTCGACGGCGGCGGCCGGCCCAACCGGTGCGCCGATCGTGGCGGCGGCGACGGTGAAGACCAGTGCCGACCGTGTCGCCGATCGCGGAAAGAACCTACATATCGACATGCCTGGATCATCGCATCCTCGGGCGTCACGGACCAGGGCTCACCGCGTCGCGCGGAGTGTGAGCGACGAGACGCCCGGGTCCGGTACGGATCGACCACGGCCGGTGGTTGTCGCCGGTGTGAGCGGTCGGGATGTCGACGTGGTGGTGATCGGCGCGGGCCAGGCGGGGCTCTCCGCCGGATACTTCCTGCACCGGGCCGGGTTCGCCCCGGAAACCGGGTACGTGCTGCTGGACGGCGGGGCCGGTCCCGGCGGCGCGTGGCGGGAACGCTGGCCGACGCTGCGGCTCTCCGGTGTGCACGGCATCCACGACCTGCCGGGGATGGCGCTCGGCCCCGCCGACCCGGACCGTCCGGCCGCCGAGGTGGTGGCCGGGTACTTCGCCGCCTACGAACGGGAGTTCGGGCTGCCGGTGCACCGGCCGGTCAACGTGCGTTCGGTACACGACCGACCGGACGGCCGGCTCGACGTGCGTACCGACGCCGGCACCTGGACGACCCGGGCCCTGGCCAACGCCACCGGCACCTGGCGGCACCCGTTCTGGCCGGTCTATCCCGGGCAGAACACCTTCGCCGGCCGGCAGCTGCACACCGCCGACTACCGGGGCCCGGCGGAGTTCGCCGGCCGCCGGGTGGTGGTGGTCGGCGGGGGCACCTCGGCCGTGCAGCTGCTGGCCGAGGTCGCCGCGGTCGCCGCCGCGACCCGGTGGGTCACCCGCCGCCCGCCGGTCTTCGCCGAGCGGTTCGGCCAGGAACAGGGCCGGGCCGCCGTCGCCAGGGTGGAGGAACGGGTACGCGTCGGTCTGCCGCCGGGCAGCGTGGTCAGCGTGACCGGGCTGCCGTGGACCCCGCAACTGCGCCGGATGCACGAGACCGGGGTGTTGCGGCGGTTCCCGGTGTTCGACCGGATCGTCCCCGAAGGGGTGGTCTGGGCCGACGGTGACAGCTTCGCGGCGGACGTGATCCTCTGGTGCACCGGGTTCCGGGCCGTCCTGAACCACCTCGCGCCGTTGCGGCTGCGCGCGCCCGGGGGCGGCATCCCGATGGACGGCACCCGGGTCGTCGTCGACGAGCGGATCCACCTGCTCGGGTACGGGCCGTCGGCGAGCACGATCGGCGCGAACCGGGCCGGGCGGACCGCGGTACGCGAGATCCGGCGGCTGCTGGACCGGGTGTCGGCCGGGTCCGTCGCGGACGGCTGACCACCGCCTGGCGGCGGGCATAACACACGCCGCCGGACGGCTCACCGGAGTTGACGAATCAGGTTGGAAGCGGCAACGTAGGGCAAGTACGGCCTGTTGCCACACCCGCGAGTTCGAGAGAGACGCCGACCGCCGTACGTCAAGGCGCCAGCCCGGCCGCACGTCCGCGGCCCCTCCGATGGGCTGGCTACATGTTCGAGGCCTCCCCATCCTCTGCCGGCTCGCCCGCGTTTGGCACGGGTGTGTCGGGGGATGGTCCGGGGCACCCGCGTCAGGGGATGCGGCGTGCGGCCGGAGAGAATCCACAAGGAGTTTTTTATGCTCACGATGACCGAGAACGCCGTACTCGTGATCCGGGACCTGACCGCACAGCAGGAGGTGCCGGACGGCGCCGGGCTGCGGATCGTCAGCGACCTCGCCGCCGGGTCGCTCACCCTGGAACTCGCGGAGAGCCCGGCCCAGGGTGACCAGGTGGTGGACAGCGACGGTGCCCGGGTCTTCCTCGACCCGCAGGCCGCCCAGATACTCGACGACAAGGCCCTCGACGCGGCGGTGGACGCCGAGGGCACCGTGCAGTTCGGTTTCTCCGAGCAGCAGCCGCTCGGCTGAGCTCAGCACCTGGCGTGGTACGCCCGCCGGCGCCGGTACGGACCGGCCCGACGGGCGTACCGTCGTGCGTCGGCCCGACGGTAGAGTGACGCCCGTGCACCGGTGCTTTCCGATCACCCCGCCGCCGCGCTCCTGAGCGGGGCGACCAGGCCAGCGCGTCGAGCCGTCCCGGCCGACGTGCTGCTCCACTGTGGATGACTTCGATCCGGTGACCTGAGCCCGGGTACGCCCCGCTTCCGCGACCATCTCCCTTCTCGTCGCAGGAGCGCGTACGTCCATGCACACCTCATCCGAAGCGTTCACCTCGCCGGCCGTCGCCCGTCCCCGGCCCGGCACCGGCCTTCTCTTCCTGATCATCTCTGGCACCCTGTGGGGCACCGGAGGGCTGACCGGCAGCCTGCTCGGCCGGACCACCGCACTCTCCCCGGTCGCGGTGGCCGGTTACCGCCTCTGTGTCGGCGGTGGTCTGATCGTGGCCTTCCTCCTGCTCACCGGGCGGAGGCTGCCGCGTGGTCGGGCCGCCTGGACCCGGATCCTCGTCCTCGGCGCACTGGCCGCCAGCTACCAGGTCTGCTACTTCGGCTCGGTGGCGCTGACCTCGGTCAGCCTGGCCACGCTGGTCACCATCGGCGCCGCCCCGGTGCTGGTGCTCGCCGCCGAGGCCGTCTCCGGCCGTCGCCGGACAGACCGTCGGGCCGCCGTCACCTGCGGCCTCGCGCTGACCGGACTCGGCCTGCTGGTGGGTCTGCCGTCCGGCGACTTCGGCACCCCGGCCGTCCTCGCCAGCGCCGCCCTCGCCCTGCTCTCCGCGGCCGGGTTCGCCGCGATCACCCTGGTCGGCGCCCGACCGGTGGCGACGCTTGACGACCTCACCGGCACCGGACTCGGCTTCTCCGCCGGCGGACTACTGGTGACCCTCGTCGCCGGGAGTACCGTCGGGCTCGGGTTCGACCCGGACCTCCGGTCCGTGGGGCTGCTGCTCGCCCTGGGCGTCGGGCCGACCGCGGTGGCGTACCTGCTCTACTTCCGTGGGCTGCGGACCGTCCGGCCCGGTACCGCCGCGCTGGTGACGCTGCTGGAACCGTTGGTCGGCGCGCTGCTCGCCGCGGTGCTGCTGGGCGACCGGCTCGGCCCGGTCGGAGCGGTCGGCGCCGGGCTGCTCGCGGTGGCGGTGCTCCTGGCCACGGCGGCGCCGACCACCCGGGCCGGGGCGTCGGCGACCGCGCCGGCGGTGACCAGGTAACCGCTCGGCGGACAGGTCTGCTCGGCAGGCCCGGCCAGGTGGCACCCGGCCGGGCCGGCCGTCGGAGACGGCCGAGCTGAAAATCGATCCTCGAACGGGCTCACATCACACTCGATGCCCTTCTATTGTGGGCAGTCGTAGCCGGACGACCCCCTACGTCACGGCTACCCGTCCGGTGTCGCATCCGTTCGCCGGGCGGCCGAGCGTTTCCAGTCCTCGCGCCATGAGACCCCGGGGGCACCCCCATGCCGGAGAGTTCGCCTACTCCACCGCCGGACGGTCCACCCGCACCGGCTTCGTCGGCAACACCGCCGCAGGCAACACCGCCGCAGGCAGTACGGCCCCCGACGACGGATCCCGGACCGCCGCCGTCGTCGTCCGCTCCGCCCACCGGCCGCAAGATTCCCGACCAACCACCGGGATACCCGAACGCACTGGTCTGGCTGCGCGCCGGCATCCTCCGCGACTGGCGTGGGGTGCTCGGTGCCTTCGTCGCGACCTGGCTGTACGTACCACTCGCGCTGTTGCTCGGATTCTGGGCGGCGGTCGGGCTCGGGATCTTCGGGTCGCTCTCCGGCGGGCTGGACGTGACCGACCAGGTGCCCGCCGAACTGCTGGACACGCCGCTGGTCGGCAGCTTGCTCGACGCCTTCCTGACCCGGTCGGCCGGCGTGTTCGGCGGGTTGCTGGGGGTCGCCGTCGGTTTCCTCGGCGGTTTCCTCTACGTCGTGCTGGTGCCCTGGGGCGACAGCCTCGACAGCCCGGTCACGCTGGTGAGCGGCCTGGCCGGAACGGTCGCCGCCGCGATCGTGATCGGCGTGGCCTACACGCTCTACCGGGTACTGCTGGAGCCACGGCTGCTGCTGCTCTCCGGCGCACGCGCCCTCAGCGCACGCGAGCGGGCCGCGTTGGAGCCGGTGCTCCGGGAGTGTGCGCGCCGCCTCGGCCTGCCGACGGTGCCCCGACTGCTCATCGAGGACGATCCCGTCCTCACCAACGCCCGTACCTACTCGCGGCACATCGTGGTCACCACGAGCCTGCTGACCGAACCGACCGACGAGATCGAGGCGCTGCTCAGCCACGAACTCGTGCACTGGCGCACCGGCGACGAGGTCACCTCGGCCTTCGTACGCGGAGTGGCGTTGCCGTTGTTCCTGCTGCACGCGCTGCCGGTCTGGCTGATGCGCAGCTTCCCGCACCCGGCGACCAACTTCCTCGTCTTCCTCGTCTTCTGGCCGGTCCTGCTGACGATGAAGTACCTGGTCATGCCGCTGCACGCCCGCGACGTCCGGGCGGCGGAATACCGGGCCGACCTCGGCGCGGTCCACGCCGGCCGGATCGACGGACTGCGGGCGATCCTGGAGCGGCGCAAGTCCTTCGAGAACGGCCGCAGCGGGTGGGACGAGGTGGTCTGTGCCAGCCACCCCGCACACGAGCAACGGCTGGACCGGCTGGCACACCTACCCGCCACCTCCGGCGCCGGGTCCACCGGGGACGGCGGCGCCCCGTCCGGGTACGCCGTCGGGTTCGAGGACGCGGTGCCGGGCGGCCCCTCGCGTCGTACCGTGGTCGTCACGCTCGCGGTGCTGCTGGCCGGCTGCCTGGTCGCCAGCGGTCTCGGCATCGTGCAGTGGGCGTTCTTCGGGCCCCGGTCCGCGGTGAACGGCTACTTCTCCGCCCTCGAGGACCGCGACGCCGGCGCCGCGCTCGACTGGCTGGACCCGACGGTCCGCGAGGCCCTCGCGCAGGACGAGACGCTCGCCGCGATGGTCGCCTCCGACGACTACGAGCCGCCGACCGACGTGGACGTCACATCGGTGCGGCGCGAGGGTGACCAGGCGGTGGCGGACGTCTCCTACACGGTGGCCGGCACGCCGATGACCGTCGAGCTGCAGCTCCGTCGCGACGAGTCGACCTCGTTCGGTCTCCGCGGCTGGCACCTCGACGGTGGCCTCTCCGAGATGTCCGGCCCGGACCAGCCGGGCCTGCGGATCAACGGGGTGCCGGTCTCGGCGTCGGAGGGTGACCTCCTGGCGGTCACCGCGTTCCCCGGCCGGTACCTCGCCACCCTGCCGAGCAGCGTGTTGAGCGAGACACCACCGGTCCCGGTCGTGGTCGCGCTCGGCGGCCAGGGCGGCAGCATCGTCGTCACCCCCGCGCCGCGACCGGATCTGCAGAGCCGCGCCGAGCAGGCGGTCGAGGCGTACCTCGACAACTGTGTGCAGCAGGGGGCGGCGGCCGCGACGGGCTGCCCCTTCCGGTTGTACAACACGAGCGTGGAGAAGGTGCGGTGGACGATCACGGAGCAGCCGACGATCCAAGCCGAGTTGACGGGCGCGGCCACCGCCGCCGTCTCCACCCTCGAGGACGGCAGCGGCACGGTCACGGCCTCCTGGACGGCCGAGGACTACCTCGGCCAGTCGCGGCAGTACACCGAGGAGTACGAGTTCTTCGTACGCGGGGTGCTGGTGGTGAACGGCGACCAGGTCACCTTCCAGCCCCCCACCGACTGAGAGTGCTTGACAGCCACCCGACGAGGAGAAAGTGGAGCAGACCGTGACCGACCCGGACGCGGCGGCGTCGCTCGGGCAGACCGCCCGGCGACCGGCCGACCAACCGGTGCACCTGATCCTGACCGCCCACTCGGCGTCGTCGCCGCAGCAGGGGTTGGGCGACTGGCTCCGCCGGCACCCGGAGTACCGCAACGCGGTACGGGAGACCCGCGGACGTCAGGACGGGCGGGCGGGGTTCAGCGACGCGGTGATCATCGCGGTGGTGGCGCAGGCGTTGCTGCCCGGACTCTTCCAGGTGCTCCAGACCTGGGTGGCCCAGCAGCGCAGGGACACCCGGGTACGGCTGCGGGTCGGCGAAGCCGAGGTCGAGTTCCAGGTCACCGGGCGTACCGATCCGAAGGAGTTGCTGGCCGAGGTGACCCGGAGCCTGCCCGCGGTCGCCAGCCAGGCCCCGGCGGGCGGCACCGGGCCGGCGGCTGTGCCGGGGCCCACCGGTGGGGGTGTGACACCCCTCGGCGGCCAGTCGGGTGCTGGGACACCGGCTCCGGTCGACGGCGGCGGGGCCCCGGCAGCCTCCGGAGGCGAACCGGCGCCGACGGTTTCCGGGGGCGAACCGGCGCCGGTGGAGGATGTCGCCAGCGGCGGATAACAGCGCCGTGCCCGGGTCCCCGCCGGAACGGGATGGCCGCGGGCGTCGGCGGCGCCCGGCCCGAGGGCGAGGCGCTAGCCGGGGACGGCCGCCACCCTGTGGCCGGCGGGAACCTGGTCCAGGAGCCGGACCAGGTCCGGCAGCACCTGGCCCAGTGGTGCGTCGACGGTCAGCGAGGCGTGCTCGTCGCCCCGGGTCGGACCCTGGTTGACGATCACCACCGGGATGTCGTGCTTCGCCGCCCGGATCACGAACCGGCGGCCGGACATGACCGTCAGGGAGGAGCCGAGGACCAGCAGCAGCCGGGCCCGCTCGACCAGCTCGAAACAGGCCTGGACGCGGGCGGCCGGCACGGTCTCGCCGAAGAAGACGACGTCCGGTTTCAGTACGCCACCCGGACAGGCCGGGCAGTCGACCACCTGGAACCGTTCGGCGACCTCGTCGGGCAGGGTCACGTCGCCGTCCGGGTTGACCGTGTCGTACCGGGCGGTGAAGTCGGGGTTCGCGGCCCGCAGCCGCCGGTCCAGGGTCTCCCGGTCGGTCCGGTCGCCGCAGTCCAGGCAGGTGACGTGGGCCAGGCTGCCGTGCAGTTCGATCACCGACCGCGCGCCGGCCGCCTGGTGCAGCCCGTCCACGTTCTGGGTCACCACGCCGGCGAGCAGACCCCGTCGTTCGAGGTCGGCGACCGCGTGGTGCCCGGCGTTCGGGGCGGCTCCGGCCATCAGCCGCCAGCCGAGGTGGCTGCGGGCCCAGTAGCGGCGCCGGGCCAGCGGGTCCCTGACAAACGTCTGGTACGTCATCGGGGTGTGCCGGCGTGCCGCCCCGCTCGGTCCCCGGTAGTCCGGGATCCCGGACTCGGTCGACAGGCCGGCGCCGCTGAGCACCACCACGTCGCCGCCGGCCAGGAGTTCCGCCAGCGGGCCGTACCGCTCGGCTGTGCGCGTATCCACCCGTCCATGCTGCCTCGCCGGTGCCGGACCGGCGAGGCGGCATGTGGCGACGGTCACCGACGGGTCGGCGTACGGCGTCCGGTCCGGCGCCCCGGGGCAGCCGTCAGTGGACGACGGTGCACGGGGTGTCGCCGACCCGGAAGTCGCCCGGCGGTACGAACGTTCCGACGTACCGGCCGGAGAAGCCGAACTGGTACGGGGTGTCGGCCGGTGGCAGCGTCGGACCGTCCCAGACCGCGGGGGTCAGGGTGGCGCTGGTGCCGCTGCGCTGGATGCTGGCGTTCCAGACCTGGGTGATGGAGACGCTGGTGGCGATGGTGAACCGCATCGACCACCGGGGCGCCGGTTCGGGGCCGGACCAGGTGACGCTTCCGCTCACCCGGTAGCCGCCGTACCGGTCGACGGTGACACCGACGGTGCAGCCGAAGCCGCGCGGCGGCGTGGGTTCCTCGGTCAGCGTGGTGAAGGTGAGCGGTTCGGAGAGCGGACTCGTCGTGTAGCCCGTTCCGGGCAGGGCGGCGGCCCGGACCGCCACGGTGTACGACGTGTCCGGGGTGAGCTCGACGAGGGTCACCGAGTTGCGGGGCATGGAGAGCCAGCCCTGCCACTCGCCGTCGACCAGGCGCAGCATGGAGTAGCGGAAGACCGGGCCGTCGGGTGGGGACCAGGTCAGGGTGGCGCCGGTCGCGGTGACCGAGGCGGCCACCGGTTGGCCCGGCGGGGGGAGCGGGATCAGCGGGTCGGCCTGGGCCGGGGCCGGTGAGAGCGGCAACAGGGCCAGGCCGAGCACGGCGGCGAGCAGCGACGTGGGCAGCGTACGGCGGAGCATGGCGAGAGCCTTTCTGAGATCGTGATCCAACCAGTGCCCGGCTCGCATCGATATCTATCAAGCTCTGGTGGGCTCCGCCATCGGCCGGTCGGCTGTCGGCGGCCCGATGCTCCGGTGGCTGCCTGGTCGCATGGCCGTGTGGTCGCGGGCCAGCGTGTCCGTGATCGGACAGGCGTACTAACTGTGGTCAAGCGATAACGCAGAGTAGCGTCGATGTCGGAGGCACCGCCGTCCACCGGCCGGGGAGCCAACCGCTCGCCGCCCGCCTCCGTCCACTCCCTCCGGGCCGCACCCCGGCCCGACCAGGCAAGGAGCCACCACCATGTCCGAAGCCAACGACGCAGCCAAGGCCATCGAGGCCGAGTACGCCGCCGCCGAGCAGCCACCCGCCCTCGACACCGACGCCGGGACCGAGGACGTCGGCCTGATGGCCGTACCCGCCACCCTCGCCGGACTGCCGGCGACCGCACAGGGCCACTTCGCCGTGGTCAACGCGAACGGGACCCTGGCCCGGGGGTTCGGGGTGGTCTCCAGCGCCCGCCTGGCCCTCGGCCAGTACCAGGTGGTCTTCATCCAGTCGGTCGTCCGCTCGGCGTACACCGCCACCATCGGGCTGACCGGCAGCGTCGGCGCGTCCCCGCCCGGTGAGATCGCCGTGGTCGGCCGGGCCGGCAACGCCAACGGGGTCTTCGTGCAGACCTGGAACAGCGCCGGCGCCCCTGCCGACCGCGCCTTCCACCTGCACATCTCGTCCTGACCCAGGTCTACCGCCGTACGGCGGGAGGCGCGAACCGACGTCGGACCGGCGCGCCACCGGTCCGACGTCCCACCCCGGCCGGGCGGCGGCAGGCCCGGCCCCGGTCCCCGCGGTACGGCCCGGTACCGCGGGGACCGGCGTGCCCGGCCCGTCCCGGGTGACTGTTGCGAACCGGTGTCCTTCGGGAAGGCGTCACATCGATCACCGACTCTCTACGATCAATCGATGCGTCGTATCCTGCGAACCGTCCTCGCCGGCGTTGTCGTCGCCGCCTGCCTCACCCCCGCCGCCCCCGCCGCCGCCGCGGTGACCAGCGGCGCCGTCTTCAACGATCCCACCAATCCCGACCGGCAGTACGCCATCGTCGACCACCTGCGCGGCCTGGTCGGCAACGCCACCACGGGATCGACCATCCGGATCGCGATGTACCACTTCAGCCTGACCCGGATGTCGAACGACCTGATCGCGGCGTACCAACGTGGAGTCAACGTCCGGCTGGTGCTCGACAGCCAGTCCCGGAGCCACCAGGCGACCCTCGACCTCGTCGCCGCGCTGGGTACGAACCGGGCCAACCCGTCCTGGGTGACCATCTGCACGACCGACCGGGCCTGCATCGGCAACCTCGCCACGCCGATCATGCACAACAAGTTCTTCCTCTTCTCCCACACCTCGGGCTCGGCGAACGTGCTGGTGCAGAGCTCGGCCAACCTGACCGGCGACAACGCCGAGCGGTACTGGAACAACGCGGTCACGCTGGTCGGCAACACCGCCGTCTACAACTCGTACGTCGACTACTTCAACGACCTGGCCGCCCAGGTGAAGAACAACGACTACTACCGGAGCACGTCGAGCGGGAACGCCAAGTCGTACTTCTTCCCCCGGGCCGGGTCGGATGCCGGCACCGACACGGTCTACAACATGCTCGACGAGAACGTCAGCTGCGAGGGCAACACCTCGGTCGGCACCGAGACCGGGCGCACCATCATCCGGATCGGCATGTGGTACTTCAGCCGCAACCCGATCGCCAACAAGCTGCGGGAACTCGCCGACCGGAAGTGCTGGGTCGACGTCGTCTACACGACGATGGACGCAGACGTCCGGAGCATCCTCGACGGGCACGCCCGGATCAAGCTGTACCGGATCAGCGGCGACCGCATCGTGCACTCCAAGTACCTGCTGATCGAGGGGACGTACGCCGGTCAGCGTGACACCAAGTGGGTGGTGACCGGCAGCCACAACTACACGAACGCGGCGCTGCGGGAGAACGACGAGGCGATGCTGCGGATCCAGTCGGCGACCATCCACGACCAGTACCGGTCGAACTTCTGGGCGCTGCGGGCCGCCGGGGTGCCGCAGACCTGATCCGCCGGGTCGGAGTGGGACGTCGGCACGAGGGCGTGGTGGTGCCGGCACACGAGCGCGCGGCGCCGCCCGATCGATCAAGGCGTCGCCGCGCTCCGGCCGTCTCCCGCCCGCGCAGCCCAGTGGCGGTACGCCAGCGGGGACCTGGCCCGCCGGCCCGGCATGGCGGCCGTTCCGGCTACGTGTGGGGTTTCCCACCGTCCGGAGAAGCAAACCTGCCTCGGTACGGGACCTGGTAGAGCGGTCGCCCCAGCCTCGGCCGCACCCGGCACCCCGCCGGCAACCCTGCTCCCACCGGCATCCCTCGTCCCGCCTTCTCCCGCCGGCATCCCTCGTCCCGGTGATCCGCGCATCAGCTGTTCCCACCCGGGGTAAGGAACCGGGCATGGAGCACTTCACGATCGCCACCGTCGCCGAGGAGAGCCCGGACTTCCGGCGGGTGCTGTGGACCGGCAAGCACACCCAGTTGGTCATCATGACGATCCCCCCGGACGGAGAGATCGGCGAGGAGGTCCACGAGGAGGTCGACCAGATCCTCACCTTCGTCAGCGGCACCGGAGAGGCGCGGATCGCCGGTGAACGGCGGAAGGTGACGCAGGGCGACCTGGTCGTCGTACCGGCCGGAACCCGGCACAACTTCGTGAACACCGGCCCGAACCCGCTGGTGCTCTACACCATCTACGGGCCGCCGGAGCACGCCGACCAGGCGGTGCACCGTACGAAGGAGCAGGCTGACGCGCTGGAAGAGGCGGGTAAGGACGAACCGCCGACCGGGTGAAACCGGGCGGCGCGGGTATCCGGGCCCGATGACCGACGTTCCGATCAGCGAGTACGCCCTCCTGTCCGACTGTCGGTCGGGCGCGCTGGTGAGCCGCGCCGGTTCGGTCGACTGGTGGTGTCCCGGCCGGTTCGACGCGCCGTCGGTCTTCGCTCGACTACTCGACCCGCAGGCCGGTTACTGGCTGCTCGCCCCGGTCGGGGACCCGTCGCCCGAGCGGGGACCGTCGTCCGAGCGGGCCTACCTGCCGGGGACCCTGGTGCTGCGCACCGAGCACCACACCGCCGACGGTGCGGTCGAGGTTGTCGACGCGCTCGCCGTCGCTCCCGGCGCCCGGGGGCACAAGATCGGCATGGCCTCCCCACAGGTGCTGATCCGTGTCGTCCGAGGGTTGGCCGGCAGCGTACGGATGCGTGCCGAGTTTGTCCCGCGTCCCCAGTACGGCCTGCTCACGCCGTACCTGTACAACGGGGCCGACCGGCTGGTCAGCGACTGTGGGCCGGGCCGGCTGGTGCTGCGTGGCGACGTACCGATGACCGCCCGGGACGACAGCACGGCGGTCGCCGAGTTCACCGTCTCCGCCGGTGAGCGGGTCGGGTTCGACTGCGCCTACGCGGAGACGTACGGCGCCCCGGAGTTCGTGCTCGACCGGGTGGCCGCGGTCACCGACGCCGTCGAGGCGTGGCGCTCGATCCAGGCGATCCACCGCTACCAGGGGCGGTATCCGGAGCTGGTCCGACACAGCGCGCTGGTGCTGCAGGGCCTGACCTACCAGCGCAGCGGCGCGGTCGCCGCCGCCCTCACCACCTCGCTGCCGGAGGAGATCGGCGCAGACCGCAACTACGACTACCGGTACGCCTGGCTGCGTGACTTCGCCTTCACCCTGCACGCCCTCTGGGTGGGCGCGTGTCCTGACGAGGCTGACCGGCTCTTCGACTGGATGGCCCGCTCCACCGGCCAGATCGGGCCCCGTCCGCTTCCCGTGATGTACGGCGTCGAGGGCGAGCGGTGCCTGGGTGAGACGAGCCTGGACCACCTGCGCGGCTACCGGGGCAGCAGACCGGTGCGGATCGGCAACGAGGCGTGGCACCAACACCAGCTCGACGTGCTCGGTGAGATCATGATCGCCGCACACCGGCTCCAGCACACGCTGGGCGACTTCGACGACACCCTGCGGACCCTGCTGGTCGGGGTCGCGGACAAGGCCGCCGAGACGTGGCGGGAACCGGACGCCGGGATGTGGGAGGTGCGCGGCGAGGTCCGGCACTACCTGACGTCGAAGGTGATGTGCTGGGCGGCGTTGGACCGGGCGATCCGGCTCGCGCCGAAGCTCGGTGACCGGGCCGACCCGGCGCGCTGGACCCGCGTACGGGACGAGATCCGGGCGACCGTGCTCGACCGGGGCTGGAATCCGCAGGTCGGCGCCTTCACCGGTGCCTTCGGCTCGCCCGACCTGGACGCCTCGGTGCTGGTGCTGCCGATCGCCCGATTCCTGCCGGCGACCGACCCGAGGATGCGGGCCACCATCGAGGCGGTGCACGACCAGCTCGGCTCCGACGGACTGATCCGCCGTTGGCCGGACGATCCGGCCGGCTTTGTGCTCTGCGCCTTCTGGCTGGTCGAGTGCCTGGTAATGCTCGGTGAGACGGACCGTGCCACCGAGCTGTTCGAGCGGACCGCCCGCCGGGCCAACGACGTCGGGCTCTTCGCCGAGCAGCTTGACCTGACCACCGGGGCGCACCTGGGAAACTTCCCCCAGGCACTGTCGCATATCGGGCTGATCAACGCCGCCTGGCGGCTGACCATGCCGGACCTCTCGGACCTGCCGTCGGACGGCGCCTCCTGACCGACGGCCGGGCCCGGTTGGGCCAGGGGCCGGGTGATCAGTCGAGGTCGTCCGGCTTGGCGAGCAGGTCCAGGGCGAGGGCGGCGGTCCAGCTGAACGCCGGGGAGCCGATCCCCGCACCGCTGTCCGGGTGGAAGTACTCGTGGTAGCCGGCGTCGCGGACCAGGCCGAGCAGGGCGGTCCGCAGTGTGTCGGCCAGGGCGTCGTGCCCGTGCGTACGCAGGCCGCGCCAGAGCAGCCAGTTGATGTTGAACCAGACCGGCCCCCGCCAGTAGCGGTACGGGTCGAAGTCGGCGGCGAGACGGTCGTAGCTCGGCACCGGCATCCGTTCCGAGACGCCGAACCGGGGCGAGGTGACCGCCGCGACCAGGCTCGACACCTGCGCCTGCGGCAGGTCGGGCAGGACCAGCGGCAGCAGCCCGTTGACGCAGCGGGCCGGACCGCGCAGTCCGGTCCGTAGGTCCCGGACGTGGAACAGCCCCGACTCCGGGTCGAAGAGCCGGTCGACAAGCGCCCGGGTGATCGCCGCCGCCCGGGCCCGGTGCGGTGCCGGGTCGGCGCCGACCACCTCGGCGATCCGGGCCAGCGCCAGTTCGGCGGCGCCCCGCAGCGCGTTGAAGCCCGGGCACTCGACCAGGAACGGATGCCGCCCGGCCAGGTCCGCGTCCCGGTAGCCCTGGTCCCGGTACGACAGCGCGATGGTCAGGTACCGGGCGTAGTCCTCGTCCGTGGGCCGGTGGGTCGAGGAGACCACCTGGGTGTCCCGTCGGGCGTACCGGTGCAGCACGGCGAGGTCGGCCGGTACCGCGGCCAGCGCCTGGTCCCAGGCCGGGCTGTTGTCCAGGCCGGACTCCCACGGGTGCACGATCGCGGTCAGCCCGGCGCCGTCCACGTCGCGGGCGGTGGCCAGGTACTCCTGCTGGGCCACCAGCCGCGGATAGAGCCAGCGAAGTTCGGCGACGGCGGTCTCGCCGGGCGCCCGGAGCCAGGTCAGCCAGGCGCCCAGGGCGTGCACCGGCGGCTGGACGATCCCGCTGCTCAGCCGTACCGGCACACGCTGCGCGCCGGTCGGCGGAGCCCCCGGGTACGGCGTGGTGCCGCCCCCGCCCCAGAACGTCGGCCCCGGGAAGTAGTCCCGCTCGGTGACGTTCGGATCGAAGACGATGTGCGGCACCCGCCCGTCCGGCCACTGCGCCTCGAAGAGGCTGCGCAGGTCACGCCAGGCCCGGTCCGGCGCGGTGTGGGCCAGGCCGACGCTGATGAAGGCGGCGTCCCAGCTCCACTGGTGCGGATAGAGGGTCCGGGACGGCACGGTGTAGGTGCCCGTCCAGTTGGCGTCGAGGATCGCGGCCGCAGCGCGCCACAACGTCTCGTCGAGGTCGTCGGCGGGTGCCGACGTACCGGTGGGATCGGTCGGCCCGTCTGCCCGGGCGTGCTTAGCCAGGTGGAACATAACCAGTCAACGCCCGTCTCCCGCGAGCCGTCGTTGTCTCCGGGCCCGCTGTCGCTGTCGGATTTCCGCCCACCGCCCGGCCGAATTCCCCTTGGGTGATCTCCGGGCGAGCCACGGGCAACCTACGTCATGCGTCGACCACCGGCAGGCTGTCCACGTCGACGGTCTCCGGGTACTTCAGACCGGCACCGGTGTTGAGCACCACGACCCGTTCGTCCGGCCGGATCCAGCCACCGGCCCGCAGCCGCCGGGCGGCGCTCAGGCAGGCCGCCCCCTCCGGACAGAGCAGCAGACCCTCCCGGGCGCCGAACTCGTGCAGGTCGGCCAGGATCGTCTCGTCGTCGACCGCGATCGCGGTACCGGCGGTGTCCCGCAGCGCGGTGAGGATCAGTTCGTCGCCGAGCGGCGCCGGCACGTTGATCCCGAAGGCGACCGTCCAGGCGTCGGCCCACGGCTCGGCGCGGGTCGCGCCGCCGCCGAACGCCCGCACGATCGGGGCGCAGCCGGTCGACTGCACCGCGACCAGCCGGGGCATGGTGTCCCCGATCCAGCCGAGTTCCCGCATCTCCAGCAGTGCCTTGTGGATGCCGATCAGACCGACCCCGCCGCCGGTGGGATAGAGGATGACGTCCGGCACCCGCCAGCCGAGCTGCTCGACGATCTCGTACCCCATGGTCTTCTTCCCCTCCAGCCGGTACGGCTCCTTGAGGGTGCTCGCGTCGAAGATCTCCCCGCCCGGCGAGCCACCGGCGGCGGCGACGAGGGTGCCGACGTGGCGGCCGGCGTCGCTGATCAGACCGTCGATCAGGTGCAGTTCGGCGTTGGCGGCGACACACTCCCGGCGGGTGATCGTCGGGGCGCCGAGCGGCATCGCGACCGTCGCCCGGAGCCCAGCCCGGGCCGCGTACGTCGCCCAGGCCGCGCCGGCGTTGCCGTTGGTCGGCATCGCCACGTGTTTGATGCCGAGTTCGGCGGCCCGGGAGACGCCGACCGCCGCGCCCCGGGCCTTGAACGAACCGGTCGGGACCAGCCCCTCGTCCTTGACCATCAGCTGGGGCAGGCCGATCGACTCGCCGTAGCGGGGCGCCGGCAGCAGCGGGGTCCAGCCCTCGCCGAGGGTCGTCACGTACCGGTCGTCGGCGACCGGCAGCAGTTCGCGGTACCGCCACAGGTCGGCCGAGCGTCGGGCGAACTCCTCCGGACGGACCGCCTGCCGGACCCTGGGCAGGTCGTAGCGGGCGAGCAGCGGGGAGCCGCAGGTGCAGAGATTCTGCGGACGGTCGGCGTCGTGGGTGGCGCCGCAGCGTGGGCATTCCAGGTGCGTGAGAAACACCGGCTGGCCTCCAGTACGTCGGGTCCTCCCATGATCCCCGGCACGGTCGCCGACCTCGGTGGTACCCGGTGCGGGCTGGATCACTCTTTTCCCGGAACCGATCGTCCGTTTCCTACCGGGCAGGTTACCGGCGTCGGGTATGGTCCGCAGGCCGGCCGGTGACGGTCGGAAACGCATGGCCCGGGCCGACCGGGGTAGCAGGTCCGGATGAGGACAGCCGACCGGGGCAGGAGGACGAAGTGAGTCGAGCTACCGACCAGCCCACCGTCGAACTGCCCGGTGGCCTCCGGATGCCGCTGCTCGGCTTCGGCACCTGGCAGATCACCGGCGGTCAGGCGTACGACGCCGTCCGGGAGGCGCTCGACGTCGGCTACCGGCACCTGGACACCGCCACCATGTACGGCAACGAGGCCGAGGTCGGCCGGGCGATCCGGGACAGCGGGGTGCCCCGCGAGGACATCTTCGTCACCACCAAGCTGCCCCCGTCCCAGGTCGGGAAGGAACGGCAGACCATCGCGGCGAGTCTCGCCGCCCTCGACCTCGACCGGGTCGACCTGTGGCTGATCCACTGGCCGCCGTCCTCGGCCCGGCAGAGTCTTGCCGCCTGGCAGGAGCTCCGGGCCGTCCGGGACGAGGGGCTGACCCGGGCGATCGGGGTCAGCAACTACGACACCGCCGAGATCGACGCGCTGGTCGAGGCGACCGGGGAGACGCCGGCGGTCAACCAGATCCGCTGGGGTCCGGCGCTGTACGACGCGCGGGTGGTCGCCGACCACCGGGACCGTGGCGTGGTACTGGAGGGGTACAGCCCGTTCAAGACCACCAACCTGTCTGACCCGGTGCTGGCCGGGATCGCCCGCGCGCACGGGGTCACCCCGAGCCAGGTGGTGCTGCGCTGGCACCTCGACCACGGTTTCGTGGCCATCCCGAAGTCGGCGACCCCGGCCCGGATCCGGGAGAACTTCGACGTCTTCGGCTTCTCACTCAGCGAGGACGAGCGGCGCCAGCTCGACGCGATGGCCGGCTGACCCGGGCGGATCGACCGACGGGGTGGGCGCCGGCTGCCCCAAGATCAGTGCCGCCGACTACCCTGACCGGATCCGCTGCCCGGGTTGACGTGCGGTATCGCCGCCGTCGCCGTCGCCGGGTCGCGGCATCCGGACGGGGTGGGGCGAGGGGGGCACGTGATGGTGGGGGACCAGTTCTTCGGTGGGTACGCGCCGCCGGGCCGGGGGGACGGCGGGCCGGAGCCCGACTTCGTCACCTGGCTGGTCTACGTCGACTCGGGTGACGACCCGGCCCGACTCGCCGCCCTGGCCCAGTGGTGGTACGACGAGGCGTGCCGGACCCTGCTGCCGTACGTCCACCCGGCCGGCGCCGCCGCCCCGGCGACCTCGCTGACCGCGTTCGAGCAGGATCCGACCGGGCGGGGACGGCGTCGCCGACCGACCCGCTGGGTCGACGGGCTCACCCCGGACTGCAGCCACCTGTCGGCCCGCTGGTTCGACGCCCCTCCGCAGGCGACCGCCTCCGAACTGGACGTCTTCCTCGACCGGTTCGCCGGGTCCCGGCACGTCCGACTGCAGATCTCGGTCGGTTTCGCGGACCGGCCGGGCCGGCTGCCGCTGGTCGTACCGGCGCTTGTCGAACTGGCCCGGCGGGTCGGCGACGCGACGGACCCGGCGTACGGGGAGATCGTGGTCAACGCCGGCATCCTCGCCCCGGCCACCATGCTGGACGCGGCGCTGGGCCGGGACCCGTCCGCCTCGGCGGCGGCGAGCCGGCACCAGCTGCGCGGTTACGAGTGGGTCACGCTCTGCCCCCGGGAGCTGACCGGTCAGCTGGGCGGGCCGGACCGGCTGCGGGCCTGCGGGGCCTTCGCCGAGGTGTATCCGCTGCGCCACGGTGGCGTACTGCTCCGGGCGACCGACGATCCGGCCGACTATCGGGCCGACCGGGTGCGTGGCGTGTTCCGGGCGCTGGCCCCGGTGCTGCCGCCCGGTCGTCCCGGGCAGTTGCCGACGGTGCCGCCGGTCGGTTCGGGCATGCTGTCGGCGGTGCCCGGGGTGCTGGCCGGTGACCCCGGCGCGCACGACCTGAGCCGGGTCGTCTTCGCCGATGCCCGGGACCGCGACGGGCTGGTCCCCGGCCAGCGCCTGGAACTCGGTCCGGGCGGCGTTCCACGTACCCCGAGCGGTTCGACCCTCAACTGAGTACGAGCCGGATCCTGCGGCCTACGGGCCGCTGTTCGTGTTGGGCCAGGCGGTGATCCGTCCGGTGTCGGGCATGTCCGGTGCGGCCGGGGTCTGTCCGGTGCCGGTTGTCGGGACTGCGGGCCAGCCGTCGGCGTACCGGCGGGCCAGTGCCCCGATGATCAGCCGACGTTCCGGCACCCAGCCCAGGAACCGGGCGTGTAGGACGATCGGGTCCGGCCCGGGGTTCGGGTTGAGTGTGCAGAGGTCGGCGGTTGCCTCGTAGAGACAGATGCCGAGGTACACGAAGAGTGCCAGCGGGTCGAGCCTGAACTCGGCCGGCAGTTTCACCCTCGCCGCCGCGCAGGGCCAGTCGTTTTCGCAGGTCCGACACGTCCAGGTGGGACGCCGGGGCGGGTGCTCCCGGCCGGGTCGGGCCAGCGCCGCGACATCCCGCATCACCACGACACCCACCTTTCAGAATCCGGGCTCGGCCCGGGACGTCTGGGCCGGGGTCAGCCGCCCCGCCCGTCCGACCCGGTGCCCGAGGTTGGTGGGGCCGTCCCAGGCCGGCCGTTGGTTCCATCCGCGTGGACGGGTGGTCGCGGGCGGACCGTCCGGGGTCGTCGGCGCTGGTGCCGGCGGGACCGAACCGGGGTGGAACGGCCGGGTCGGCTGCGGCGCCAGGTCGGGACAGGGCCATCGGAGGCCGCATCGGCAGTAGCGCCAGAGCCGCTGCCAGTCGCGTCGGTGTCGAGGACGGGGTTGTTGGTTTCGGACCGCCATCGGTGAACCTCCCTGCTCTCGGTGGACAGGAGGGCGGGGACCGCCCGGCGCGATACGGCGCTGCCGGTTGGGCGGCCCCCGCCGACGGAGCGACCCGTCGGGGTACGTGTGGGGCACGCAACGCCCGACGCGGGTTGGGTCGTGTTGTGCTCCGTCGATTTCCACTCTGGACCTGCTCCTATAGAGCGGCTGGACCAGGTGTTCAAGACCGGCGACAAGATCCAGCGCGGGGCGGAGGAGGCCCGGGACGACGCCCGGCCGGCCTGGCTGCGCCCCTGGACCGAGCATGAGCAGCGGGCGACGATGCTGCGCAGCTTCGAGCACAGCCTGATCCCGGGACTGTTGCAGACCGAGGCGTACACCCGGGCGTTGCTGCGGAACTGCCGGCTGCCGGACGACGTGATCGAGCGGACGGTGCAGGTCCGGCGGGAACGGCAGGCGGCCACCGTCGACCGGCCCAAGCCACCGATGCTCTCCGCCCTCATCGGCGAGGCGGCGCTGGGCTACGGGCCCGCCGACGTGATGCGGGAGCAGTTGACGCACCTGGTCGAGGCGAGCCGCCGCCCTCAGGTGCAGATCCTGGTTGTGCCCCGGACCGCCGGCCTGCATCCTGGCCTGGCGGGGGCGTTTGTGCTCGCGACCCTGCCGCTGCGGCACCGGTCGGTCTATCTTGACGACCAACTCCGGGGCCGTACCGTGACCGATGGGGCGGACGTGGACGAGCTGGAGCGGTCGTGGGAGATCGTCCGGGGCCTGGCCCTACCGGTAAACCTGTCGCAAGACCTGATCACAAAGGCGATCAATGACTATCACTGAGCCGAGCTGGCGCAAGAGCAGCCGCAGCAGCAGCAACCAGGGCAACTGTGTCGAGGTTGCCGACAATCTTCCCGGTCGGGTGTTGGTCCGGGACACGAAGGACCGGGACGGTGGCACGTTGAGCTTCCGGCCCGCCGCCTGGCAGGCGTTCATCAACCTGGCCAGGTCGCACAACTGAGTCGCGGCACCTCCGACTGATCCGGCCGCCGCCGGCATCAGCGCGCCGAGCGGCCCCTCGCCCGGGTGACAGCCCGGGCGGGGGGCATCGACGCTCTCAGTACGGTCACAGCCGATGCGCGTCAGGATCGGCGATGTGGATCTTCTCGTGTCCGAGCGTCGCTGGTTGTCGGTTCGTCGGTTCTCCGCCTACGGGGCCGCCCTGGCGATGACGCCGTACCTGCTGATCAAGATCTCCTGGGTGGTCGGCGCCCTGCTGGGTCTGCTGCCCCGGGCGGAGCAGTTGAGCGTGTCGGGCTTCGTCTTTCTCAACGTGGTGACCATCGGGATGGCGGCGGCCGGGATAACACTCGCCCTGGCTCTGGTTCGGCCCTGGGGAGAACGGATTCCCGCCGTACCGCTGCTCGCCTGCGCGTGGATCGGGTGTGGATTCCTGATCCCGATGATTCCCTACGCCCTGCTGGATTCTCTGTTGTCGGCCGACGACGGGGCATCCGGTGCCGACGCGGCTGTCCTGCCCGGCTGGGAGGCGTCGCTGATCCAGCTCAGCTTCCTCGGTATGGGGATCGGGCTGGCCGTCGCACTCCCGCTCTATCTGCGCGGACGCTGGCCGGCCGCGTTTGTCGGCCGGGTACGGCCCGACGCGGCTGCGGCCTGCCAAGGACAGCCCCACCGGTCGTGGCCGGCGGTGACCGCCGTCGTGTCGACCGTGGCTCTCGGCGCGATCAATCTCTACTGGGCGGCGGGTGGCACGCTGGGCCTGCGGCATCCCTCCGCGCGCATCCTCGAGTGGCATCTCCAGGCCGGCAACTTCGGCATCTGGTCGGTTGTCGGTGCCGGGAGCGTCTGGGTTCTGCTCCACGCCCGTCACGCCGCGCTGCCACTCTGGATACCGGTGAGCCTCGGCTGGCTCGCGTCGGGATTTCTCGTCGCCTGGAGCTGCTGGAAGCTGCCGTTCGCGTTCTACCTGGCGGTGGCGTCACCGGCCGACACCGTCTGGCCGGAGGAACTGGCTGTCGCCGCCGTACACAACGTACTCGGGGTTGTCGCCGGCACAACGGTCCTGACGGTTCTCCTGCGCACCTACCGTGCCCGGCTCGACAGCCGCCATTCGTCGATCGTCGGTGCTGATCGGGGGACAGTGGCGTAGGAACCGAACTGGTGGTCGCGGTGACCCCGCCTCCGGCCCGGAGATCGGGCCGGAGGCGGGTGTCACGCCGGTTCTGTCCGTGGGTCAGGCCCGGGTGCAGGCTGAACCGTTGAGGGTGAACGAGGTGGGCGAGGAGTAGCTTCCGCTCAGGGTCCCCTGGTAGCCGAACGAGGCGGTAGCCCCGGGGGCGATCGAGCCGTTGTGGCCGACGTTGCGGGCGGTCACCGCCGATCCGCTCTGCGTCACCGTCGCGTTCCAGGTGTTGGTCACCTGCTGCCCGGACGGCAGGGTGTAGTTCATCGTCCAGCCGTTGATCGGGCTCGAACCGGTGTTGGTGATGGTGACCGAGGCGGTGAAGCCGTTGTTCCACGAGTTCGCCGTGTACGCCACCCGGCAGCCGGCGCCGCCCGGCGGGTTGGTCGGCGGGTTCGTCGGCCCCGGGTTGCCGCCGCCGTTGACCGACGCGGAGAACGAGTTCACGCCGAGGCCGGTGCCGCCGATCCACGGCTCGAAACCGGCCTGGATGCTGGTCAGGTACCAGGAGTTGGTGATCGCGCCCCGGTTGCGGGTGTCGTTGATGAAGTCGAGAACGCTGAAGCTCCAGCTGTTGATCGGGGACGACGAGACGTACGAGATGACGTTGTTGCCGCCGTTGTTGCCCCGCCACACCTCCCAGTTGCGCCCACCGACCGTGGCGTTGCCGACCGGGGAGCCGATCGGCTGGATCGAGCCCTGCCGGTTGAACCAGATCATGATCTCCATCTGGTTGACGCCGTCCCGCTTCGGGGTCGGGTCCAGCCAGATGTCGTACGAGGCGTTGTAGGTGGCGCCGCCGACGAAGTTGTAGTTGATGCTGCTGTTCGCGCTGCTGATCTGGCTCACCTGCATCGGCAGGTTGGTGCCGGGGGAGCAGTTGGTGTAGTGGCAGCCGAGGAAGACCGACGGGTACGACACCGGTGCGCCGCTGGTGCTGCCCTGGCCGTCCTGCCGGGTGATGGAGAACCCGTTGTCGGTGACGTTGATGCACTGCTGGGCGGTGGTGCCCCAGCGGTTGTTCTGGACCACGTAGCGGCCCTGGATGGTGGTGGAGCCGTATTGGTCGCAGATCTGCACGTCGGCCTGGGCGGGGCCGGCGGAGCCGAACACGGCGATGGTGCCGGCGGCGAGCAGGCCGACGAGCGCCGCGAGGAGGGGGACGGGGCGTCTCATGATGCTCCTTGACGTGGTGGGTGTCCGTGGAGATGTGCGGTGCCGCGCCGGTGGTGGGCGTGCGGCGGCGATGCGTTGGGGAGCGCTCCCATGGCAGTTGGAGACACATTTACATGCTTCAAAATGGAAAGCAACCGGGAGCCTGCCGGGAGGGTCCACCGGCCCGTGGCGGAGCCTGCCGAGCTGTTCGGCGGGCTGAACGACGTACCGGATCGGCGGCCGGCGTGCGGCGGGCGGTGACCGGGGGTCAGCTGCCGGCGAGCAGGGTGCGGGCCGCCCGCACCTGGTCCACCGCGACCCGCAGTGCCGCGACGATCCGCTGCTCGCTCTCCTGGTCGAGCCGACTGGTCGGCACGGAGAGACTGATCGCGTCCACCGCCGGGGTGTGCAGCGGCACCGCCATCGCGAAACAGACGATGCCCTCGGTGTTCTCCTCGCGGTCCACCGCGTAGCCCCGGTCCCGGACCGTCGCCAGCTCGGCGTGCAGTTGGTCGGGGTCGGTGACGGTGTGCCGGGTCAGTGCCGGCAACGGCCAGCTCAGCAGCCGGTCGACCGCCTCGTCGGGGCGCTGCGCGAGCAGCACCTTGCCCAGCGCGGTGGCGTGCGCGGGCAGCTGCCGGCCGATCGCGCTGTACAGCCGGAGCGGATGCACCGACTCCCGTTTCGCCAGGTAGACCACGTGCGGACCGTCGAGTCGACCGAGGTGCACGGTCTCGCCGAACTGGCTGGCCAGCCCGTCCAGCACGCCGGCCAGCAGCCCGGTCGTGTCGTCCGCCTCCAGGTAGGCGGCACCGACCTGGAGGGCGCGTACGCCGAGCCCGAACCGGGTGCCGGTGGCGTCCACCTCCACCCAACCGCGCTGGATCATCGTGCGGAGGATGCCGTGCAGGCTGCTCTTCGGGATCTCCAGGGCCCGGGCGAGTTCGACAAGTGACCGGCGCTGCGGGGATCCGGCCAGTGCCTCCAGCACGTCGAGGGTCCGGCCGGCGGACTTCACCGGCTGGAACGTCAGCCGGGTGTCGTCGCCGCCGGCGACGGCGACCGGCGCGGCCGGGTCGGCTGTGGTCCCGGCCGGGTCGGCGTCCCTGGTCGTCCCGGTCGTCATGGCGGCCACTCTAGTCGTCTTGACAGCGCCAACGGCGACAGTAGGGTCACCTACGTGACCAGTGTTCAAGATGATGAACAGTTAAAGAGTGTTCCGGAGACCATCGCCGCGACCCGGATCCTGCCCGTCGTGGTGCTCGAGAACGCCTCCGCCGCACCGGATCTGGCCGCCGCGCTCACCGCGGGCGGCCTGCGGGCCATCGAGGTGACGTTCCGGACGGCTGCCGCCGCCGACGCGATCCGGCTGATGGCCGAACGCCCCGACCTCCTCGTCGGCGCCGGTACCGTGCTCACCCCCGCCCAGGTCGACCAGGCCGCCGACGCCGGCGCGAGATTCGTGGTCAGCCCCGGCTTCTCCCCGGCCGTCGTCCGACACTGCCAGGAGCGGGGACTGCCGGTCTTCCCCGGTGCCGCCACCGCGACCGAGATCCAGATGGCCCTGGACGCCGGCCTGGAGACGGTCAAGTTCTTCCCGGCCGAGCAGCTCGGCGGCGTCGGGATGATCAAGGCGCTCGCCGCGCCGTTCCGGTCGGTCCGGTTCATCCCCACCGGCGGGGTCAACACCGGCAACCTCGCCGACTATCTCGGCGTACCGGCCGTGTTGGCGGTCGGCGGCACCTGGATGGTCGCCCCCGCGCTGCTCGCCGCCGGCCGGTGGGACGAGGTCACCCGGCTCACCACGGCCGCCGTCGCCGCCACCCGGCCGGCCTGACCCGCCCCCTCCGCCACCATCAGTCGAAAGGCACGAAGATGCTGACCCTGCGTCCCGTCGAGGACTGCCGCTACGACCTGGTCTCGCTCGGCGAGGTCATGCTCCGACTCGACCCGGGCGAGGGCCGGGTCCGTACCGCCCGGACGTTCCGGGCCTGGGAGGGCGGCGGGGAGTACAACGTCGCCCGGGGGCTGCGCCGCTGCTTCGGCATGCGTACCGCGCTGGTCACCGCGTTCGCCGACAACGAGGTCGGACGGCTGCTGGAGGACCTGATCCTGACCGGCGGGGTGGACACCACGTTCGTGAAGTGGCTGCCGTACGACGGGATCGGCCGCACCGTCCGCAACGGGCTCAACTTCACCGAGCGGGGCTTCGGCGTACGCGGCGCGGTCGGCACCTCCGACCGGGGCCACACCGCGGCCAGCCAGCTCCGCCCCGACGACGTCGACTGGGACCACCTCTTCGGCACCCTCGGGGTGCGCTGGCTGCACACCGGCGGCATCTACGCGGCGCTCTCCGAGACCACGCCGGAGACGATCGAGGCGGCGATGTCCGCCGCGCGCCGGCACGGCACGATCATCTCGTACGACCTGAACTACCGGCCCAGCCTCTGGAAGGCGGTCGGCGGACAGGCCCGGGCCCAGGAGGTCAACCGGCGGCTGGCCCGGTACGTCGACGTCATGATCGGCAACGAGGAGGACTTCACCGCGTCGCTCGGCTTCGAGGTGCCCGGCACCGACGAGTCCCTCAGCGAGCTGGAGGTCGCCAACTTCCAGCGGATGATCGAGGCGGTGACCAAGGAGTACGACAACTTCCGGGTGGTCGCCACGACCCTGCGTACCGTGCGCAGCGCCACCGTCAACGACTGGGGCGCCATCGCCTGGTCCGCGCCGAGCGGCTTCGTACAGGCGACCCACCGGCCGAACCTGGAGATCCTCGACCGGGTCGGCGGTGGCGACAGTTTCGCCTCCGGGCTGATCTACCAACTGCTGGTCGGCGGCGACCTGGCGACCGCGGTCGAGTACGGCGCGGCGCACGGGGCGCTGGCCATGACCACCCCGGGCGACACCTCGACGGCGAACCTGAAGGAGGTCGAGGCACTCGTCCGTGGGGCGGGCGCCCGCGTCCAGCGGTGATCCGTCGCTGACCGGGGGGTCAGGCCGGGACCGCTGGCCGGCGGTTCCGGTACCCCGGCGATGAGCTGCGGCGGGACCGTTTGGATCTACCGCAGGAGGAGTCGCGGGGAGTAGTGTCTTGCCTTCAACGCGTGCCGCTCCTTCCGGAGGCGTCCCCATATGCCCGGATCCCCCCTGCGAATCCTCGTCGTCGGCGCGGGCATCGCAGGTCTCTCGGTAGCCCGCGCCCTCCGGCTCGCGGGGTTCCGGCCCGAGGTCACCGAGCGACTGCCCGGCCCGGCGGACCCCACCGACGGCGGCATCTACCTGACGGGCAACGTCGAGCGGGCGCTACGGGAGATCGACCTGGACGGCCCGGTACGCCCGCTCGGCCAGGTGATCCGGCGGCAACGGTTCCTCGACGCCCGGGGCGGCCCGCTCTGCGAGGTCGACCTCACCAAGCTCTGGGCCGGGATTGGCGACTGCCGGGCGCTGCCCCGTGCCGACCTGCACCGGGTCCTGCTCTCCGGCGCCGGCGGCGAGGTGCGGTACGGCACGGTGCCACGCGCGGTCGACCTCGACACCGAGACCGTGACGGTGACCTTCGACGACGGCCGGCAGGCCGAGTACGACCTGGTCATCGGGGCCGACGGCCGACAGTCGGCGGTACGGACGCTGGCCGCGCTCGGCGGGCCGGCCCGCCCGGCCGGGCAGGTCGTCTACCGCGCCGTGGTGACCGGGCTGCCGTCGGTCGGCGAGTGGACCGGCCTGCTCGGCGAGCGGGCCGCGTTCGTCGTGGTGCCGATGGGCGCCGGTCGGCTGCACTGTCACGCCGACGTGACCGGTACCGCGCTTCCGGCCGATCCGCCGGCCCGGATCCGGGAGGTGTTCGGCGGCTACGGCGGCCCGGTGCCGGCCATCCTGGAGGCCTTGGAGGAGGTACGGGTCAGCCGTACCGACGAGGTGGAACTGGGCCGCTGGTCACGGGGACGGGTGGTGCTGGTCGGCGACGCCGCGCACGCGACCGCACCGACCCTGTCCCAGGGTGCCGCGATGGCGATCGAGGACGCCCTGGTGCTGGCCCGGATGCTGGGCCGGTCGACGACGGTGCCCGAGGCCCTCGCCCGCTACGAGAGCCGCCGTCGGCCCCGGATCAAGTGGGTGCTGGACCGGACCCGGGACCGGGACCGTACCCGGGACGTGTCGCCGGCCCTGCGGGACCCGCTGCTGCGTGACCGTGGTGCCCGGATCTTCCGGGACCACTACCGGCTCCTGGTCGACCCGGCCTGAGCCGGTCGGCGGCCGGCGGTAGAGACGGCGGCCGGCGGTAGAGACAGCGGCCGGCAGTAGAGACGGCGGCCGGCGGAGAAGACGCGGGAAGCGGCGCCGGGACACGTGCCGGGACAGGCGCCGGACGAGGGAATCGGACGACGCGGACGGGTCAAGTCGTACCCGACGCCGGACCCGCCGCTGGCGGGGACTATTCTGCCTGCGAGGTACGGCCCGCAGATCAAGAGCGCGTGCCGAGTGGGACGAACGAGAACCGGAGGCCACTCGTGACCACCGTCGCACCTAAGCCGATCGTGACGCGGCCATGGCCGGTACATAAGCCGGTCAAGGGCTCGGCACTGGCCCGGCTGCTGCGTACGACGGACGCGAAGCAGATCGGGATCATGTACATGGTCACCGCCTTCGCGTTCTTCATGATCGGTGGCCTGATGGCGCTGCTGATGCGCGCCGAGCTGGCTCAGCCGGGACTGCAGTTCCTGTCGGCGGAGCAGTACAACCAGCTCTTCACCATGCACGGCACGATCATGCTGCTGTTCTTCGCGACGCCGATCGTCTTCGCGTTCGCGAACTACATCGTGCCGATCCAGATCGGCGCGCCCGACGTGTCGTTCCCGCGACTGAACAGCTTCGCCTACTGGCTGTACCTGTTCGGCGGGACGATGGCGCTGGGCGGGTTCCTGACCCCGCAGGGCGCGGCCGACTTCGGCTGGTTCGCGTACACGCCGCTGAGTAGCGTCGAGCACTCGCCCGGCGTCGGCGCGAACCTGTGGATCATGGGCCTGGCCATCTCCGGCCTGGGTACGATCCTCGGCGCGGTCAACATGATCACCACCGTGCTGACCCTGCGCGCGCCCGGCATGACGATGTTCCGGATGCCGATCTTCACCTGGAACATCCTGGTCACCAGCCTTCTGGTGATCATGGTCTTCCCGCTGCTGGCGGCGGCACTCTTCGCGCTGGCCGCGGACCGGATCCTCGGCGCGCACGTCTTCGCGCCGGAGACCGGCGGGCCGATGCTCTGGCAGCACCTCTTCTGGTTCTTCGGCCACCCTGAGGTCTACATCGTCGCGCTGCCGTTCTTCGGCATCATCAGCGAGGTCATCCCGGTCTTCTCCCGCAAGCCGATCTTCGGCTACAAGGGACTCGTCGGCGCGACCATCGCCATCGCGGCGCTGTCGATGAGCGTGTGGGCCCACCACATGTTCGCCACCGGCCAGGTGCTGCTGCCGTTCTTCTCGTTCCTGAGCTTCCTGATCGCCGTACCGACCGGTATGAAGTTCTTCAACTGGATCGGCACCATGTGGCGCGGCCAGATCAGCTTCGAGACGCCGATGCTCTGGTCGATCGGCTTCCTGGTCACCTTCCTCTTCGGTGGTCTGACCGGTGTGCTGCTGGCCAGCCCGCCGCTGGACTTCCACGTGTCGGACTCGTACTTCGTGGTGGCGCACTTCCACTACGTGCTCTTCGGCACCATCGTCTTCGCGGTCTACGCCGGTATCTACTTCTGGTTCCCGAAGATGTTCGGCCGGATGCTCGACGAGCGGCTCGGCAAGGTGCACTTCTGGCTGACCTTCATCGGCTTCCACACCACGTTCCTGGTGCAGCACTGGCTCGGCAACGAGGGCATGCCCCGGCGGTACGCCGACTACCTGGCGACCGACGGCTTCACCACGCTGAACATGATCTCCACGATCGGCTCGTTCATCACCGGTATCTCGACCCTGCCGTTCATCTACAACGTCTGGAAGTCGTACAAGACCGGTCCGGTGGTCGAGGTCGACGACCCGTGGGGTCACGGCAACTCGCTGGAGTGGGCGACCAGCTCGCCGCCTCCGCTGCGGAACTTCGACCGGATGCCGCGGATCCGCTCCGAGCGGCCCGCCTTCGACGCGAAGTTCCCCGAACTGGCCGCTGGCGGACAGTCGCTCGCCGGCCCGCCGGAGGGTGGCGCCAAGCCGCTCACCAGCGAGTCCGACGGTGGCGCCAGCTACCAGGAGGACACCGAGACCAACGTCGACCAGCGGTAGCCGTAGAAAGCGATCGCGGCCGGTACCCCGGACGGGTACCGGCCGCGCGGCTTTTCAGCGCCGCTGTCGGGGGGTCAGCCGACCGGCGGGTCGTCGTTCCAGGAGGCCCGGACCAGCGCCCGTTCGGTGGCGGCGAGCTGGGTGGCGGCGGCCACCCAGGCCCAGGCGTACCGGTCCGGATCGGCATCCACGACCCGGCCGAAGGCGTCCCGCCCCTGCCGCTCCGACTCGGCCACCAACGCGGTCGCCAGCTCGGCGGCCATCGGAAAACCGGACCGCCGCAACAGTCCGGCCAAACCCGAACCAGCGCTCCGGGCCGGGCCGGCGATCGCCTGCCGGCCACCCGCGACCGCCGACTCCACCAGCCGCCGGACCCGCCACAGCGGAGCGTCGCCCACCGGGTCCGGCCCGGAGCCACCGACCGGTGCGTCCGGGAGCACCGGCTGCGACGCCGGAAGATGCCCGTTCTGGAGTACGTCGTACCCGAGGTCGGCGTGGCCCTGCCAGTCGTCCGGCAGACGCAGGGTCGACTCGGCGCCCGGCACCGGGGCGACCGCCAGCGGCCGCAGCGTGCTGGCCCGCCCGGTGTCGAGCCGGGCCACCACCCGGATCCGCAGACCGGGCCGGGACGCCAGCCGGCGCAGGTTGGCCAGGTGCGCCAACGTCGGATGCGAGCTGACCGGCATCAGCCGGATCAGCGGGCCGGTGGCGCTACGCTCCACCGCTGCCACAGGCTGGTCCGATCCGGCTGCCCCCACCGTTGCCGAGAGTCCCGCCGACGTGGCCGTGGTCGCCGACGGCTCCGCGGTCGTGGCTGTCGTCACCGCAACCGGCGAGAGTTCCCGGGCCAGGAGGTGGTCGCCGTACCCGCCGATGACCACCAGGTCGGCGCCGACGAGCTGTTCGGGCCCGCCGACCGGGTCGTCGCCCGTACCCGCCTCGGCGGCGTTCAGCTGGGCGTTCACCACCTCGGCCAGCGGACGGGCGAAGAGCTGCCCCAGCGGGCCGGCCGACCAGCCCGGCCCGGTGACCGGGGTGGCCCGTACCCCACGACCGGAGCCGAGCCGCCCGTCCGGTGAGACCGTGGTGCCGGTGACCAGGAGACCGGCCCGGGCGAGCCGGGCATGGCTGACCCCGGCCGGGCCGAGGTCGACCGGAGCGGTGGCGACACTCAGCGCCCGTCCCGGCTCACCCGGCTGTACGTCGGAGACGGAGAACCACCGGCCCTCGTCGTCGAGCAGGTGAGTCACCACCCCGGCATAACCGGTGGCGCTGATCACCGGCTCGCGGCAGACCCCGTACACCCGGAGGTTTCCGCCGGGCCGGTAGCTGCGGCGGCTGATCCCGACCAGGCCGGGGTCGGTGGCACCGGCGGCGAGCCGGCCCGCGGTGAGCAGCAGGTCGTGCAGTTCCTGGACCAGGTCGGTGAGCCGGTGGTCGGCACGCCGGTCCCGTGCCGCCCGCAGGCCACGGACCACCCGCAACGCGGCAGCCTCCGCGCGGGGCAGCGCGGCGAGCCGGGCGCTGTGCGCGGCCCGGAGCAGCTCCGCCTGGAGCACCGCTCCCGAACCGGGTACGCCGGCGGCGAGCACCGCCGCCGCGGCCCGCCACAGTCCGGCCGCCGCCGCACGCTGGGCGGCGTTCGGGCCGGCACCGGTACGGGCCCGGGTCCGGGACGCGGCCCGACCGGTGCCGGTCGAGCCGACGTCAGCCGTACCGTCCTCGCCGGCGGCGCGGTCCTCGGCGCTGCGGTCCTCGGCGCCGCTGGTGGCGGTCGACGCCGGCGCCGCGACGGGGTCGGCCAACCGGCAGGCGGCGAGCGCCGCCGCGCGGTGCAGGCAGCGGGGGGCCAGCAGACAACTACACCGGACCTGGTCCGCCCCGGTGACCGTCCCGTTCGGCCCGGGTACGAGCAGCACCCGGGTTTCCGGCCCCCAGTCGACCAGGATCCCGTCCGGGCTGCCCTGGCGGGGCGCACCGCCGATCCGTTCGACAGCCGTGTCGAGCCGGCCGCGGAGCCGGGAAGGCAGCGCGTCCGTGACCGCCGCGACCAGCTCCGGTGCCACCGGCGGCAGGACGACCGGGTCGTGCTCCGCCGACCCGGCGGGCGGCGCGGATACCGTGGCTGTGCTCAATGGGTTCCTCCGCGGAGCCGGTCGCCCACCCAGCGGGCGAGTTCAAGCGGGCTGAGTGCGGCCACCGGCATGCCGGCCGCGACGAGCTGCTGGGCGATCGGCACCGAGTACCGCGGCACCCCGTGGTCGTCGAGCGCGGCGCAGCCGAGCAGGTGAACGCCGGAGGTGGCCAGCGAGCGCACCTCGCCGAGCAGGCCGGCGAGCGGGTAGCCCTCCTCGAAGTCGCTGACCACCACCACGATGGTGCGACTCGGCACGGTGACCAGCGAACGGGCGTGGGCCAACCCGGCGGCGATGTGCGTACCGCCGCCGACCCGGACCTCCAGCAGCAGCGACAGCGGGTCGGCAACCCGGTCCGACAGGTCGATCACCTCGGTCGAGAACGCGAGGAAGTGTGTCGACAGGGTCGGTACCCCACCCAGCACGGCGGCGGTCAGCGCCGACCACACCACCGAGGCCTCCATCGAACCGGAGACGTCGACGACAAGCACCAGCCGCCAGTCGGCCTGGCGGCGGGCGAGGGTGTTGAAGACCGGCCGTTCCGGGATCACCACCATGCGGCCGTCGTCCAGCCGCCGGGCGTGCGCGAGGTTGGCCCGCAGGGTCCGGTCCAGGTTGAGCCGGCCCGCCGGACGTCGGGTCGGTCGGGGCGTGGCCAGGCCGGTCAGCGCGGGCCGCAGTTGGGTGGCGAGCTGCCGGGTGAGTTCCTCGACCAGCCGCCGGACCAGCGGCCGGAGCCGGGCCAGCCGCTGCTCGGGAAGGCCACCGGCGAGGGAGAGAACCGTGGTCAGCAGCTCCACCGAGGGGCGTACCGAAGCCGGGTCGAGTTCGGTGAGCACGTCGGCCCGACCGGATTCCGCCGCCCGGGCCAGCACCTCCTCCCGGACCCCGGCCCCGAACAGTGCCTCCAGTTCCTCGGCCCACTCCCGGGCGGTCGGGAACGAGGCGCCCTGACCGCCGCCGGAGCCGCCGGTACCGCCACCGATTCCGGCCGCACCCTCGCCCCGGCCCGCGCCGTAGAGCTCGTCCAGGGCGTGGGCGTGCCGGCGGGCGTGTTCCGGCAGCAGGTCGGGTTCGCGGCCGAGCAGCAGCCGCCACCGGTCCGCCGGGCTGAACCGGCGTACGGCGGAACCGTCGGACCCCGTCGCCGGCTCGGCCGGACCGGTCGACTCGGCCACGACGGCGGAGTCGCCGGGGTCGGAGCCGGTCGACCCCGCGACGGTCGGGGTGGAGCCGGCCGCGGCCAGGGCGGGGACCGGGATGCCGAGGGCGGTGAGCGCCTCCCAGCCTGCCGTGTCGGCGCTGGCCCAGCGGGCCAGCAGGCCGGGCGGGGCGGCCAGGGTCAACTCGATCCGGTCACCGAGGCGTTCGGTGACCGTCTCCAGCAGTTGGTCCCGGGCGGCGGGGGAGAGGGCGTCGAAGCCGCCCCGCAACGCCGGCAACCGGTCGAGGAAGTCCCGGTCGGCGAGCTGCTCGACCCGGTCCAGCAGTGGGTCGAGCGCGACCGGGGCGGACTGCAGCAGCGGACCGGCGGCGGTGAGCAGACCACTGAGCAGCCGGTGCAGCCGACGGCGGGCGTCCGGGTTCGTGCCGGCGTCGACCCAGCCGGCGACCCGGACCCCGAGCACGTCGGGGCCGTCCAGGTCGAGCAGGACCCGGGCGGCGAGCGCGGCTCCCTGCACGATGGGTGCGCCGCTCCGCCCGAGCCGGTCCAGGGCGTCGTCGAGACGCAGACCGATCCGGTGTTCGCCGGCCCGGAGCGCGAGCGCGACGAGTGCGGCGGCATCCGCCGGATCGTCGCTGCCGGCGAGCCCGGGCAGCCCACGGATGGCGGCGTCCAACAGCACCACCGCCAGGTCGGCGGCCTGGCTCCGGCTCTCCACCGTGGTGCCCGGCAGGTGCTGTCGGCGCAACGCCTCCAGCAGGTCGAGCGCGGCGAGCAGTTCAGGCAACGTGGCGGCGGCCGGCAGGACGGTGACGGCCAGGGTGAGCCGGTCGGTGACCAGTTCCGGCAGGTCAGCCCGGGCGGCGTCCTCCAGGCCGGCGATGACCTGCGCACACGTCGGTCCACCCTCGGCAACCTGCTGACGGAACCGCTCCCGCAGCGTGCCGGTCGCGGCGAGGGCGGCGGTCACGCCCCGCACCCCGGCCAGGTCCAGCAGCGCGGCGATGGCGGGGTTCCAGGCGACCCGCCACCGGGTGCTGAGGGCGCTCCCGTCCCCGACCCCGGCGACCTCGACCGGCGTACCGTAGTGGATGCCGCAGATCCGGAGCCGGCGCAGCAGGGTCTCGCGCCGACCGTCGAGTGCGGAGCGGAGCGGGTCGAGCCGGAGCTCCCGGGGCGCCGGGTCGTCGGGGTGCGGCAGCCGGAGCGCGACGAGTTCCGCCTCGACCGACGGGCCGAGCCCGGAGCGGGGCGTGCCGGGCGCCAGCCGACCCCGGTCGGTGCCGACCAGGACGGACTCCAGCGCCCGGGCCAGGGCACGACCACGGCCGAGCAGTTCACCCTGCCCCAGCACGGTGGTCACCGCTTCCAACAGCTCGCCCCGACCGGGCGCCGGCAGGGCGCGCAGCCGGGCCAGGTCCTCGGCCATCCGCAGGGTCTCGGTGGCCTCCCCGGTGCCCGCCGGGTGCCCGGCGGAGCGCAGTGCCCGGCACAGTTCGGTGACCGCCCACGCCGCCGCCTGCCGGACCCGTTCCGGGTCGCCACCGGCGGTGAACACCGCCTGCTGCCAGCGCGGGTCGCGGATCCCGGCCGCGTAGCCGGAACGGGAGTCGAGCAGGTCGAAGGCGTACGCGACCAGGGACGTGGCGACCGTGCCGCCGTCGGTCGGGTCGACCGTCGGATCGGTCCGCGGGTCGACCGTGGCCGTGGTGCGGATCGTCGTACCGGTTGTCGAGGCGATGTCGGCGACCGGCGTCGGGCCGCCGTCCGTCGGGTGGCCCTTCGTCGGGTCGGTGGTGACCGGCTTGCCGTTCGCCGCGTCGACGGTGGCGGTGGCGGTGACGCCGGTCGGGGTGACCGGAGACGGCTCGACGAGAGCGGGGGCGTGGAAGGCGCCGACCACCGCGACGACCCGTCGCCCGCCGGACGCCGCCGCCGCGATCACCTCGCGCATGTGCCGCTCCCGGGCCAGATCCCGGGCCGGTACGCCGACGCCGGTCTCCGCGTCCTGACGCATCGCCCAGCCGACCCCCAGGGCGGCCCGGCGGACCGCCTCGGCGGAACAACCCGGTGCGCGTACCTCGACCGCCCGGTCCCACAGATCGTCATTGCCACGACCGGTGCCGCTGGCCGCCAGCGCGGCGGCGAAACCGGTCGCGGCCGGCCGCTCGTCCAGCGGAGCATCCGCCCGGCCGTCCACCGGCCCGTCTGTCGGGCCATCCACCGGCAGGGCCGGAGCGCCCGACCAGCCGGAGTCGGCCAGCGGCAGGTCACAGCAGCGCACCTCGACGCCGTGCTCCCGGGCCCAGCGGATCGCGGCCAGCTCGGGGGAGAAGTCGGCGAACGGATAGAAGCCGAGCGGACCGTCGCCGCGCACCCCGGCCAACGCGACCGGTGCCCGGGTGGCCGGATCGGCCAGGTACGGCAGCCACCGCTGGAAATCGCTCGGCAGCTCGACACAGAGCACGTCCGGTACGGCGGCGTCGAGCAGCGCCGGTACCACCGCCGCCAGGGCGGGACTGTGGTGGCGTACCCCGATCAGGTACGGCGTTGTCGACCCGGCGAGGGTGGCCAGCGACTCCCTCGGGTCGGCCGCTGCCGTGGTCGTCACCGAAGGGTGGGCCGGTGCGGTGGTCGCCATCACCGAAGGGTCGGCCGGTGCGGTGGTGGTCGTCACCGAAGGGTCTCCCGCAGGTCCCAGAGCCGCCGCCACATCGGCGAACCGGCCTCGGCCCGGCGACGTACCGGACCGTCCCAGTAGCCGACCAGCCGGCCGTGGTCAGCCTCGTCGTCCTTGCGGACCACCCCGAGCAGATGCCCGGGCAGCAGGTCGAGCGGATCTCCGGAGGAGAGGTACGCGGTGGCCAGGCCGAGCGCGGCGGCGACCTGCACCGCCTCGGCGGTGGACATCACGGTGCCCGGACGCTCCACGTCCCAGCCCTCCGCCGACCGGCCGGCCCGCAGATCCCGGAAGACGGTGACCAGGGCGTCGAGTACCGCGTCGTCGACCGCGTACCCGGCACCGGCCCGCTCGACGGCGGCGGTCGCCTGCCGGCGGACCAGCGCCATCTCGGTGGCCGCGTCGGCGATCGGCGGCACCGTCTCGAAGTTGAACCGCCGCTTCAGCGCGGCGGACATCTCCGACACGCCCCGGTCCCGCAGGTTTGCGGTGGCGATCACGCTGAACCCGGGCACCGCCGGGATCACCCCGGCCGGGGTGTCGGCGAGTTCGGGCACGTTGATCCGCCGGTCGGAGAGGATCGACACCAGCGCGTCCTGCACCTCCGGCAGACAGCGGGTGACCTCCTCGACCCGGGCCACCCGGCCGGTCCGCATCGCGGTGAGCACCGGCGACTCGACAAGCGCCTGCCGGGTCGGGCCCTGGGCGAGCAGCAGCGCGTAGTTCCAGCCGTACCGGAAGGCGTCCTCGGTGGTGCCGGCGGTGCCCTGCACGGTCAGCGCGCTGGTGCCGCAGATCGCCGCGGAGAGCAGCTCGGAGAGCATCGACTTGGCGGTACCCGGCTCGCCGACCAGCAGCAGGCCGCGCTCGCCGGCCAGGGTCACCACACAACGCTCGACCAGGGCCCGGTCCCCGACGAACTTCGCCGGTACGACCAGCGTGCCGGGCAGGTCGGTGCCGTCCGGGGCGGTCCGCCGGTCGGCTGGCAGGGTGAGCGGTTCACCGCCGCTGCCCTGGACGAAGGTGACCACGGCCCGGGGGGTCAGTGCCCAGCCCGGCGGTCGGGGCCCGTCGTCGTACGCGGCGAGGAAGGCCAACTCGGTGGCGTACCGGATCTCGGCGGGCAGGATCTGCCAGGCCGGGTCGGCGGTCGCCGGCCCGGCGGCGATCGGGGTGCTCGTGCTCTGTTCGGTCGTGGTCACCGCGGGTCCCTGGTCTCTTTCTGCTCGTGAATCGGGGCAGGCACTGCTCGTGATCTGGACAGGTTCTGGGTCTGTACGCAGGCTGGTGTCCGGTGTGGTGCGCGACCCTGCGGTCGCCGGGCCGGGCCGTCCGGGCGGGTCAGCGGCGACCCCGGGCAGGGTTGCGCAGTTCCTCGAGCCGGGGCATGTCCCCGTCGCGGAGCCGCTGCCAGGCCCGCCGGTACAGCTCCGCCGCCGGTCGCAGCGGAAGGTTGGTGTCGAACGGCGGACGCGGCTGGCCCGGGATCGTGAACAGCGGCTGCTTCCACTGCTCCATCGGCAGCCGTGGGCTGGGGTTGTCCAACCAGGGGCCGGGCAGGAAGAGCGAACGCCCGGCCCGGGCCCGGGTGGCGGAGACCACCAGGTCGGTGCCGCCGAGTTCGGCGCGGGCCGCCTTGAGCCGGGCCGGCTTCCACCCGGTCCACCGGGCCACGTTCCGGTCGGTCGGATCGGGCATCGCCAGCAGCATCAGGTACGTCGCGGCGGCGTCCGGGCCGAAACCGTGTGCGGCGGCGACCTCGGCGACCAGATCCGGCACCGAGCGGGTCGGATCCTGCGGCCACCAGGTGCCGTCCGGATCCCGGCCACCGGCGACCGGATCACCCGGGTCGACGGCCAGGGCGGCGAAGCCGGCGTCGCGGACCAGCCACAACGCCGCCTCGACCGGGAACATCTGCTGGGACCCGCCGCGCAACGCCGGCAGGAACGGGTCGGTGCCGGTCTCGTCGAGCAGAGCCACCAGAACACCCGGGTCGGGCCGGTTGTTGGCGGTCGCCAGGACGACGGCGCCGTACCGCTCCCAGCCGCTGCCGGTCTCGGTCGGACTGCCCGCCACCTGTCGGAAGGCGTCGAGCCAGACGTAGCGGCCGAGGTTCAACAGCAGGTCGGGGTTGGCCAGCCGGTCCCGGAGCGCGGCGAGCGCGGCGGGGAGCGCGGCACGGAACGGGTCACCGACGGCGGTGTGGTGGGCCACCCAGGCCGCGGTGGCGACCATGCCGACCAGGATCTCGGCGGTGAAGCCACGCGCCTGCTGGTCCACCGGCTCGACCCGGTTGTGTCGCACCGTCCAGGTCAGGTCGGTGCTCAGCTCCGGCGAGGCCGCCGGTTCGAGCAGCGCCGGCAGGGATTGCTGCGGCCCCCAGCCGACCTGGACCTCCTTCACCGCCTCGGCGAGCAGCAGCTCGGGGATGGCCGGCCGCCGTCCCAGCAGCGCGACCCAGACCTCCGCCGCCCGGGCCACGTCCGGGCCGTCCGTCCAGAGCCGCGCCGGATCGTCCGGGAGCAGGGCCGCGAGCACGGCCCGCCGGAAGTCGGGGGCGAGGGTGTGGAGCTGCCGGCGGGCGTACCCGACCTCGACGGTCTTGAGGTTCAGCAGCTTGCGGGTCTCGGCGTCGAGGGCGGCACCGGTGTCGACCAGCGGCAGCCCGGCGAGCAGCAGGGTGGCCACCGCCCGGGTGACGCCGGTGAGTTCGACAAACCGGTCGACCGCCGCCGGCTGCCACGGCAGCGGCCCGCGCGCGGCGTACTCGGCGAGGAAACGCGAGACCCAGCCCGCCGGCCGGTTGTCGCCGACCGACGCCGAGTCCAGGACGGTGTACGGCGCCGGCACCTCGAACGCCCCGGACGGGTCGTGGTACAGCGTGTGGAAGAGGTACCCCGGGGTGGCCGCCCCCGACTGCTGGTAGTTGTGGCAGGCGAGGAACGTGCCGGCGGCGACCGGCAGCACTGCCCGCCAGTGGCCGGCCCGGTTCTTGCCGTCGGGCCGCTTCAGGTGTTGGGCCGCGACGTGCAGGGTGAGCCGCCGCCACCGGGCCGGGTCGCCGACGGTGACCAGGTCGAGCGCGTCCAACTCGGCGAGCAGGGCACACAGGGCGTCCCGGTCCGGCTCCGGGGTGGTCGCGACGGCCGCCCGGTAGGCGAACGCCGCGCTGCCGGCGAGCGCGGCCGGCCAGTCCAGCACCGGGGTCGGCAGGGAGGTCCCGTCGAGGTGCAGTCGCGGCTGCGGATCCGGCGCTGTCGCGGCGATCGCCCGGCGCAGCGTACGGAACTGTTGGACTGTCGACTTCGCCGTCGCCGTGCTCAGGTGCCGGACGCCGAGCCCGTCCAGCGCGGCGGAGAGCTCCTGGTCGTCCGGGCCGGTGACCGGCTCCTCCCGGCTCCCCGCCGGTGCCGCCCGCAGCCGGTCGGTCAGACTGTCGAAGGTGTTCTGCCGGGCGATCGCGAACCGCAGTACGCCGAGCACCCCGGCCACCAGCGCCTCGTGGTTGAGTTGCGGAATGGCGGCGCGGACCAGGCCGGTCAGCTCGACGTCGGCGGCCTGGCGTTCCTCCGCCGTGAGCGGCTGGCGGGCCTTCTCCCGGGCCCGCCGGGTCGCCTCCTGTTCCAGGGCCGCCTTGACGAGCGCGGCCACCGTCTCCCGGTCGATCCGGCGCAGCGCGGCGGAACCCTCCGGGTCGCGGGCCCGCAGCTGGTGCCAGTAGGCCCGGGGCGGCATCGGCATCGTCGTCGGGGAGTAGGCCTTGCTCGACCCGAGCACCGCCGTGACCACCCCGTCCGGGTCGACCAGACTGTTGTCGGCGAGCAGCGCCCGGGGCCGGTCGTCGCCGGGCAGGGTCAGCGCGCCGACCGGCAGCCGGCGGTCGGGCACCGTGACCCGCCGGCCGGCCCGGTCCTCGCCGCGCGTCGACCCGTCCGGGAGCCGCACCACCCGCCAGCCGAGCAGCCCGTCGACCGGTACGCCGAGCGGAGACACCTGGGCCGACGGCGCGGGCCGCAGCCAGCTCGACCTGTCGAGGGAGCTCCCGGCCGGCGCGTCGGCGAGCGCGTCGGCGAGGAAGGCGGGCAGGCTCGCCCGGCCGTGCTCGCCGCTGACCGGGTCGTACTCGAGCCACCGGGCGCCCTGGGTGTCATGCCGGGCGATCCAGTACGACGTACCGTCGCTGAGCAAACTCCGCCCGCGCGGCACCTCGGTGTCGCCGACGTGCAGCACACCGGATCCGGTCGTGCGGCCGCCGCCGGCCAGCGGCAGGGTGACGGTGTCGTCCTGGCGCGGATCGCCCTGCATCGGCTGCGGATCGCGCACCGTGGACAGGTGCCAGTAACCGCGCAGCTCGTAGCTGTGCTGCTGGGAGTGCCAGTACACCAGCAGCTCCCCGTCCACGTAGTGGAACCCGGGGTCGCGCCAGGGGGAGTCGCCGGGCGGGATGCGCAGGTCGTGGCAGAGCAGCGTGCCGTCCGCGTCGATCACCCGGGCCCGGGTCGGCCCGGCGACCACCAGGTGCGGCCAGGCGTCCGCGACGATCCGCCGCTGGTAGGCACCGGGGCCGACGACGTCGTCGAGCGCCTCCTCCCACGCCGGCCACCCCAACTCGTCGAAGAGCCCGCCGCGCAGGGTGCGGACGACGTGGCCGACCAGATCCGGTCGGGTGGCGGCGGCGACCTCGTCCGGGGCCAGTGCCAGCGCCTCCCGGGGCAACGCCTTGAGCCGCTCGGCCGTGTCGTACAGGTCCGGCAGCGCCGCCGTCGCGTACCCCCGGGCCCACTCCCGGACCCGGCCGGCCAGCAGCGGCCGGCTGCCGGGCCGCTCGGCGAGCAGCCGGATGACAAGCCGGTTGTGTTCCTGCGGCTGACCGAGCCAGCGGATCAGCGCGACACGGTACCGCTCGTCGCCGGCGACTCCGGACAGGTCGCGCGGCTGTTTGCCCTCGGCCCAGGCGCGCAGGTCGACGCTTTTGTCGTCGGGACCGTCCAGCGGTATCCCCAGCGACAGCAGCAGGTCGATCAGGTCGAGATCGGGGACGAACCCGAGCGACGTCCGCGACGCGGTGAGTTCCCGGCGGACCTGGTCGGCGAGCCGGACGATCAGCGTGTCCAACTCGGGCAGCGGATCCGGCCTGCGGTAGCGGTGGGCGTACCGGGCGGTGAGGAAGCGCCCCAGCCAGCCGGCCGTCCCGTCCGCCGGGCGCTGGTCGGCGGGGAGTGTCGGATCGACGAGCCCCTCGACGGCGCCGGTCCGGGTGAGGACCTCCAGCCACTGCGGCAGCGCCTCGTCGTTGTCGCGGGGCATCAGGTTCAGCAGCGTGCCCCGCACACTCCGGTCGTGTTCGGCCAGTCGGACCAGGTCCGGCAGGTGCGCCTTCCACCAGGCGGTCGCCCCGAGCGTGGCGGGCAGGCTGATCAGGTCGGTCAGGTACGCCAATTCGCGCGCCTGGGCCCGGGCACGGTCGCCGGCCTTCTCGGCGTTGCGGACCAGCCGACGTACGGTGGTCGCGAGCGTCGCCGCCGGCACCAGTCCGGCCGCGACCCCGCGTACGGAGAGCCCGCAGAAGCGGTCCAGCGCCTCGCCGGCGGGCAGCCGTGCGGCGAGTTCCTTGGCGTATCCGGCGAGCGCGGTCGCGGAGAGCGCCCCGGCGAGCGCGAACTCCAGGTACACCTCGTCGAGCCGGTCCGGGTCGACGGGCAGCCCGTGTTCCGCCTCGGCCTTGCGGGCCCGGTTGAACAGCTGTCCCGCGTACGACTCCTCCTGCTCGGCGAGCAGGACCCGGCCGGCCTGTTCGTAGAAGGTGGGCAGGAAATGCGGTACGGACCGGGCCAGCCGGCCGGCGAGGGCGTGGTACGCCTCGACCGCCTGCTTCGGCTTGCTGCGTGCCTGGTCGGCGATGCGCCTGAGTTCCGGCACGATGGCCAGGGCCTGCCGGCCCTCCTCCGGATGGTGCACCAGCACCCACTCGGGGAACCCGAGTGACTGGCGTTGCCCGAGCCCGACCGGTACGGGTTCGTCGACCCGGCGCAGGCCGAGGAACTCGGCGGTGGCGTCCTCCCCGGTGCCCAGGTCGGCGGCGACCAGCCGGACCACCGGCCGGTCGTCCAGCACCGGATGCCGGTAGGTGCGGGCGGTCAGCGGCACCGTCAGCTTGTCGGCTGTCCCGTCGGCCGGACCGTCGTCCGTTCCGCCGGCCGGACCGTTGCCCGTTCCGTCGGCCGGAGCGTCGTCCGTTCCGTCGGCCGGACCGTTGCCCGTCCCACCGGCCGGACCGTTCGGCAGCGGTAGCACCGCGCCGGCCGCCAGCAGTTCCTCCAGCTCAGTCGCCACCGGGGTCACGCACCCTTCTCCGCATCGGCCGGTTGGCCGCCGGTCAGTGCCGCGGCCATCCGGATCCCCTCCGACCAGGCCACCGGACCGACCTCCGGTAGCGGTAACTGCCGGCCGTCCCGCAACCGCCAGGAGAGACCGCCCATGGTCCAGTCCGACCAGTAGTCCCCGTCCAGCCAGGCGGTCGCCTCGACCGTGCGCCCCGCCTCGTGGACCCGGCAGGTGACGACCGAGCCGGACACCTGGCAACCGAGCGAGGTCGCCCTGGCGACCAGCGCGCTCCGGGAACCCAGCTTGGCCCCGCGGAAGTCCGACACCTCGGTCGCCCGCTCGCCGACCTGCGCCGGCTTCGGCCAGACCGTCCGCAGGAGCTGGTCGACCCGCTGGGTCAGGTTCAGCTCCAGCGCGAACTCCCGCAGGTCCGCCAGGTACGGCAGCAGCACCGGATGCGGCAGCCGTACCGTCTCCGCCGACAGTCGCCGGCTCTCCCCGTCGAGGTCGACGACCCCCAGCAGGCCATCTGTGCTGACGTCGCGCAGGAAGCCGGGCACCGTCGGGTCGTCACCGAGTACGACCAGGTCGCGCAGTGCCTCCTGCCAGGCGGGATCGGGCCAGACCCGGGCGAGCAACACGGTGGGCACCGGAACCGACGACACCATCCAGGAGTCGACCCGGGCGCGGCACGCGACCGTGTGTCGGTCGAGCCATTCGGTGAGTTGACGCAGCCGATCCACCTCGGGGTGGTCCCGCAGCACCTTGGGCAGGGACTTCAGCGGGCGGCCGGAACCCCTGCGGGCGGCCGACCGGGCGACGACCCTGCCCTCGATCAGCGAAACCTCGTACGCCTCGCCCGCCGACAGCCAACCCACCGGTAGACCCCTCCGTCACTGGTGATCTCCGCACCGCCGCCGGCCGTGCGCCAGACGGGCAGGGTACGACGGTGCGGAGCGTGGAAAGCCCCCCGGCCCGGCCGGGAACGCGTGGAACGTTAGTCAGCGGCACCGACAAAACCGGGTCGCGCCCGGGGCAGAGTACCGGGGTCGGCCGATGTCGGGGATCCCGACGTGCCAGTGTGGACACCGGGGGTGCGGCAAAGGCGTGCGGGCCGACTGTCGCGTCGGTCAGCGGTCGACGGTGGCCGGGGTGGCGTGCCCGGTCACCGGCGTGGCCGACCCGCGCCGTGACAGCCTGACGAGGATCAGGGCCAGGGCGATCCCGGCGCCGGTCAGGCCGGCGGTCGCGAAACCCCACGACGGGCCGGCGACGTCGATCACCGCACCGGCCAGTGGGGAGCCCAGCGCAATCCCGGTGGTCAGCGCCGAGTTGTGCAGTCCCATCGCCTCACCCCGGACCGCGGCCGGGGCGAGCCGGCTCACCGCGTCGGCGGAGGCCGCCAGGGACGGGGCGCAGAGCAGACCGGCCGGTAACAACGCCAGTGTGAGTCCCCACCACTGGCCGCCGCCGAGGCCGACCGGCACGGTGGCCAGACCGAGCAGCAGGGTCAGGTACAGCGCCGACGGCGGTCGGCGTACCGCGCCGTACGCGAAACCGCCGACCAGGGAGGAGGCGCCCCACATCGCCAGCACCAACCCGGTCCAGGCGACCTGGCCGGAGTCCCGCAGCACCGCCACCACGGCGACGTCGGTGCCGGCCAGCACCAGTGTGGTGGCGGCGGTGGCGGCCAGCAGCCCGAGCAGTCGGGGGGTCAGCCACTCCCGGCGGGCGGGCGGACGGCCGGGCGTGACCGGCTCGTCCCCGGCCCGGACCGGCGGGTCGAGGACAAGGAGCGCCACCCCGGCGAGCACCAGGCCGGTGCCGACGGCGACCAGGGCGGCCCGGGGCGACACCGAGGTGACCAGCAGCACCGCCAACGCCGGACCGGCCATGTAGGACAGTTCGACCGCCATCGAGTCCAACGCGTACGCCGGTCGGCGGTGCGCCTCCGGGACGAGCGCGGCGAGCGACTGCCGGACGACCCCGAACACCGGCAGGTTGACCAGGCCGCCGAGCAGGGCGGTGCCGAGCAGCACCGGATACGACATCGACTGTGCGGTGATCCAGAAGACGCCGGTGCCGAGGGTGGCCAGGATCAGCATCGTCCGCAGTCCGCGCCGGTCGACCAGCCGCCCCAGCAGCGGGGCGCCGACCGTACTGCCGACGGTCAGCGCCGCCCCCACCAGGCCGGCCGCGCCGTAACCTCGGTGGAGGTGGAGCACGACGTACAGGGTGAGGGTCACCGCGGTCATGGTGGCCGGGATCCGGGCCACCAGGGCGACCAGCACCAGGGAACGGACACCGGGCAGCGCGAGCGCTGTCCGGTAAGGGGCTAGATTCATTGGGCTCCGTACCTCCGGCTGCTCATCCTGCCGGTCGGGCACGGTCGACCCGCAACCGGATTACGTGCCCGGGGTGCCGAGCACAGGCGTGCCGTGCAGGGTGACCCCGGCCTCGCGCATCGAGTCGAGCGCGGCCCGGGTGGTGCCCTCGGCGACCCCGGCGGTCAGGTCGAGCAACACACTGGTCGCGAAACCCTCCCGCGCCGCGTCCAGGGCGGTGGCCCGGACGCAGTGGTCGGTGGCGATGCCGACCACCTCGACACTCTCCACCGAGTGCCGGCGAAGCCAGTCCGCGAGCTTCTCCGCCCCCTCGGCCGCCCCCTCGAAGCCGGAGTAGGCGGCCTGCCACTCGCCCTTGTGGAACACCGCCTCGACCCGGTCGGTCGCCAGGTCGGGGTGGAACTGGGCGCCGTCGCTGCCCACCACACAGTGCGGGGGCCACGACCCGACAAAATCCGGCTCCGCGCTGAAGTGCGGACCGGGGTCGATGTGGTGGTCCTTGGTCGCCACCACGTGGTCCCAGCGGTCCGGCTCGGCGGCGAGCAGCCGGGAGATCCCGGCGGCCACCGAGGCGCCGCCGGCGACGGCGAGCGACCCTCCCTCGCAGAAGTCGTTCTGTACGTCGACGATGATCAGCGCTCGGCTCATCGGTCCCGTTCCCTCTCAGCTCGTCGGATGGTGGCAGACCTACGCCTGCACGATGACCGGGATGGTCGGGTCCCCGGCGGAGAGCTTGAGCCCCTCCCAGGGGATGGAGATCAGGCACTGCCGCAGGTGCTCCCGGGACTCGGCGAGAGTGGGAAGATCGTCCACCGGCTCGCCGTTCACGACGTACGGGCGCTGCAGGGCACGGTCGTGCGGGCGGGGTTCCGGGGCGCCCTGCGGGACGACGATCTCCTCGGTGGCGGTGCCGCTGGGCTTGTGCCGACGTACCGCGGTCTTCCGGCCGCCGACGGTGGCCTTGTGCTCGGAGCGCTTGACCACCGGCCGCCCGTCGACCTCGACGAGCTTGTAGACCAGCCCGGCGGTCGGCGCGCCGGAGCCGGTCACCACGGCGGTGCCGGCGCCGTACATGTCGACCGGTTCGGCGGCGAGCGCGGCGATCGCGTACTCGTCGAGGTCACCCGAGACGATGATCTTCGTTTCGGTGGCGCCGAGCGAGTCGAGCAGTTCCCGGGAGTGCCCGGCCAGCACCGACAGGTCGCCGGAGTCGATCCGGACCGCCCGCAGTTCCGGCCCGGCGACCGCGATCGCGTTCCGGATCCCCTGGGCGATGTCGTAGGTGTCGACCAGCAGGGTGGTGTCCCGGCCCAGCGCGGCGACCTGGGAGGCGAACGCGGCCGGCTCGTCGTCATGCAGCAGGGTGAAGGCGTGCGCGGCGGTGCCGGCGGTCGGGATGCCGTAGCGCCGCCCGGCGGCCAGGTTCGAGGTGAAGCCGAAGCCGGCCAGGTAGGCGGCGCGGGCGGCGGCCACCGCGGCCGCCTCCTGGGCCCGCCGGGCACCCATCTCGATCAGCGTACGGCCGCGGGCCGCGGTGACCATCCGGGCCGCTGCCGCCGCGACCGCCGAGTCGTGGTTGAGCACCGACAGGGTCAGGGTCTCCAGCAGTACGCACTCGGCGAAGGTGCCGGAGACGGTCAGGATCGGCGAGTTCGGGAAGTACAGTTCCCCCTCGGCGTAGCCGGTGATGTCGCCGGTGAACCGGTAGTCCGCCAGCCACCTCGCGGTCGGCTCGTCGACCACCCCGGTGTCCCGGAGGAACGCCACCTCCGCCTCGTCGAACCGGAAGTCGCGGAGCAGTTCGACCAGGCGCGTCGTGCCGGCGACCACCCCGTACCGCCGGCCGGTCGGCAGTCGGCGGGTGAAGACCTCGAAGACGCAGCGCCGGTCGGCGGTGCCGTCCCGCAGCGCCGCGCTGACCATGGTCAGCTCGTAGTGGTCGGTGAGCAGGGCGGGATGGGAACTGTGCACCAGGCCAGCCTAAGCGTGCCCGGTCGGGCGGTGTCGCTCAGCGGTCCGGGTCGGCCTCGGGCTCGGGCATCGAGCGCAGCGCCGGCCAGAGTTCGCCGCGACCGGTGACGCCGAGCTTGTTGTAGACCCGCTGCAGGTGGTTCTCCACCGTCCGGGTCGAAATGTAGAGCTGCTCCGCGATGTTGCGACTGGCCAGACCCCGGGCGGCCAGCCGGGCGATCTGCCGCTCCCGGTCGGTCAGCGCCGGCTGCCGGACACTCAGCGCCGGGGTCCGGAGTACGTCGCAGCGGCGCAGCAGTTCGGCGAGCCGCAGGTTCGCCTCGTGGGACCGGACCGACCGGGCCGCGCGCAGCCGGGAGACCGCCCGACTGGTGGCCTCGGCGGCGAAGACGTTCAGCTCCAGCTCGGCGAAGGCGTCGGCGACGGCGAGCAGCTGGTCGCCGGAGTGGGCGTACTCGGCCCGGGCGTGCCGGGCCATCAGGGACGGCAGTGGCCCGTCGACGGTCTCGCTCAGTTCGGAGAGCCGCTGCGCCACGCTCTGCCGCCGACCGGTGATCGTCGGCTCGCCGACCTCCACGTCGGCCCGGCCGAGCCGGACCAGGTCGTGCAGGGCCAGCACCTCGTGCCCGGCGAACCCGTCACCCTGCAGCCGGTGCACCAGATCCCGGAGCAGACCGACCGCCCCGGCGACGTCCCCGGTGGCCGCCTGGACGGTGGCCCGGGCCTGCTCCAGCCAGGGGTAGAGGATCGCCATCCCGGAGCTGTGCGCCCGGTCCGACTCGGCCATCGCCTCGGTCGCCGAGTCCACGTCGCCGCGCATCGCCGCCGCCTGGGCCCGCTCGGCGTGCGCGAGGCCGGCGAAGACCTGGCTGGTGGCGAGGACGGCGCAGGCGCCGAGACTGGTCCGCAGTGCCTCCCCGGTCTGGCCCCGCAGCCGGGCCGCCTGGGCGCGCAGGATGGACAGGTAGCCGGAACCGAGCCGGAAGTCGCCGGCGTCGGCCAGGTCGGCGAACTCGGCGGCGACGATGGCGTCGATCCCGGACAGGTCGCCGGCGAGCGCGAGCCGGGTGCCCCGGGCCAGTTCCAGGGCGAGTTGCAGGTACGGCATGTCGGCCCGCCACTGTGCCGCCTCGGCCGCGACGCCCTCGACGGCGCGGCCGCTCAGCGTCAGCTCGCCCCGGGCCGCCTGCAGGTGGGCGATGGTGCACCGGGCCAGTCCCCGGGCGGCGACGGTGGCCGCCGGCCGGTCCAGCACCGAGCGGCTCAGCCGCAAAGCCTCGGCGCACTCCAGCCGGTGCAGCCGCATGATCGCCTCGAACGCGACCACCCGGGCCCGGTCCGCCGGGTCGGTGAGCCGCCCGGCGTCCGCGGCGATCTCGGCCACCGTGGACTCCCGGTTGAGCCCCCAGTAGGAGACCATGCCGCGCACGGTCAGCCACCGGGCCCGGCGGGTTTCCGAGGTGAGCTGGTCGGTGACCGCGTCGAGCACCCCGATCGCCTCGGCGGCCCGGTCGCCGAACATCAGGATGGTGGCGAGCAGTTCGGCGGCCTGGTAACCGCCGCCGGTGTCCAGCGCCGCCCGGGCCAGCCGGGCGGCCAGCGGTACGTCGAACTGGCTGAACGCCTGGGCGCCCGCCTTCAGCAGCAGGGCCGGATCCTGGGCGGTGCCGGAGTCGAGCCGCCACACCGCGACCCGGAGCAGGTCGTCGCGGCGTCGGGTGCCGACCGCCTCCACCAGGTCGGCGAGCTGGGCGCTGAGCCGACGGGTCCGGGTGACCGGGCAGCGCCGCCGGACCACCTCGCCGTAGAGCGGGTGGGCGAGGCGTACGTCGGAGCGGCGGTCGTGGGTGACGACCCGGATCAGTCCCCGTTCCTCGGCGACCTCCACGTCGGCGTGGTCGGTGGCCCGGGTGAGCAGGGCCAGCCCGATCGGCTCGCCCATCGCCACCAGCTCGACCACCGTCCGGACGCCCTGCTCCAGCTGGCCGATCCGGGCGTCGACCAGGTCGTCCAGGCTGGGCGGCAGGTGGCTGCGGCCGGTCCACCGCCACAGCCCGTACGCCCGGCTCAGCTCGTTGCTCGTCTGCGCCGCGATGACCAGCTCACGGAGCAGCAGCGGATTGCCGGCGGAGAGCCGGTGCAGCCGGTCCGCCGACGGTCCGTCGACCGGCTCGCCGAGCATCGCGGTCAACAGGTCGTCGGTCTCGCCCAGGCCGAGCGGTTCGAGCTCGGCGTGGTCCACCAGGTCGTCGGTCCACAGCGCCCGGATCGGCAGCGGCACCGGCTCGCCGCTGCGGAGCGTCCCCAGCACGGTGGCGTTGTCGGAGCGGGCGATCAGATAGACCAGCGCGGCCGAGGAGGGGTCGAGCAGGTGGGCGTCGTCGATGCCGATGACGATCCGTCGCCCCGCCGCCTGCTGGTGCAGTGCGTCGACGGCCCAGCGCATGATCCCGGCCGGGGTGAGCCCGGCCGGCTGGTCGGCCGGCAGCACCTGGGCCAGGCCACCGAACGGGATGCCGGCGGTGGCGATGTTGGCCGACGCGGACCAGACCGCGCAGCCCAGTGCGGGCAGCTGCTCCAGGCTCTGGGCGAGCAGTCGGCTCTTGCCGACGCCGGCGCTGCCGCTGACGAAGAGGCCACGGCCTCCCGGACTGGTGGCGGCGTTCACCAGTCGGCTGAGTTCATCCGTCCTGCCAACGAACCTCCACCGCCCCATCGGGGCAGCATATAGACCGAAGGGCAGCTGCGCCCGTCCCGTGACGGAGTGAATTTGAGTAGTTCATCGATGAGGCAATGAGTACCGTGGATACTCGCAGCGTGTGGGCATCGACACATAGCGTTCCGGCATTCGGGCGGATGTCGCATCGACCGAATCGTCGAGGGTGGATTGGTCGATCGGAAGGTGGGAGCGCCGATGACGTCGCCACACGCCGCGGCGGTGCCGCAACGGTCCGGCGCAGAGTCGGAGCTGCTCGGCGACGTCGCCGTACCCCGGGCGGTGCCGCGCCGGCACCCGGCGGTGCCGCCGGCCCCGGACGAACCGCTCGCGGTGGTCGCCGTCGGCCCGGCCGGCGCCGACCGCCGGGCGGTCCTCGCCGGACTGCTGGGGGTCACGGTCACCCCCTCGGCGATGCGGCTGCCCCCGGAGAGCTTCCAGGTCTTCCGGTACGCGCCGACCCTCGACGTCACCGTCCAGGTGCCCGGGCTGGCCGGCGAGGCACCGGGGCGTCCACCGCGCCGGATCGACCTGGCCGGGCCGGAGCCGCTGCTCCGGCACTTCCACCTGGTCAACACGCCGGATCCGGAGACCCTGGGGGTGGCCGGCCGGCGGATCGTCCGGGACACCGTCCGGCGCGGCGGCGCCCTGCTGTTCGTCCTTCCGGCGGACCAGCAGGTCACCCCCGCCGACGTCGAACTGCTCGGCGAGGTGGCGGGCGAGGCGGCCATCTTCCTGGTCGGCACCCCCGGCGGCGACGACACCTGGCCGCCGCCGGCGGCCGCGTGCGGGGAAGTGCTTGTCGGTGAGGTGGTGGACGGGGACGACGGCGGTGCCGCCCTGGCCGCGTACTGGGCGGAGGTCGACCGGCGGCGGGCCGAACTCGTCGATCGGGTGCCGGCGCTCGCCGGGCTGTCCTGGCTCGACCTGGACCCGGCCGACCCCGCCTACCTGCGCCGGGCCCTGGTCGACTGGGCCAGCGCGGAGGGGCTGCGCCGGGCGAGCCGGGTCCCGCCGGTGGTGCCGGGCTTCGGGCGTACCGTCCGGGTGGCGCCGGAGGCGTCCGCCACCGGCTGGGCGGACCGGTTGGACCGCCGGGTCCGTACCTGCACACACCGGCTCCGTCGGGAGATCGCCCTGGAGGCGGCAAGCATCCACCTGCGCGGCGTTCAGGAGATAGTCGACGGGGCGGGGGTCGCCGGGCTTCCCGGATTCCTGGACCGTGAGCTGGAGTCGCTGGCGTTGGACGTGATGGCCGCCTGCGACACGGAGGTGGACCGGATCCTCGGCGAGTCGCTCGGGTTGGTCTTCGGCGAGGAGCCGGACGACGCCGTACGACTGCGTGCCGCCGCCGCGGTCGGCCAGGCGCTGACCGACCGGCCCGGCGGCGGGGCACCCCCACGTGTGCTGCTGCTCGGTCGGACCGCGGCGATCGAGCCGGTCGACGCCGCCGGCACCGCCCGGGCCCCGGCGAGTTATCCCGGCTGCACCGCCGCCGCGATCCTGCCGCCGCTCGGGCTCGGCCTGCGCGGGGAGTGCTACGGATACTGGCGGGAGCCGGGACACGCCGACCCGGGCAGTGCCCGCTCCTGGCTGCAGCGGGCACTGCGGGAGATCGAACTGGAAGTGTCCCGCGAGGTGACCGGACGGTTCGAGGCAGTCCGTGCCGCGCTCACGGTGGTCCTCACCGACGCGATCCGGCACGGCCGGCTGCGCGGCTGACCGGCGGATCCGGTGGTCGGCGACGGGGTGTGGTGGGCCACTCGGGCAGCCGCTGACGGGGCGTCGCGACGCGGCCGGGCGTCGATTCTCCGGTTCGGCGCCGACGGTGGCACGATGGGGGGCATGGCGGCTCCACAGGTTGCACCGGTCGAAACGCCGGACACCGACGAGGTGCCGGTCACCGACCGGGCATGGGTGACGATCGTCTGGGACGACCCGGTCAACCTGATGTCGTACGTGACCTGGGTGTTCCAGAAACTCTTCGGCTACAGCCACGAGAAGGCCGAGAAACTGATGCTCGACGTGCACCACAAGGGCAAGGCCGTGGTCTCCAGCGGCGCCCGGGAGCGGATGGAACACGACGCGTCCCGGCTGCACGCGTACGGGCTGTGGGCGACCGTGGAGCGCGCGTGAGTACCTTCCGCCGGCAGGGCGAGCACTGCGTGGCGACCTTCGCCGCCGACGAGGTACGGGTGCTCCGCAAGGTCGCCTCCGAGGTGGTGGGGCTGCTCACCGACGGTTTCGACCACTCCGACCCGGTTGTCGGGCGGCTCTTCCCGGACACCTACCCGGAGGATCCGGAGGAGTCGGCGGAGTTCCGGCGGTACACCGAGGGCGATCTCAAGACCGGCAAGATCGACCAGGCGGGTGCGGTACTGGCGGCCCTGCCGCCGGCCACCGGCGGGGAGGTACGCCTCGACGGCGAGGCGGCCGAGGCGTGGCTGCGCGCTCTCAACGACGCCCGGCTGGCGATGGGGGTACGCCTCGACATCTCCGCCGACACCGACCTCGGCGACGAACTCGACGACGCGGTGCTGCACGACCCGACCTCGACCCGGGTCTTCCAGCTCTCCGTCTACGCCTACCTCGGTTACCTGCAGGAGTCCCTGCTCCGCGCGTTGATCGTCGACCACTGAGCGGCCGCCGTGCACTGCGCGGTGGGGAAGGGGCCCGTCCGGAACGCCAGGACGGGCCCCTTCCCGACCGGTCAGGCCGTCTGGTTCAGCGTCGCCAGCTCGGCGGCGTCGAGGGTGAGGTCGACGGCGGCCACCGAGTCGCGGATGGTCTCCGGCCGGCTCGACCCCGGGATCGGGATCACCACCGGGGACTTCGCCAGCATCCAGGCCAGGCAGACCTGCTGCGGGCTGAACCCACGGGCGGCGGCCACCTCGGCGAACGGGGCGAACCGGTTGCCCAGCTCACCGGCCTGGGCGATGCCGCCCAGCGGTGACCAGGGCAGGAAGGCCAGGCCCAGCTCGTCGCAGAGTTCCAGCTCCGGCTCCGAGGAACGGAACGCCGGGGAGTACTGGTTCTGCACCGAGACGAGCCGGTCACCGAGGATCTCCCGGGCCTCGCGGATCTGGTCCGGGTTGGCGTTGGAGATGCCGGCCAGCCGGACCTTGCCGGCGTCGACCAGGTCCCGGACCGCGCCGATCGACTCGGCGTACGGGACCTTCGGGTCGGGGCGGTGGTGCTGGTAGAGCCCGATCGCCTCCACCCCGAGCCGCTTCAACGACGCGTCGCAGGCGGCTTTGATGTGGTCCGGCGAGCCGTCGATGGTCCAGCTGCCGTCGCCGGGACGCAGGTGCCCGCCCTTGGTGGCGACCAGCACCCCGGAGCTGTCCCCGCCGTAGCCGGCCAGAGCCCGGGCGATCAGCGTCTCGTTGTGTCCCACCTCACCCGCGTACAGGTGGTAGGCGTCCGCGGTGTCGATCAGGGTGACCCCGGCGTCGAGTGCCGCGTGGATGGTCCGGACGGAGCGGTCCTCGTCCGGACGCCCCTCGATCGACATCGGCATCGCGCCGAGCCCGATCGCGCTCACCTCGGTGTCACCGATGCGGCGGTGTTTCATCGCGTTGCCTCCTCAGTCTCGGGTTTCCCGCCCCACTCTGCACCGGGTACGGGCCCCCGAATGTCAACTTTCCCTTTCTGCCACATCGCGACCCCGATGGCCGGCGGACACCGGGTGAGGTCGGCCACTCCCGGGAGCCGAGACGGCCCGGGCGCGGTCGGCCGGACAGGCGGTAGGCTGGGCGTCGTGCTGAGCATCGACCGGTCGATAGTCGAGGCGATCGTCGCGCACGCCCGTCGGGACCATCCGGACGAGGCGTGCGGCGTGGTCGCCGGACCGGTGGGCTCCGACACCCCGACCCGGCACATCCCGATGGTGAACGCCGCCCGGTCGATGACGTTCTACGAGTTCGACTCGATGGAACAGCTGCGGCTGTGGCGGGAGATGGACGACCGCGACGAGGAGCCGGTGGTCATCTACCACTCGCACACCGCGACCGAGGCGTACCCGTCCCGCACCGACATCTCCTTCGCCGGTGAGCCGAACGCGCACTACCTGCTCGTCTCGACCCGGGATCCGGAGACCGAGGAGATCCGCTCGTTCCGGATCGTGGACGGTGTGGTGACCGAGGAGCCGGTCCGGGTCGTCGACGCCAGGGTGGACCCGAACGCGGTCCAGTCGTACATGTTCGGGCAGAGCCCGACGACGGTCGACTACGAGTGTTCGGGCAGCTGATCCTCCGGGATCCGGCAGCCGATCCGTAGTCCGTTCCCCCGAATCCGTCGTTCCCCGACTCCACACGTCACAAGGAGCATGTCCATCATGGCCATCGAAGTTCGTATCCCCACCATCCTGCGGAGCTACACCGGCGGCGCGAAGGTCGTCGAGGGGTCGGGCGACTCGCTCGGCGACCTGCTGTCCGACCTGGACAGCAGGTACTCCGGCCTGCGCGGCCGACTGATCACCGACCAGGGCGCGCTGCACCGTTTCGTCAACGTCTACGTCAACGACGAGGACGTCCGGTTCCTCGGCTCGCTCGACGCGAAGCTCTCCGACGGGGACACGGTGACCATCCTGCCGGCCGTCGCGGGTGGCGCGTTCGGCCTCGCCGCGGCAGCGGCGATCATCGGGCACAGCGCCGCGACCTCGGTGGTGGCCGGGCACAGCGCCGCGACCTCGGCGGTGGCCGGGCACGGTTCCGCGGCCTCGGCCCGCTGAGCAGGCCGCCATGACGCGGTACGAGAGCCTGCTCGACGCGTGCGGCGGTACTCCGCTGGTGGGGCTGCCCCGCCTGTCGCCGGTGGTGCCCGACGGGGCACCGCCGGTGCGGCTCTGGGCGAAGCTGGAGGACCGGAACCCGACCGGCAGCATCAAGGACCGGGCGGCCCTGTTCATGGTCCGGGAGGCGGAACGGAACGGCCGGCTCCGCGCCGGTGACACCATCCTGGAGCCGACCAGCGGCAACACCGGGATCTCGCTGGCCATGGTGGCGAAGCTGCGCGGTTACCGGCTGGTCTGCGTGATGCCGGAGAACGTCTCGACCGAGCGGGTGCAGCTGCTCCGGATGTACGGCGCGGAAATCATTTTTTCGCCGGCGGCCGGCGGCTCGAACCAGGCGGTGGCGACGGCGAAGCAGATCGCCGCCGAACACCCGGACTGGGTGATGCTCTACCAGTACGGCAACCAGGGCAACGCCCGGGCGCACTACGAGACGACCGGTCCCGAGCTGCTGCACGACCTGCCCACGATCACGCACTTCGTGGCCGGGCTGGGTACCACCGGCACCCTGATGGGGACCGGACGGTACCTGCGGGAGAAGGTCGAGGAGATCGAGATCATCGCCGCCGAGCCCCGGTACGGCGAGCTGGTCTACGGGCTGCGCAACATCGACGAGGGCTACGTCCCCGAGCTGTACGACGCCAGCGTGCTGACCCGCCGCTTCTCGGTTGGGACCCGGGACGCGGTGCTGCGTACCCGGCAGTTGGTGGAGGTGGAGGGGATCTTCGCCGGCTTCTCCACCGGGGCGATCCTGCACGCGGCGCTGGCGGTGGCGCACGAGGCGGTCAAGGCCGGCCGCCGCGCCGACGTCGCGTTCGTGGTCGCCGACGGCGGCTGGAAATACCTCTCGACCGGGGCGTACGGCGGCACCCTCTCCGACGCCGAGGACGCGCTGGAGGGCCAGCTCTGGGCCTGATCCGATCCGGTTCGGGGCCCGGGCCCCGAACCGGGCCGGACGGCCGCGCGGACCGACCCGGCATCCTTGCCACGAAGGTGACGGAACGTAACGGTAACGGCCGATTGCGGCGACCCGGTTCGTACCGGGCGGGGCGGTCACGACCCGGTGTCACGTTGGCGACAAAGGTCACGGGATCTTTCTTGTGCCCAGGTGTCGCGGCGTAGGCTGCGCACCGTGACAGACGTTTCGGCGATGATCGCCTACGCCTCGGCCGACCGACTGTCTGTGACCATCAGTGATGACGGGGCGACCGGATGCGACTGACGATTCTCGGCTGCGCGGGTAGTTTCCCCGGTCCGGAGGCGGCCTGCTCGGCCTACCTGGTCGAGGCGGAAGGCTTCCGTCTGCTCCTCGATTTCGGCTCGGGATCGCTCTCCGCCCTGCAGCGGTACGTCGGGCTCAACGTGGTGGACGCGATCCTCCTCACGCACCTGCACGGCGACCACATCCTCGACGCGGTGCCGTACATCGTGGTCCGTCGGTACGCCCCGGACGGCCCCTATCCACCGCTGCCGGTGTACGCCCCGAGCGGCGCCCCGGACCGGCTCGCCAACGCGTACAGCCTGGACGAGGGGGTGCTCGACGACGTCTACACCTTCTACGGCCTCCAGCCGGGCAGCTTCCCGATCGGGCCGTTCACGGTCACCGTCGACCGGGTCAACCACCCGGTGGAGACGTACGGCGTACGGCTGGAGCACGACGGCCGGAGCCTCTGCTACTCGTCCGACACCGCGCCCTGCGACTCCCTGCTCCGGCTGGCGCACCGTGCCGACCTGTTCCTGTGCGAGGCCAGTTACCTCGACGGCGTGGACAATCCGCCGGACCTGCACCTGACCGGCCGGGAGGCGGGCGAGATCGCGACCAAGGCGGAGGTGGGCCGGCTGCTGCTCACCCACCTGGTGGCGGCCTGGGGCAGTGAGGCGATGACGCACGAGGCGGCGCTCTCCGCGTTCGCCGGCCCGGTCGAGGTGGTCCGGCCCGGCTGCCGGTACGAGGTCTGACCGCTGCGCCGTGCCGGCTGACCGGCCCGGTTGTCGGTGGCCGGGACACCCTCGGGCGGGGCGATCCCGGCAACACATAGGCTGCGCACATGGCGCGACCTGACGGGCGGCGGCCCGACCAACTCCGACCGGTGACCCTGACCCGAGGCTGGAGCATGCATCCGGAGGGTTCGGTGCTCGTCGAGTTCGGCGACACCCGGGTGCTCTGCACGGCCAGCGTCACCGAGGGGGTGCCGCGCTGGCGCAAGGGATCCGGCCTGGGCTGGGTCACCGCCGAGTACTCGATGCTGCCCCGCTCGACCACCACCCGTTCCGACCGGGAGAGTGTCCGGGGCAAGGTCGGCGGCCGTACCCACGAGATCTCCCGGCTGATCGGGCGGAGCCTGCGGGCCTGTATCGACCTGAAGGCGCTCGGCGAGAACTCGATCGTGCTCGACTGCGACGTGCTGCAGGCCGACGGCGGCACCCGGACCGCCGCGATCACCGGGGCGTACGTCGCGTTGCACGACGCGGTCAGCTGGCTGGCCGACCGGAAGGCGCTGGCCGGCAAGCCGGACAAGGTGGTGCACCGGTCGATCGCGGCGGTCAGCGTAGGGATCATCGAGGGTGAGCCCCGGCTGGACCTGAACTACCTGGAGGACGTGGCGGCCGAGGTGGACATGAACGTGGTCTGCACCGGCACCGGGGACTTCGTCGAGGTGCAGGGTACGGGTGAGGCCGGTGTCTTCGCCCGCGAGCAGCTCGACGCGTTGCTCGACCTCGGCGTACTGGGCTGCGCCGAGCTGACCGAGGCCCAGCGGAAGGCGCTGGCCGGATGACGGCGGAGGGCACTGGCCGGATGACCAGGGTGCTGTTGGCGACCCGTAACGCCAAGAAGCTGACCGAGTTGCAGCGGATCCTCGACGGCGCGCTCGGCGCGCAGCGGATCCAGCTGGTCGGGCTGGCCGACGTGGCGCAGTACCAGGAGGTTCCGGAGACCGGGCTGACCTTCGGCGAGAACGCGCTGCTGAAGGCGCGTGAGGGCGTGAAATGGACCGGCCTGCCGACGATCGCCGACGACTCCGGCCTGGCGGTGGACGCGCTCAGCGGCATGCCGGGCGTGTTCAGCGCCCGCTGGTCGGGCCGGCACGGCGACGACCGGGCCAACCTGGAGCTGGTGTTGGCGCAGATCGGCGACGTACCGGACCAGCACCGGGGCGCGGCGTTCGTCTGCGCGGCGGCGCTGGTGCTGCCCGGCGGCAAGGAGCACCTGGTCGAGGGCCGGCAGGCCGGTCGGCTGCTGCGCGCCCCGCGCGGCGAGGGTGGCTTCGGGTACGACCCGATCTTCCTCGCCGAGGGGCAGGACCGGACCAACGCCGAGCTGTCACCGGAGGAGAAGGACGCGATCAGCCACCGGGGCAAGGCGTTGCGGGCGCTCGCCAAGGTGATCGCCAAGACCCTGCCGGTCGGCGACGCCGGCGGATGGGCCAACCGGTAGCCGCCCGGGACTGAAGCGCGACACCACCCCGGCCCGGGTGCTGGCGGTGGCGGAGGCGGCGGCCGCTCCGGACGTACGCGTCCCGGCGTTGGTCGCCGGCACCCGGCCCGGGCCGTCGACGCGCGACGAGAACCCCTACCCCCGGGGCCTGATGGTTTCGAGGGCGGCGGCCCGGCAGGTCGGCTCGTCCCGGGCCGGCTGTGCGGCGGTGGCGGTCAGTGTGTGGTCGCGTAGTCGAGCGCGGTGCGGACCAGGTCGGTGAGGGGCCGTTCCGGGTGGTCGACCCAGTGCTGGATGGCGGCGCGTACCGCGCTGAGCAGGGTTGCGGCCAGCACCTGGGCGTGTAGTGGGGTGTCCGGGTGCCGCGGCAGTCGACCGATGATCTCGGTGGTCAGTTCCCGCTCGATGGTGCCGTAGACGGCGATCTGGTGGGCCGCCAGGCTGGGGTGGCTGCGGACCAGTCGGCGTTGGGCGACCCAGAGCGGGTCGACGTCGCCGGTTTCCCGGACGAGTTGTTCGGTGGCCCGGGTGAGGGCGGTCCACGGCGGTACGTCGACCGGCTGGTCGTGCACGAGTTCCACCAGTCGGCGGATCCGGACCAGGTCGACGTAGAAGAGGGCCTCTTCCTTGTTCGCGAAGTAGTTGGAGAAGGTACGGCGGGAGACGTCGGCGGCGTCCGCGATCGCCTCGACGGTCACCTGGTCGGGCCCGTGTGCGACGGCGAGCCGGAGTGCCGCCTCGTGTAGCGCCTGTCGCGTCGCCGCCTTCTTGCGTTCGCGACGCCCCACCGTGTTCTCCATCGCACCCAGGGTACGCCCCGATGATCGTATGCTCAACGAGCAAACTTGCGCAATGTGCAAGATCGAGGGATGCTTGTGTGCGGCAAGCAATCTGTCCGGGGAGGCGGGATGGAGACCTCCGTACGGCACGGCGAACTTGTGCACCGGCTGCGGGATCTGACCCGGATCGTCCGGGCCATCCGGCAGCGGCGGGTGGCGGAGCGGCCGGGCGTGCCACTGGGCATGGTCGGCACCCTGATGCGCCTCGACGAGCTGGGCGACCGGGCGGTCGGCTGTCACGCCAGGGAACTGGCCGAGCATGCCGGGCTCGACCCGTCCACGGTCAGTCGGGTGGTCACCGGGTTGGTGACCCAGGGCCTGGCGGTACGCCGGGCCGACCCGGCCGACCGGCGGGCCAACCTGCTGGCCCTGACCGACGCCGGCCGGGCCGCGCTGGACGAGGCGCGGACCTGGTACGGCGACCTGCTCGCCGACGCGCTCGCCGGCTGGAACCCGACCGAGGTCGAGGCGTTCGGTGCAGCCCTCGGACGGTTCGCCGCCGACATCCAGGGTGCCCTGGACCGAGTCACCGGGGTCACCGGGTCCGCGGGATCCGCCGGGGCCGGCGAGCCGTCCGCCCGTACCGCCGTCTCCGGACGGACCGAATCCCAGAACACGCTGGAGGCCGCGCGATGAGCGCACCCACCATGACGACCACCGCGCCCGGCGCGGAGCCGATGAGCCATCGGCGGACCCTGGAGGCGCTCAGCGGCCTGCTCCTGGTCCTTTTTGTCGCGATGCTCAGCAGCACCGTGGTCTCGACCGCCCTGCCACAGATCATCGGCAAGCTGAACGGCTCGCAGACCCAGTACACCTGGGTGGTCACCGCCACCCTGCTCACCGCGACCGCGACCACCCCGATCTGGGGCAAGCTGGCCGACCTGTTCAACAAGAAGACGCTGGTGCAGACCGCCATCGTGATCTTCGTGCTCGGTTCGGTGGTCGCCGGGGCGAGCCAGAACGCCGGCCAGCTGATCGCCGCCCGGGCCTTCCAGGGCATCGGCGTCGGCGGGCTGCAGGCCCTGGTCCAGGTGGTGATCGCCGCGATGATCCCGCCCCGGGAGCGGGGCCGGTACAACGGTTACCTCGGCGGCGTGATGGCGCTGGCCACCGTCGGTGGCCCGCTGCTCGGCGGGGTCATCGTCGACACCTCGTGGCTCGGCTGGCGCTGGTGCTTCTTCGTCGGCGTGCCGATCGCGATCGTCGCGCTGCTGGTGCTCCAGGCCACCCTGCACCTGGTCACCGTCCGCCGGGAGAACGTGAAGATCGACTACCTGGGTGCGGCGCTGATCGCGGCCGGGGTCAGCGTGCTGCTGGTCTGGATCTCGTTCGTCGACGGCTCGTTCGCCTGGATCTCCTGGCAGACCGGGGTGATGCTCGGCGGGGCCCTGCTGCTGCTCGCCCTCGCCGTCCTGGTCGAGTCCCGGGCCGCCGAGCCGGTCGTCCCGCTGGAGATCGTCCGGGAGCGGACCACGGCGCTGGCCATCCTCGGCAGCCTCGCCGTCGGCATGGCCATGTTCGGCGGTGCGGTCTTCCTGGGCCAGTACTTCCAGATCGGTCGCGGCTACAGCCCGACCGAGGCAGGCCTGCTCACCATCCCGATGATGGTCGGCGTGCTCGGCTCCTCGATCGTCGCCGGCCGCATGATCACCCGGAGCGGCCGGATCAAACCGTACATCATCGTCGGTTCGGTGATCCTGGTCGGCGGCTTCCTGATGCTCGGCTTCGTCGACCACGCCACCTCGCTGGTCTTCGTCGGCGCGGCGATGTTCCTGGTCGGGATCGGCGTCGGCATGACCATGCAGAACCTGGTGCTGGCGGTGCAGAACACCGTGGCGCTGCGGGACATCGGTGCGGCGAGTTCCAGCGTCGCCTTCTTCCGGTCCCTGGGCGGCACCATCGGGGTCTCGGTGCTCGGCGCGGTGCTGGCCCGCCGGGTCACCGACCAGATCACCACCGACCTGGCCGCCGCCGGCATCCCCACCTCGGGCTCCGGCGACGCCGGAGGCAGCCTGAACCTGGACGGACTGCCGGACGTCGTGGTGCACATCGTCCGGAACGCGTACGGCGACGCCACCGGGCACATCTTCCTGATCTCGGCCGCGATCGCGCTGGTCGGGGTGATCGCCGCCGTGCTGCTCCGGCCGGTGACCCTGCGGACCAGCCTCGACCTGCCGGCGGAGGCGACCGCGGCGGCCACGGCGGCGGGGGCGATCGACGGGGCGCCGGCCTGTCCGCGGGGGTACGTCGGCCGCCCGTGCCCGCCCTCCGAGTCGGCGTGAAGTACGTCATAGGAGCGCTCCCACGAGCGTGACCTGCGCAGCTGTCTCGATGGAAGATCCGCCTCGGCAGCTGGGACCAGACGGCGCGCCCGCAAGTATTGATCTTGAAACAAAAAGTCGGGAGTCTCGATCCTTCTGGTGCGGACCGGGGTCACGGCAACAGGGCCGTGGCTCCGGTCTGTCGTATCCGCAGAGGAGACTCCGTGCGACAACGCCACCTACTGGCGTACGGCGCGGCCGCCCTGACCCTGGCGGCCACACTCGTCGGTTCCAGCCCGACCGACGCGTCGGCACAACCCCAGCCCGTACCCACCGGGTCCGAGGCGGTCCGACAGAAGCTGCGGGAGCTGCGGCAGGCAGCCCAACAGGAACGGAAGGAGAACGAGCGGCAGGGCGCCCGGGTGGTGACCCTCTACACCGGAGACCGGGTGACGGTCGACGGCGCCACCGTCAGCGTCACGCCCCGCGCCGGCGTGCACTTCTACCGCTACCAGCGGGAGCAGGCCCAGTACGTCGTACCGTCCGACGCCGTGCCGCTGCTGCGGGCCGACCGGCTCGACGAACGGCTGTTCAACGTCACCGGCCTGCTCGAACACGACTTCGACAAGCTGGCGTACCTGCCACTTGTCGTCTCCGACGCCGACACCGTACGCGGACTCGCCGGCGGGCCGACGCTGGAGGCCGTCGACGGCTTCGCCACCCGGGTCCCGGTGACCGACCTGGCCAGCACCTGGCAGACCACCCGCACCTCGCTGACCAGCGGAAAGATCTGGCTCGACGGGGTACGCCAGTCGACCCTCGACGTCAGTGTGCCGCTGACCGGTGCCCCGACCGCCTGGTCGGCCGGCTACGACGGCACCGGCGTGAAGGTCGCGGTCCTCGACACCGGCATCGACGACAGCCATCCGGACCTGGCCGGCAAGGTCGTCGCCCGCCGCAACTTCGTCCCCGAACATGAGACCGGGACCGACCTCAACGGGCACGGCACCCACGTCTCCGGCACCATCGCCGGCACCGGCGCCGCCTCCGACGGCAGGTACAAGGGCGTCGCCCCCGGCGCCTCGCTGCTCGACGGCAAGGTCTGCTGGAACGACCAGGGGCGGGGCTTCTGCTCCGACTCGGCGATCATCGCCGCCATGCAGTGGGCGGTGGAGTCCGGCGCCAAGGTCGTCAACATGAGCCTCGGCGGCACCGACACCGAGGGCGTCGACCCGCTGGAGCAGGCGGTCAACGATCTGACCGCCGAGTACGGCACCCTCTTTGTCATCGCCGCCGGCAACGCCGACGGCTGGTCGCCGTACCGGGTCGCCTCGCCGTCGACCGCGGACGCCGCGCTCTCGGTGGCGAACTGGACCAAGACCGGCGAGCCGCACTGGTCGTCGCTGCCCGGCCCGCGGATCGGCGACTACGCCGTCAAGCCGGACATCTCCGCCCCCGGTACGGAGATCACCTCCGCGCGCAGCCCGAGCGCGCTCGACCACCTGCCGGCCGGCCCGTACTTCAGCGCGACCGGCACCTCGATGGCCGCCCCGCACGTCGCCGGCGCGGCCGCGCTGCTCGCCCAGGCGCACCCCGAGTGGCGGGCCGGACAGACCAAGGCGACCCTGATGGCCTCGGCGGCACCCCGGGCCGACCTCGACGTGTTCAGCCAGGGCGCCGGGCACGTCCGGGTCGACCGGGCCCTGGCCCAGCCGGTCACCGTCACCCCGCCGTCGCTGAGCATCGGCATGCTGGCGTACCCGCACACCGACGCCCCGGTGAGCCGGACCATGACGTACCACAACACCTCGGCGGCGCCGGTGACCCTGCACCTGACGGTGGACGGGAACGCACCGGACGGACTGCTGACGCTCAGCGCCGACACCCTGACCGTGCCGGCCGGCGGCACCGCCTCGGTCGAGGTGACCGCCGACGAGCGGGTCGGCGGCGAGACGTACGGCGTCTTCAGCGGTCGGCTCGTCGCCACCGCCGACGGGATCGACCTGCGGACCCCGTTCAGCGTCTTCCGGGAACCGCCGTCGGCGAGCCTGCACCTGACCGCCCTCGACCACGTCGGCAAGACGCCGGCCACCGTGGTCATGCTGCTGCGGGACCCGAACACCGGCGCCGAGTACACCGCGCTCGACCCGGACGAGACGTACCGGGTGCCGCTGAACAGCTCCTGGACCGTCACCGCCTTCGTCCAGAACGCGGACGGCACCGTCGACTTCATGGCGAACAACCAGGTGCTGGCCGACCGGAACCGGGACGTGCTGCTGGACGGCCGGAAGACGCGCGGGCTGGACATCACCCTGCCGACGAAGCAGGCGCAGCCGTACGCCGCCACGGTGCAGCTGAGCCGTGGCGGCGGCACGTACCTCTCCAGCGACGCGGTACAGGGCGACCCCCGGACCATCCGCACCGCCGACCTGGGAACGGCCGGCGTCGCCGGGGTCAGCACCCAGATCCAGGCCGTCTACCAGACCCCGCCGGGCCGCGGCGACGCGGAGCTCTACCAGCTCGGCTGGGTCGTCCCCGGCGCCTTCACCACCGGCTTTACCGCCCGGCTCAAGGCGAAGGACCTGGCCGAGGTGCGGGCCGAGTACGCCCGCAACGCCCACGACGTGGTGGCGGTCCGGTACAACACGGCGATCGTCTCCGGCGACCCGTACCCGCTGGCGTCGCAGTTGCCGCCGGTGCCGACCCCGGGCCGGCGGACCGAGTACGTCGGCGGCAACGTCGAATGGCGGTCCGGGATCGTGGAGATGACCGCCGCCGAGGGCCTCTGGGTCACCGACCTCGACCAGGCCACCGAACCGGGCTACCGGGCCGGCCGGTCGTACCGGGAACGCTGGAACGCCGCCCCGCTCGGGATGACCCTCACCCCGCAGTATCCGGGCAGCGCGGCCGTGGTCCGGGACGGGGACACCGTCTACGGCAGCTTCACCCAGTTCGCCGACGCGTCCGGGCACGTCGGACTGCCGTACCAGATGAACAACCACCGGTTCACCCTGGAGACCGGGACGGAGACGCTCGGCGAGTTCGACTTCCTGTACGGCAGCTGGCAGGTCGGCGCCGAGGCCCGGACGTACCGGATGCGGTTCGGGTTCGACGTACCCACCCCGCTCGTCACCCACCTGGAGTCGGAGTGGACCTTCCGCAGCTCGGCGGCGCAGCAGGGTGAGCTGCCGCTGACCGCGGTCGGGTTCGCCCCCGAGCTGGCGCTGGACAACTCGGCCCGGCGCGGCAGCATCCTGCCGGTGCCGCTCACCGTCACCCGACAGGCCACCGCCGGCCGGGTGACGGACGCCGACGTCTCGGTCTCCTACGACGACGGCCGGACCTGGCGTTCCGTCCCGACCGTCAGCCTGCTCGGTCAGCACGTCGCCGTGGTGACGAACCCGTCCCGGGCCGGACACGTCTCGCTGCGGGCCCACCTGGTCGACTCGGCCGGCAACACGGTCACCACCACCGTGCTCCGGGCGTACGAGGTCAGGTAACACCCGCTCCGCTCGGTGGGGTCGTCGGAGGTGTTCCGGCGGCCCCACCGCACCAACGGGACCGGAAGCCGGCGGCGATCCGCCGGATCCCCTCCTCGACGTCGGCGGCCGTGATGCCGCCGTAGCCGAGGACCAGGCCGGCCTGGCCGGGGCGCTCGGCGCAGTAGCTGGCCAGGCTCTCCACCCCGACCCCGGCCGCCCGTGCCCGGTCGACCACCGAGGCGGCCAGTTCGGGACCGCCCTCGACCGCCAGCCGCGCGCAGAGGTGGAGCCCCGCGACCGAGGGCTCCGGCCGCAGCCGGTCCGCGAGGTGCCGGTCGAGCGCCGACAGCAGCCGCTCGCGCCGGGTCGCGTACTCCCGGCTGGCCCGACGGACGTGCCGGGCCAGCAGACCCTCGTTGATGAAGTCGGCCAGCGCACCCTGGGTCGGCAGGTCGCCGTGCCAGTCGGTCAACTGTCGCGCGGTGGCCAGCGCCGCGCCGAGCGAGGCCGGGGCGACCAGGAACCCGATCCGCAGCATCGGGAGCAGGGTCTTGGAGAACGATCCGACGTAGATCACCCGCCCGTGCCGGTCCAGGCTCTGCAACGGCTCCAGGGGACGGCCGGCGAACCGGTACTCGCTGTCGTAGTCGTCCTCGAGGACCACCGCGTCGTGCCGCCGGGCCCAGTCGAGCAGGGCCGACCGGCGGGCCAGGGACATCGGTACGCCGAGCGGGCTCTGGTGCGACGGGGTGACGTAGACCAGCCGGACGTCCGGCGGCAGCGCGGCGACCACCAGCCCCTCCGCGTCGACCGGTACCCCGGTGACCCGGGCACCGAGCGTCTGGAAGAGCCGGCGGACCGGTGGATAGCCCGGTTCCTCGACCGCGACCCGGTCACCCGGCTCCAGCAGCACCTTGCCGACCAGGTCGAACGCCTGCTGCGCGCCGTGGGTGACCAGGATGTCGTCGGCGCCGGCCCGGACCGAGCGGGCGACGCCGACGTGGCGGGCGATCGCCGCCCGCAGTCCGGGATGCCCGGCCGGATCCGGATAGCTGGTGCTCCGTACCGTCGAGTCGCGCAGCTGCCGGGTCACCAGCCGGCGCCAGGTCTCCAGCGGGAACAGCCCCGGGTCCGGTACGCCGACCCGGAAGTCGTAGCGCGGCGCGGGGGAGCGGGGCACCACCGGCACGGACCCCCACACCGCCCGGGGACGTACGCCACGGCCGGCCGGTGCGGACCGGGGGCGCGGCACGCCCGGGAACCGGTCGCCGACGTACGTGCCCGAACCGACCCGGCCGACCAGGAAGCCCTCGGCGGTGAGCCGCTCGTACGCCACCGCGACGGTGTTGCGGGCGACGGCGAGCCGCTGCGCCAGTTCACGGCTGGGCGGCAGCCGTTCGCCGGGTCGCAGCCGTCCGTCGAGCACCGCCTCGCGCAGCTGTCGGTAGATCTGGGCGGCCAGGTCGCCCCGGCCGACGAGTTGGACGTGGACCTCCACCACAGCCTCCGATTGGTCCAACGGAGTTGCCAGGAATTGGCGCTTACGTACAGCCAATGTGCCACCTAGCGTGGCTGGTGACCACCGAGCCACACCGGAAGGACAACGGGGATGACAGCGACTCTCGTCGACATGTGGTTCGACCCGATCTGCCCGTGGGCCTGGATCACCTCGCGCTGGCTGCACGGGGTCGAGCGGGTGCGGGACGTCACGGTGCGGTTCCACGTGATGAGCCTGTCGGTGCTCAACGAGGGCCGGACCGACCTGCCGCAGATCTACCGGGACCTCTTCGACGTCGGCTGGGGACCGGTCCGGATCGCCTTCTTCGGCCCGGTGGTCAGCCCGGCCCCGCGTGGCGAGGCCGCCGGCCGACTCTGGGACGGCGTGCTGCTCGTCGCCGGCACCGACGGCTTCTTCGAACTGAAGCGGACCCGGGACCGCGACCCGCGGTTCCACCCGGCACCGTCCGCGGCGTGACCCGAGTTCCAGGAGGCGACGATGACCCGACGGGGTTGGCTGCTGTTCGCGCTGATGAGCGTGATCTGGGGAGTGCCGTACCTGTTGATCAAGGTGGCGGTCGAGGACGGTGTCTCCGTGCCGGTGCTGGTCTTCGTCCGGACCGCCGTCGGGGCCGCGATACTGCTGCCGCTGGCGCTGCGGGGTCTCCGGGCCGCCCGGCTGCGACGGCACTGGCGACCGCTGGCCGCCTTCGCCGCCCTGGAGATCATCGTGCCGTGGTGGCTGCTCGCCGACGCCGAGCGCCAGATCAGCAGCTCGATGACCGGCCTGCTGATCGCCGCCTCGCCGATCATCGCGGTGCTGGTCGGGCGGTTGGCCGGGGGTGGTGAACGGCTCGGCGGGGCGCGGTGGACCGGACTGGCCGTCGGGCTCGCCGGGGTGACGGTGCTGGCCGCACCGGGGCTGCGCGGCGGGGACGTCCGGTCGATCGTCGAGGTGCTGCTCGCCGCCACCTGTTACGCGATCGCTCCGTTGATCCTGGCCCGACGGTTGGCGGACGTCCCGGCGCTGCCGATGACCACCGTCTGCCTCGGCCTGGCCGCCGTGCTGTACGCGGTCCCGGCCGCGTTGACCTGGCCGCAGACCGTTCCCGGTGGCCCGGCGCTGGTCTCCCTCGCCGGCCTGGCCGTGCTCTGTACGGCGCTGGCGTTCCTGGTCTTCTTCGCACTGATCCGGGAGGCCGGCCCGGCCCGGGCGCTGGTTTTCACGTACGTCAACCCGGCGGTCGCGGTCGTCGCGGGGGTGCTGCTGCTCGACGAGCCGCTCACCGTGGCGGTGGTGGTCGCGTTCACACTGATCCTCGCCGGCGCGGTCCTGGCCACCGGCCGGGCGAAGGCCACCCCGGACGAGTCGTCGGTCGGGTCGTCGGTCAACGGGACCGGGTCGGGGCCGGGGCGGTCAACGGCGCCAGTTCGGGTCGCGGCCGGTGAGGCCGAGCACCCGGTCCAGGACCGGTGCGGTGTGTGACACCGGCACCTCCGGCCCGAAGACGCCCAACTGCCGGCCCTGTTCGGCGAAGCCGCCGACCGCCGTGTGCACGTGGTGGAGCAGGTCGTCGTCCCAGCTCCGGTCCTGGTCGGTGGCCCGGGCCAGGTCCCAGCCGTGCACCACCAGCTCGGTGACCACCATGCCGCCGACCAGCGCCGCCGGCAGCTCGGTCGGGCCGCCCATGTGGGTGGCGCCCTGCCACGCCTCCGGCCGCCCCCAGGCTGACGCGATCCGGTCCAGCACTGCCGGCAGCGTCGCCGACCAGTCGTCGCCGGTCAGGTCCAACTCACTCTCGGCGGCGGCGGGCGGCGGTACGGTCTCCTTCCGGGCCGCCCCCTCCAGCGACGGACCCCAGAACAGCAGGTGGTTGGCCAGCCGGCGGACGTCGTACCCGGCGCAGGGGGTCGGGTCGTCGAGCTGGTCGGGCTTGATGCAGGTCACGATCCCGATGAGCGTGGCGGCGGCCGGGGCCACCAGTCGTACGTCAGCCATGCCGGTCAGGAAACCACGTGAGCGTGTGGAGGTCTTGAACAAACGCGACATAGCCTGGTCCGGTGGTGATCAGGGACGGACGGGAACTCGCCGGCGCGTGGACCCGGTTCCAGCGGCACACCGTCGCCGCCCCGTCCCCGGACCTGGCCCGGTACGTCGAGCGGTACTGGATGGTCTCCTGGCACTACGAGAAGCTGTACCGGCAGTTGATCGTGCCGTACCCGAACGTGCACCTGACCTTCACCGGCGGCGCGGCGACCGTACGCGGGGTCAGCAGCCGGCACCAGCACCGGGTGTTGGCCGGGGACGGCAGTGTCTTCGGGGTGGTGTTCCGGCCGGGCGGCTTCCGGCCGTTCCTCGGCGCCCCGGTCTCGACCCTCACCGACCGGTCGGTGCCGGCCCGCGCGGTGTTTCCGGCCGAACCGCCGGCACGACCCGACGCGGTCACCGTCGAGAGCTACCTGCGGACCCGGCTTCCGGAACCGGACCCGAGGGCGGCGCAGGCGGCGGCGGTCGTCGCCGACATCGCCGCCACCCCCGGTCTGCACCGGGTGGACGTGGTGGCCCGGACGGCCGGCCTGACCGTGCGCGGGCTGCAACGGCTCTTCGCCGAGTACGTCGGGATCGGGCCGAAGTGGGTGATCCGCCGCTACCGGCTGCACGAGGTGACCGAGCGGCTGGCCTCGGGCGGCCCGGTCGACTGGGCCGGCCTCGCCGCCGATCTCGGGTACGCCGACCAGGCACACCTGGTCCGGGACTTCACCAAGATGTTCGGCGAGCCGCCGACCTGGTACGCCGCCCGCTACTGAACCGCCGGCAGACCACGGTGGCGTGTCCCCGGGGGAGACACGCCACCGTCACCCGGCGGATCAGGCCGTGGTCTGCGACATCGCGGCGACGAGGACGAGGACGAACCAGAGCGCGCCGAGCACGGTGAAGACGACGCCCAGCCAGAACCCCGCCTTGGCGAGCCCCTCGCCCTGCTCACCGGTCTGCCGGATCTGCTTCTTGGCGACGGCGCCGAACACGATGCCCAGTGGGGCGAAGATGAAGGCGAACACCAGCGAGAGGATCGCCATCACGTTCGTGCCGCGAACCTGACCGACCTGCCCGCCCGTACCGCCGGTTGCCTCGGTCGACATCTCTCCTCCTCGGGGTGACTGTGTGGCGGGGAGTTACCCAGACCGATGCGCCGACCAACAACCGTCCGATGTGTCTTCGGGGGGTTCCGGCCAGGCCGTTCAGCCCAGCGGACCGACCTCGGCCTCGATCGCGGCCCGCAGCCGCGGCCCGGCGACCACGGCGCGGGCCGCCTCCATCGCCGGGGCGAGGAAGATGTCCGGCCCCGGCTCGCCGACGAATCCGCGTACCGCCGCCAGCGCGGCCCGACCGGCCGGCGACGGGGTGAGCGGGGCCCGCAACTGCAGCCCGCGTACGCCGGCGATCAGCTCGACCGCGAGCAGGCTGGTCAGGTTCTCCAGCACGGTCCGCAGCTTCTTCGTCGCCGCCCAGCCCATCGAGACGTGGTCCTCCTGCATGCCGCTGGTCGGTAGCGAGTCCACCGAGGCCGGCGAGGCGAGCCGACGGTTCTCCGCGACGATCCCGGCCGCGGTGTACTGGGCGATCATCAGCCCGGAGTTGACCCCGGCGTCGGGGGAGAGGAACGCCGGCAGCTCCCGGGACCGGGCCACGTCCAGCAGCCGGTCCACCCGACGCTCGGCGATCGCCCCGACCTCGGCGGCGGCGATCGCCAGGAAGTCGGCGGCGAACCCGAGCGGGGCGCCGTGGAAGTTGCCTGTCGACTCGACCCGACCGTCGGGCAGCACCACCGGGTTGTCCACCACCGACACCAGCTCCCGGGCCGCCACGTCGGCGACAAAACCGAGGGTGTCCCGGGCCGCGCCGGCCACCTGCGGCGCGCACCGCATCGAGTACGCGTCCTGCACCGCGTGCGACAGGTCGTCCCGGTGCGAGTCCATGATCTGCGAGCCCTGCAGCAGCCGGTGGATGTTCGCCGCCGACACCGCCTGACCCGGATGGGGGCGGATGGCGTGCAGCTCCGGCAGGAACGGCCGGTCCGAACCGAGCATCGCCTCGATCGCCAGCGCCGCCGTCACGTCCGCCATCGCGAACAGGTGCCCGGCGTCCGCGATCGCCAGCAGCAGCATGCCGAGCATGCCGTCGGTGCCGTTGACCAGCGCCAGCCCCTCTTTGGCGGCGAGCGTGACCGGGCGCAGCCCGGCCGACCGCAGCGCGTCGGCGGCGTCGAGCCGGCCACCGTCCGGGCCGAGCACCCAGCCCTCGCCGAGCAGCACCAGCGCGCAGTGCGCCAACGGCGCCAGGTCACCGGAGGCGCCGAGCGAGCCGTGTTCCGGCACCCACGGGGTCACGTCGGCGTTGAGCAGGTCGACCAGGGCCTGGACCAGCTCGGGACGTACCCCGGAGTGGCCGAGCGCCAGCGACCGGATCCGCAGCAGCATCATCGCCCGGACCACCTCGCGGGGCATCGGGGCGCCGACCCCGGCGGCGTGCGAGCGGATCAGCGCGTGCTGCAGCTCGGCCCGACGGTCCGGGGCCACGAAGGTGGTGGCGAGTGCCCCGAACCCGGTCGAGACCCCGTACACCGGGCGGCCGGTCTGTTCGATCCGGTCCACGATCGACCGGCTGGTCGCCATCGCGTCCAGGGTGGCGGGATCGAGGGTGACCGTGGCGTTGCCACGGGCCACCGCGATCAGGTCGGCCGGGGTGATCCCGGTGGGGGTGACGGTGACGACGGGTCGGGTCACGGTTGACATGCGGGTACTCCGTTGTGCAGGACCTGGCTGATCAGTGGAACCCCCGGCCGGTAGGCCAGGTGCAGATACGAGGGCGCGTCGAGGATGGTGAGGTCGGCCCGCGCCCCGGGCCGCAACACCCCGATGTCGTCGCGGCGCAGCGCGCGCGCCCCGCCGGCGGTCGCCGCCCAGACCGCCTCCGCCGGGGTCATCCGCATCTCGCGGACGGCGAGCGCGACACAGAACGGCATCGACGAGGTGTACGACGAACCGGGGTTGCAGTCCGTCGCCAACGCCACCGTCACGCCCGCGTCGAGCAGCCGGCGGGCGTCCGGGTACGGCGACCGGGTGGAGAACTCGGCCCCGGGCAGCAGCGTCGCCACCGTGCTGCTGCTCTCCGGCTCGGAGACCCAGGTGGTGACGGTCGACGCCAGCGCCTCGATGTCGTCGTCGTCGAGGTGGGTGCAGTGGTCCACGCTCGCCGCGCCCAGTTCCACCCCGAGCCGGACCCCCGGCCCCGGGCCGAGCTGGTTGGCGTGCACCCGTACGCCGAGACCGGCGGCCTGCCCGACGGTGAGGATCGCCCGGGCGTGGTCGGCGTCGAAGGCACCCCGCTCACAGAAGACGTCGATCCACTTCGCGTACGGCAGCGCGGCCCGGAGCATCGGCCCGCAGACCAGGCCGACGTAGTCGTCGGGACGGTCGGCGTACTCGGCCGGGACGACGTGCGCGCCGAGGAACGTCGTCTCGGTGGTGAACTCGGCGGCGATCCGCAGCGACCTGGCCTCGTCGGCGACGGTGAGGCCGTACCCGCTCTTGATCTCGATCGTGGTGGTGCCCTGCCGCAGCGCCTCGGCACGCAGCCGCCCGACGGTGCCGCGCAGGGTGTTGTCGCCGGCCGCCCGGGTGGCGGCGACAGTGGTCCGGATCCCGCCTCCGGTGTACCGTTCGCCGGCCATCCGGGCGTTGAACTCGGCCGCCCGGTCCCCGGCGAAGACCAGGTGGGCGTGGCTGTCGACAAAACCGGGCAGGACGGCGCCGCCGCCGGCGTCGATCCGCCGGTCGGCGGCCGGGGCGTAGCGGGCCGGGCCGAGCCAGGCCACCTGGCCGTCCTCGACCAGCAGTGCCGCCCTGCGCCGGATGCCGAGCGGGCCGCCCTCGCCGGTGCCGGCCACGTTGGTGACCAGTTCGCCGATGTTGTCGATCAGAAGGTTCATGCCACCTCCTCGCTTCGCTCGTCGGCGTCGTGAGCTGGGAGACTGTGCTGACTGATTCGCTCGCTACGCTCGCTCACGCTGTCACCGCCTCGATCGCCGCGGTCAGCGCGGCCGGTACGTCGATCGTCGCGTGCCGGCCGTCCCGGACCACCACCCGACCGTCCACCAGGACGTCGGTCACCTCGGCGGCGGTCGCCGCGAAGAACACGCCGACCGGCGGCACCCCGGCGGTACGCGGACTGTCCAGCCGGACGGTGACCAGGTCGGCACGGGCGCCGACGCTGAGCGCGCCGGCGTCCGACCAGCCCAACGCGGCATGCCCGGCGGCGGACGCGGCGTGCCGCAACTCGGCGGCGGTGAAGTGGCCGCGCGCCCGGGTCGCCAACCGTTCGTCCAACTCCACCGCCCGGGCCTCCTCGAACAGGTCGATCACCGCGTGGCTGTCGCTGCCGAGACTGATCGGGCAGCCGGCGTCGGCCAGGTCGCGGGCCGGGCCGATCCCGTCGGCCAGGTCCCGTTCGGTGGTCGGGCAGAGGCAGACCCCGGTCCGGCTGTCGCCGAGCAGCTTGCGGTCGGCGTCGGTCAGGTGGGTGGCGTGCACCGCCGTCGTGGCCGGGCCGAGCGCGCCCGCGTCGGCCAGCAACCCGGTCGGGGTCCTGCCGTGGTACGCCAGACACGCCTCGTTCTCCGCCGGCTGCTCCGACAGGTGCACGTGCAGCGGCTCGCCGCGCTCGTCCGCCCAGCCGACCACCGTCGGCAGCTGCCCGGCGGGGACCGCCCGGACGGAGTGGACCGCCGCACCGACCCGGACGTGCCGGCCCTCGGGGGTGAACGCGGCGGCCCGCTCCGCCCAGCGGGCCGCGTCTCCGTCGCCGAACCGCCGCTGTGGGCCGGCCAGCGGCTGCCCGTCCACGGTCGCGGTCAGGTAGCAGGTGTCCAGCAGGGTGAGCCGGATCCCGGCCTGGGCGGCGGCCTCGACCAGCGCCGTACCCATCACGTTCGGATCGTGGTAGCGGCCCCCGTCCGGGCGGTGGTGCAGGTAGTGGAACTCGCCGACGCAGGTGATCCCGGCCAGCGCCATCTCGGCGTACGTGGCCCGGGCCAGCGCCAGGTAGCTGTCCGGGTCCAGCCGCCCGGCGACCGCGTACATCGTCTCGCGCCAGCTCCAGAAGTCACCGCGTCCGCCCTGGGCCCGCCCACGCAGCGCCCGGTGGAAGGCGTGCGAGTGGGCGTTGGCCAGCCCGGGCAGGGTCAGCCCGGGCAGTCGGCGGGCGTCCGGCGGGGCCGGTTCGCGCGGGACGATCCGGGTGAACCGGCCGTCGGCGACCTCGATCAGCACGTCCGCGTCCGGCTCCGCCCGGTCCGGCAGCCAGGCGTACTCGGCGTGGAACCGGGCCCGGCTCATCCGGCGACCGGATCGGTCGTGCCGGTGGGGGCGGAGTCGCCGGCCGGGCCGGATTCGCCGGCGAGGTCGGCGAGCAGGTCGGCGAGGTGTCGGATCCCGGCGGCGCAGTCGTCGTCGGTGGCCGCCTCGGCCGGCGAGTGCGACACCCCGGTCGGGTTCCGTACGAAGAGCATCGCGGTCGGCAGGTGCCCGGCGAGGATCCCGGCGTCGTGGCCGGCGGCGGTCGGCAGCACCGGCACCGTGTCGGCGTACACCCGCCGCACCGACGTGCTCAACGCGGCGTCGAACTCGACAAGCGGACTGAGCGACTCCCGGGTCACGGTCAGCGTCGTACCGTCCCGGGCGGCCCGGTCGGCGGCCTTGGCGCGTACCGCCTCGACCAGCGCGTCCAGGGTCTCCACCTCGGCGGCCCGGGCGTCCAGCCAGCCCCGGACCCGGGCCGGTACGGCGTTCGTCGCGTTCGGCTCCACCTCGACCCGGCCGATCGTGGCGTGGGCGCCGCGCAGCCGGGCCTCCTTGTTCGCCGCCAGCACCGTGAAGGCGTACGTCAGCATCGGGTCACGGCGGTCCGCCATCCGGGTGGTGCCGGCGTGGTTCGCCTCGCCGGTGAAGTCCAGCCGCCAGCGGCCGTGTGGCCAGATGCCGCTCGCCACCCCGACCGGGGCGTCGAGGTCGACAAGCGCCCGGCCCTGCTCGATGTGCAGCTCGACGAACGCGTCGACCCGGGCGAGGAGTTCGGGGCGTTTCCCGACCGGTCGGTCACCGAGCGCCTCGGCGAGGCTGACCCCGTCCCGGTCGGTCAACGTCGCCGCCCGGTCCGGGTCGAGCGCGCCGGTCAGCAGCCGCGAGCCGAGGCAGGGTACGCCGAACCGGGAGCCCTCCTCCTCGGCGAAGACCACCACGCCGACCGGGCGGCGGAACCCGGGTCCCCGCCGCAGCACCGCCCGGACGGCGAGCAGGGCGCTGACGATGCCGAGCGGTCCGTCGTAGCCGCCGCCGTACGGGACGGAGTCGAAGTGGCTGCCGAGCAGGACGGCGTGACCCTGGTCCGGCGGCGGCCCGTACCAGGCGATCAGGTTGCCGTTGCCGTCCTCGGTGACGGTGTGCGCGCCGAAGGCGACGGCGGTGGACCGGAACCACTGCTCCAGGTGACGTACCGGCCCGGTGAAGCCGTACCGGAGGTAGCCGCCGGTGCCCGGGTCACGGCCGATCGGCGCGAGCTCGTCCCAGAGCTGGCGGAACTGGCCCGCGTCCGGGGGGTCGGGAAGGAGTCCTTCCCCAACGGAATCCGCGAACAAGGCGCCCTTCCTCACACTTCGGCCATCGGGATGCGGAGGTCGCCTCGGCGGGCGGCCTCGGCCGCCTCCGGGTAGCCGGCGTCGACGTGCCGGAGCACGCCGGTCGCCGGGTCGTTGCTCAGCACCCGTTCGATCTTCTGGCCGGCGAGCGGGGTGCCGTCGGCGACGGTGACCTGGCCGGCGTGGATGGAGCGGCCGATGCCGACCCCGCCGCCGTGGTGGATGCTGACCCAGGAGGCGCCGCTGGCCGTGTTGACCAGGGCGTTCAGCAGCGGCCAGTCGGCGATGGCGTCGGAGCCGTCGGCCATCGCCTCGGTTTCCCGGTAGGGGGAGGCGACCGAGCCGGCGTCCAGGTGGTCGCGGCCGATGACGACCGGGGCGGCCAGTTCGCCGCTGGCGACCATGTCGTTGAAACGGACGCCGGCCAGGTGCCGTTCGCCGTGGCCGAGCCAGCAGATCCGGGCCGGCAGGCCCTGGAAGGCGACCCGTTCGCCGGCCAGCCGGATCCACCGGGCCAGCGACTCGTTCTCCGGGAAGAGGTCCAGGATCGCCCGGTCGGTGGCGGCGATGTCGGCCGGGTCGCCGCTCAGCGCCGCCCACCGGAACGGGCCCCTGCCCTCGCTGAACAGCGGCCGGATGTACGCCGGTACGAAGCCCGGGAAGGCGAACGCCCGGTCGTAGCCGCCGAGCTGCGCCTCGCCCCGGATCGAGTTGCCGTAGTCGAAGACCTCGGCGCCGTTGTCCTGGAAGCCGACCATCGCGGCGACGTGGGCGACCATCGAGGCCCGGGCCCGCTCGGTGTACTCGGCCGGCTTGCTGCGGGCCAGGTCGGCGGCGTCGGCCAGGTCGACCCCGTCCGGGACGTACGACAGCGGGTCGTGGGCACTGGTCTGGTCGGTGACGATGTCGATCTCGACGCCCCGGCGGAGCAGCTCGGGAAAGACGGTGGCGGCGTTGCCGACCACGCCGACCGAGAGCGCCCGGCGCTCCCGCTTCGCGGCCAGGGCCGTCTCGACCGCCTCGTCGAGCGAGTCGGCGACGGTGTCCAGGTAGCGGGTGGCGACCCGGCGGGCCAGCCGTTCCGGGTCGACGTCGACGATCAGGCAGACCCCGCCGTTCATGGTCACCGCGAGCGGCTGCGCCCCGCCCATGCCGCCGCAGCCGGCGGTCAGGGTCAGGGTGCCGGCCAGCGAACCGCCGAACCTCTTGGCGGCGACGGCGGCGAAGGTCTCGTACGTGCCCTGCAGGATGCCCTGGGTGCCGATGTAGATCCAGGAGCCGGCGGTCATCTGGCCGTACATGGTGAGGCCGAGCTGCTCGAGGCGGCGGAACTCGGGCCAGGTCGCCCAGTCGCCGACCAGGTTGGAGTTGGCGATCAGCACCCGGGGCGCCCACTCGTGGGTCCGCAGCACCCCGACCGGCCGGCCCGACTGGACCAGCATGGTCTCGTCGTCGGCGAGCGTGGTCAGGGTCCGGACCAGGGCCTGGTACGACGGCCAGTCCCGGGCCGCCCGGCCGGTTCCGCCGTACACGACGAGGTCGTCGGGGCGCTCGGCGACCTCGGGGTCGAGGTTGTTCATGAGCATCCGCAGCGCGGCCTCCTGCGGCCACCCGGCGGCGGTCCGGGTGGTGCCACGGGCTGCGCGGATCGGCTCGGGCATGGAAACTCCGTTCTGTGGTGGTGGTTCGGCGGTGGCGGTCGGCCCCGGTGCTGTCCGACGGTTCGGCGGGCGGCGCTACCCGACGAAGAGCTGTCGGCGGGCGGCGGACTGTTCGAATTCCTCCAGTCGGCGCTGGGCGTCGGCCGGCGCGGCGTCGCAGAGCGCCTGCAGCAGCACCATCGACATCGCCATCGGCGCGGTGTGCAGGTCGAAGACGAGTTGGGCGCCGACCGCGGCCGGCAGCACGATGTGGGCGTGTTCGGCGGCCGGGCTGACCGCCGAGTCGGTGATCACCACGACCGACATGCCCATCGCCCGGGCCTCGGCGAGGGCGTCCAGCACCTCGCGGGGATAGCGGGGGAGGACGATCGCGAGTACGGCGGAGGCGCCGGCCGTACGGGCCTGTTCGAGCCGGTCGGTCAGCAGGCTGCCGCCGGAGTCCAGGACCCGTACGTCGGGGTGCACCTTCGCCGCGAAGTAGGCGAAGTACGCGGCCAGCGGGGCGGCGGCGCGCAGTCCGAGGACGACGAGTGGCCGGCTGTTGGCGAGCAGGGTGCCGGCGGTGGTCACCCCGTCCCGGTCGGCGAGCTGCTCAGCGAGTTTGTCGAGGTTGTGCGCCTCGGCCCGGACCGCCCGCTGCATCTCGTTGCCGACCGGCTTCTCCGGATCGGGTCGGCTGTGCCCGGCGGCGGCGATCTCCCGGAGCCGCCGGCGCAGCGCGGGGTAGCCGTCGTAGCCGAGGGCCATCGCGAACCGGGTCACCGAGGGCTGGCTGACCTTGGCGAGTTCGGCGACCTCGGCGGCGGAGAGGTAGGCCGCGGAGGCGGCGTTCTGGACCAGGCTGTGCGCGATCCGCCGCTGGGTCGGCGTCAACCGGATGCCCTGGAAGAGATCGAGTACGCGGTCCGTGGTCGGCGCCGCGATGACAGCGCTGTCATTCACAACAAGACTGTATGCATAAAATAATTCAGTAGGCAACAGGGCGCCGGGGACGTGATAAAACCATCGGGGTGGATGCTACGAAGCTCCGGCGCGCGATCGCCCGGACCCGGCTCGCCCCCGTCGCGACCTTTCCCAAGCGGTTCCTGCGGGTCGCCCGGCACGACGCCCGGGTGCTCACCGTCTCGGCGAAGTGGCTCTTCACCTCCCGGGAGCACCACAACTACACCTACGACCTGACCAGACTCAGCCGGGAACACCTGGCCTGGTTCGTCAGCGTCACCTGCGACGTGCCGATCAAGCAGGTGCGGGCGTACCTCGACGAGATCGAGCACGACGACACGCTGCGCCAGCACATCCAGCGGGCCACCGCCGCCGCCGACCGCCGTGGTCTGGCCGACCGCCACGTCCGGTACGCCCGCCGGATCGGCTGGTACGCGATCGTCCGGGCCACCCGGCCGAAGCACGTCGTGGAGACCGGCGTCGACAAGGGGCTCGGCACCTGTGTGATCGCCTCGGCCCTGCTCCGCAACGCGGCCGAGGGCGACCCCGGCCGGGTCACCTCGTTGGACATCAACCCGGAGGCCGGCTACCTGGCGAAGGCCGAGCCCTGGTCGACCGTGGTCGACCTGGTGATCGGCGACTCGATCGCCTCGATCAGGGCGCTGGACCGTCCGGTCGACCTCTTCCTGCACGACAGCAACCACAGCACCGGCCACGAACGGCGGGAGTTCCAGACCGTGGAGCCGAAGCTCGCCCCGGGCGCCCGGCTGCTGACCGACAACGTCACGGTCACCAACGTGCTGGCCGAGCACGCCGAGAAGACCGGCCGCCGGTTCCTCGCCTACCGGGAGACCCCCGCCCGGCACTGGTATCCCGGCGACGGCATCGGCCTGGCCTGGTAGCCGGGGCAGAGCCGGCCGAGCGGGTCGGGGACCGGCACCGCGACGGCGGCGGCTCCCCGGAAACCGGCTACTGCCGGTGAGGGCCGGTGTGGCACCGTTGGCGCATGCGATTGGCTTCGGTGCAGACGTACCCGGTCAAGGGGTGTCGCCGGATCGAGCACGACGCGGCGCGGGTCGAGCCGTGGGGCCTGGCCGGTGACCGGCGGTGGATGATCGTGGACGACGAGGGCGTCGGGGTCACCCAGCGCCAACTGCCCACGCTGACCGCCGTACACCCCGAGCCGACGCCGGGCGGGCTCCGCCTCCGTGCCGCCGGCTGGGCCGCGACCGAGGTCGCCGAACCGACCGACGGCGAACCGGTCGAGGTACGGGTCTTCACGAACCAGCCGGCCGCGCCGGGCCGGGTCGCGGACCCGGCGGCGAACGACTGGCTGTCCCGGGTCCTCGACCGGAAGGTACGCCTGGTCTGGCAGGCCGACCCGGTCGGGCGGCCGATCCCGGACAGCGCCGGTGTCGAGTCCGCCGACCGGGTCACCTTCGCCGACGGGTACCCGTTGCTGCTGGCCAACCGGGCCTCGCTGGACGCGGTCAACGAGTGGCTGCTCGAGGCCGGCAGCCCGGAGGGGCCGCTGCCGATGACCCGGTTCCGGCCCAACCTGGTGGTCGGCGGGGCGACGCCGTGGGCCGAGGACGACTGGACCGGCCGGCGGCTGCGGATCGGCCCGGTGGTCTTCCGGGTCGCCAAGCCGTGCGGCCGCTGCCTGGTCACCACCACCGACCAGGAGACCGGGGTACGCGGCCACGAGCCGCTGCGCACCCTCGGCCGGCACCGCAACGTCAACCGGAAGCTGCTCTTCGGGCAGAACCTGGTACCGCTGCTCGACCTTCCCGGCACCGGCGACACGGTCACCGTCGGCGACCCGGTCGAGCTGCTCCCCGACTAACTCGACAACACCTCGGCGGCGGTCACCAACCCGGCCAGCGGCCCGCCGGAGAGGTGGCGTGTTGCGCACGTCGAGGGCACTCCGGCAACATGCCCGGATGATCGACCCGGAGATCCCCGACCACACCCGTCCCAGTTCCGTCCGCGAGCCTGGCGGTGCGCCGGAACCGGCAGCGGCGGCACGACCGGGTGGGGTGGCGGGCCGACGCCGATGGTCGGGTCGGTGGCTCGCCGGCGGCGGGGCGGCCCTGCTCGCCGCGGTCCTCGGCGTTGTCCTGTTCTGGGTCTCCGGCGAGTCCGCCGCCTGCGCCGCCGCCGTCCCGGTCCCCGGCCGGCCCGCCGCCCCGGTCGGCGAACCGGCCGCGCTCGCAGCCCCGCCGGCCGCGCTTGCCGCTCCACCCGTCGCGCTCGCCGCCCCGCCGACCAGCGGCAGGGTCTACAAGGGAAAGGCGTCGCACTACGACGGTGGCAACTCGGGCGGCAACTGTTCCTTCCCCGGCCCGCCGGCCAACCGGCTCTACGCCGCGGTGGGCTCCACCAGGTACGCCGGATCGGCCGCCTGTGGCAGTTTTCTCGACGTCACCGGCCCGAAGGGCACGGTACGGGTGATGGTGCTGGACCGCTGCGCCGGCTGTACCGGCAACAAGATCGACCTGTCCAAGCAGGCGTTCAAGAAGATCGCCGACCTTTCCCAGGGCATCGTGTCGGTGTCCTACCGGCTCGTGGTGGACCCGCCGGTCTCCGGTCCGCTCACCTTCCGGGTCAAGGGCGGCGCCTCGCAGTACTGGTTCGCCGTGCAGGTGGGCAACCACGGCAACCCGCTGAAGTCGGTGGCCGTACGCCGGGCCGGTGCCGGGTGGCGGAACGCGAAGCGGCAGCCCGACAACTACTGGGTGATCGACGGCGGGCTCGGCAAGGGGCCGTACGAGATCCGGGTCACCGACGTGCACGGTAACCAGGCGGTGGCCACCGGCATCACGCTCGAGCCCCGAAAGCAGCAGCGCAGCCGCGTCCGGCTGTACGGCGACGGTACCGGCCCCACCCCGACCCCGTCGGCCTCCACCAGCGCCGGCCCCGGCACAGCCGGGTCACCGACCCCGCCGACGCCGAACACCCCGGCACCGGGAACCGCCACCGCACCCGTGGTCGGTGCCGCGGCGGGCGGCGGTGCGCCCTGCCGGTAGCGGCCGGGTTCGCCCCCGGCGGACCGGCGACTCAGCGGCCGAGCGGCAGCCACATCAGGATCTCGTCGCGGTCGTCGTCGGGGCCGAGCCGGAGCGCGCCGGGGAGTCGGCCGACCTCCTGGTAGCCGAGCCGCTGGTAGAACTTCTCGATGCCGGTACCGCCGCGTACGGTCAGGTGCAGTGCCGCCCAGCCGAGTTCCCGGGCGACCTGTTCGGCGTGTCGCATCAGCGCGGCGCCGTGGCCGTACCCCTGCCGGTCGGGGTGCACCATCACCCGCTTGAGCACACCCCAGTGTGCCTTGAGCCGGAAGCGGTTGTCGGTGAGGAAGAGCATCGCGACCGGCCGCCCGTCCTCCTCGTACCCGACCAACAGCCGGTCCGGGCCGTTCCCCGCCTCCGCGAGGGTGGTGAGCGCGAGCGGACGTACGTCGTCCTCGGTGACCGGGCCGACGAAGCCGACGGCGCCGCCGGCGTTGGTCACCGCGGTCCAGAGCGTGACGATCTGGTCACGGAGTTCGGCGGTGAGGGGAGGATCGACCACGAAGCGGATGCCCACCCGGCTGATCCTCGTCGGTGTCGACCCGTCCGCCGATCCGGCCGGCATCGTCGTGACGGCGCTAACAGGCGCCGACGTGTTCGGTGCGGGAGAGGGGAGTCGAACCCCTACGCCCGAAGGCACAGGAACCTAAATCCTGCGTGGCTGCCATTACACCACTCCCGCTCGGACGTGAGTCTAGACCGACAACGCGCACCCGTTGGCAACCCGCCCGAGTCACCGGTTCCGGCCGGCTCCCGGCCCCGCCGGCAGCTACGGCGTCTCGGGCTGCGCGGACGTCGGGTGGCCGGTGTTGCCGGTGCCGGACCGGGCCAGCTGCGCGTTCACCGTGATCGAGTAACCGATCATGATCGCGGTGGTCAGGGCCAGCGTCACGGCCGGGACGACCGACCCGGCGGCGACCCCGGCGACCAGCACGACCCCGAGTGCGGTGGCCACCGCCCGGGCCCGGGGCACCGCACCGAGGAGGAACCACTGCAGGACGACCCCGGTGAGCATCCAGATCACGAGTGACCCGGCCAGGACCGCACGCAGGATGCCGGGCAGTCGCCCGGCATCCTGCGTGATCTGCGCCACGACCTGACCCGACGTCCAGCCGAGGAAGAGGACCGCGATCCCGGCCGGTACGTGGATGAGGCCGTAGACCTGACCGCTGCCGAGCCGGCGTCGGATGGGCAGACCGGCGGCCAGGAAACTGGTGTAGGTCCACCAGAAACAGACCGACACCACGAAGGCGGCCGCCGCCGCGAGCAGTGCCCGGACCGGCGGGTCGGGCAGCGGCACCCGACCGAGCACGGTGGTCAGCATGGCGCCGAGCAGAATGATCAGGAGTTGCCCGATCCGTTCGGGCAGGTGCCCGGCGTGCACCGGACTACGGGCCAGCCAGCGTCGGCCCAGCCACAGGGCGGCGAACTCGCCGACCAGCCCGGTGATCCACAGCACCGGGCGGACCGCCGGGTCGACCGCGAGCGAGCCGAGCCAGCACAGCCAGCCGAACCCGAAACCGGTCAGGTAGACGCCGGCCACCTGACGGGATCCGGGCCGGCTGGCGAGCACCCGCAGGTACATCAGCAGCAGCATGGCCCGCACAGCCAGGTAACCGAGCGGAAAGAGCAGCCCGTCGGGTACGTCGTGGGCACCGAGGCCGAGCACGCCCACCCCGGCCGCCGCCGTCAGGACGAGGATCCGGTGTGGTGTGTCGTCCGGGTCGAAGCGGTTGTCGTAGAAGGCCTGGGTGTACCAGATCCACTCGGCGAGCAGGAAGATCGCGAACGTGCTGGCGAGCCGGTTCAGGGACGGCTCGGCGGGGTCGCCGAGCCGGGCCGCGACCGAGGTGAGCAGCAGCGCGAAGACCAGGTCGAAGAAGAGTTCGAGCCAGGTCGCGTGCCGTTCCCCGCCCTGCCCGGCCGGGCCCTCGGTCGCTATCCGGAGCAGGTGGGCGATCCCGGACAGCCCGGGGTGACGCCGCTTCCGGGCGGCGCCGGTTCCCGCGTCGTCTTCGGCCACCACCGACCATCATCCGATCGGCGGGTACCGGCCGGGGCCTGATCGCGGGAAGCCCCGGCCTCGGCTGGCCTTCCTCGGTCCGGCCCCGGGCCGACTTCCTCAGGTCGGCTTCCCGGGGTCGGCTCAGTCCAGGCCCAGGTCGCGGCGGAGCTTCGCGACGTGGCCGGTGGCCTTGACGTTGTAGAGCGCCCGCTCGATCCGCCCCTCCTCGTCGATGACAAACGTCGACCGGATCACGCCGGTGACCGTGCGACCGTACGACTGCTTCTCCCCGTACGCCCCGTACGCGGTGAGCACCGCCTTGTCGGCGTCGGACACCAGCGGGAAGGTGATCGCGTCCCGCTCCCGGAACTTCGCCAGCCGCTCCGGCTTGTCCGGGGAGATGCCGACCACCTCGTAGCCGGCGACCTGCAGCGAGGCCAGCGAGTCACGGAAGTCACACGCCTGCTTGGTGCAACCCGGGGTCATCGCGGCCGGGTACGCGTACAGGATCACCTTGCGGCCACGCAGCTCCTTGAGGGTGAGCGTGGTGCCGGTGTCGGTGGGGAGCGCGAAGTCCGGCGCGGTGTCGCCGGCGTCGAGACGGGTTGGCGAGGTCATGGACCCGACCCTAGCGCCAGGTATACCCGAGGTTGCGCTTGGCGTACAGCTCTTGCCAATCCTTGGCAACAACATCACCTTGCCCATAGGCTGAGCCGGCCGAGTGGGCGGGACCCGCCCTGGCTGGAGGAGGTGGCGTGGAGACCCTGGCGATGCACATCTCGAACGGGATCATCAACGGTCCCGTGGCGGCGGCGTTCGCGGCGTTCGCCCTGGCGGCACTGGCGTTCTGCGTGGCCCGCGGCCGGCAGGACCTGGACGACCGGCTGGCGCCGATGGCCGGTCTGGTCGCCGCGTTCATCTTCGCCGTGCAGATGCTCAACTTTCCGATCTTCACCGGCGCGGTCAGCGGCCACCTGCTCGGCGGCGCGCTTGCCGCGATGCTGGTCGGCCCCTGGGTCGGTGCGCTCTGCGTCGCCGTGGTGCTGATCGTCCAGGCGCTGGTTTTCGGGGACGGCGGCGTCGCCATGCTCGGCCTCAACATCACCAACATGGCGGTCATCGGTACGGCGGTCGGATACCTGCTGATCGCGCTCCTGCTGCGGGTCCTGCCCCGCAACCCCGGCGGACTCGCGGCCACCGCCTTCGTCGCCTCGGTGGTCAGCGTGCTGATCGCCTCGCAGGGCTTCGTCCTGCAGTACTGGCTCGGCGGCACCACCGACGTGGGCAGCAGCCTCGGCGGCCTGGCCGGCACGATGGCCGTCGCCCACCTGCTGATCGGCATCGGCGAGGGCCTGATCACCGCGACCACCGTGGTGACCGTGGCGAAGGTCCGCCCCGACCTGGTGTACGCGCTGCGCGGTCTGCGTACCCCCGCCGCCGCCCCGGTGCCGGCCGCCGGAGGTCTCCGGTGGGCCGCGCGGCGACCCCGGCGAACGCAAGCCCCGACACGGTGATCGCGAGCGGCGGAGGAGGACGGATGACCCGGCGGACCGGTGCCTTCATTCTCGGCGGGCTGCTGGTGGCCCTGCTGCTCGCCGGAGTGGTGAGCAACTTCGCCTCCAGCCACCCCGACGGGCTCGACTCGTCGCTGCGGCAGGGCTGCACCTTCGACGCCGACGACAACATCATCGGCGGCAGCTGCCCGGCTCAGGAGACCAGAGACCACGAACTGGCCGACTCGCCGCTGGCCGACTACGGGGTACGCGGAATCGACAACACGTTCCTCTCCACCGGCCTGTCCGGGGTGCTCGGCGTCCTGCTCACCTTCGCCGTCGGCGGCGGGCTGTTCTGGCTGGCCCGCCGGCGTACCGGTGGCGGGGGACCGGTCAGCGACGAGCCGGCGGCCGGACAGCCCGCCGGGTCCGTCCCCGCGCCGGTCGACGGCGCGCGGTAGCCGAAGGAGTTCGCCTCAGATGGGTGCCGGTCACGCGCACGTCCTCTACCGGGACCGGACGTCGCCGGTGCACCGGCTCCCGCCCGAGGTCAAGATCACGGCGATGGTGCTCTTCAGCATCGCCGTGGTCGCCACCCCCCGGGAGGCGTTCTGGGCGTTCGGCGGGTACGCCGTACTGGTCCTGCTGGTCGCCGCGCTGGCCCGGATCGGCCTGCGCTGGCTGCTCAGCCGGGCCCTGATCGAGCTGCCGTTTGTCGTCTTCGCGTTCGCGCTGCCGTTCCTCGGACACGGTGAACGGGTCGTCTGGCTCGGCCTGGAGCTCTCCGTCGACGGGCTGTACGGCGGCTGGAACATCCTGGCCAAGGGCACCCTCGGGGTCCTCGCCTCGCTGCTGCTGGCCGGGACCACCACGATGCGGGACCTGCTCCTCGGGCTGGACCGGTTGCACTGCCCGCAGATCATCACCCAGATCGCCACCTTCATGCTGCGCTACCTCGACGTCCTCGTCGGTGAGGCCCGGCGGATGCGGGTCGCCCGGATCTCCCGGGGCGACGACCCGCGGTTCGTCTGGCAGTTGCGCGGCTTCGCCGTCGGCGTCGGCGCCCTCTTCCTCCGCGCGTTCGAACGCGGCGAGCGGGTCTACCTGGCCATGGTCGCCCGTGGCTACCAGGGCCGGATGCCCGCCGCCTGGCGGACCGCCGGCGCGGCGACGGTACGGCACTGGCTGGTCGCGGCGACGGTGCCGCTCGCCGCGACCGGCATCGCCGCCACCGCCCTGGTGCTGGGATGATCGGGTACGTGGACAGCCTCCCCGCCGCCGACCCGCCCTCCCTCGACGTACGCGGGGTGCACTACAGCTACCCCGACGGACACGTCGCGCTGCGCGGGGTCGACCTGACCGTGCCCCGGGGCGGGCGGCTGGCGCTGCTCGGCCCGAACGGGGCCGGCAAGACCACCCTGGTGCTGCACCTCAACGGGATCCTCTCCGGCGGCGCCGGCACGGTCACCGTCGGCGGGCTCACCGTGGACCGGGACCGGGCCACCCTCGCCGAGATCCGCCGCCGGGTCGGCATCGTCTTCCAGGACCCCGACGACCAACTCTTCCTGCCGACCGTCGCCGAGGACGTGGCGTTCGGCCCGGCGAACCTCGGGCTGCGCGGCGCCGAACTGGAGGCCCGGGTCGTCGAGGCGCTGGACGCGGTCGGCATGACCGAGCACCGGGACCGGGCACCGCAGCACCTGTCGTTCGGGCAGCGCCGCCGGGTGGCGGTGGCGACCGTACTCGCCATGCACCCGGAGATCCTGGTCCTCGACGAACCCTCGTCGAACCTCGACCCGGCCGCCCGGCGGGAACTGGCCGCGATCCTGCGCCGGCTGCCGGTGACTCTGCTGATGGTCACCCACGACCTGCCGTACGCCCTGGAACTCTGTGACCGGTCGGTGATCCTGGACGCCGGACGGATCGTCGCCGACGGGACCACCGTCGACCTGCTCACCGACCAGGAACTGCTCGCCCGGCACCGGCTGGAGCTGCCGTACGGCTTCGACCCGACCCTGGCCGCCCGCCAGCTCGCCGCCCAGGGCTGAGCCGTCAGGCCGGCTTCCGTCCTAACGCCGGCCGGCCGGTTCACCCTCCAGGCCGGTGCCGGCCGACCAGCGGGCCCGGGTGGGCGGGACCGGCCGACCGTGCCGGGCGGCGGTGTGCAGCCGCAGCGCGCCGGCGGCCGCCAGCCCGAACCCGGCCGCGAGCACGATCGCGACCAGCACCCGGGCGTACCCCGCCGGCCACGGCACCGGAAGCACCGAACGGAGGAAGACCGAGGCGTTCGTCACCCCGGCGAACAGGGCCAGGCAGGTCCCGGCCAGGGTCAGCACGAAGTCGGCGGCCGGTCGCTGCCGGGTCAGGACGTGGACCGCCGTGACGAGCGCCGCCACCCCGGTGAGGGTCGGCCAGAGCTGGTTCGTGACCAGCCCGGCCAGCATCCCGCCGAACCCGGCGTCGGCACCCCGGGCCAGCGCGTAGGCCAGCGCGGCGAGCCCACCGGTGCCGGCCACCCCGGCCAGTACGACGGTGGCCCGTCGACCGGGCCGGGATGCCCGGGGGAGCAGCCCGAGTCCACCGACCACGAGTGCCCCGAAGACGACCCCGGCCCACCAGGGCAGCGGGTCCGGGGGCGGAACCCAGTCGAGGGTGCCCCGTACCTGCACCGTCGTGCCGCCGTCGCGCAGTGGCACGGTCCAGTCCCGTACCCGCTGTGGCCGGTCCGGGGCGGCGGCGACCCGCGCCGGCGGCCCGTCCTCCAGCCAGCGGGTGCGCTGGTCGTGCCAGCGGACGACCGGCTCGGTGCCGATCCGGCGCCACTGCGGCGGCCGGGTCGGGTCGGTGCCAATCGGCGGTGTCTCGCCGGCCAGCGTCCGGTTGAGGTATGTCGCCGGGGAGTTGCCGTTCTCGTAGACGCCGTCGGACCGGACCTCCAGGTACGGCTCACCGGCGTAGCCGAGCACCTCGATCGTCCGGCCGGTCCGGTTCTCCAGTTCCAGCCGGGCACCGCCCTCGACCAGGCGTACCCGCAGGCCCGGCACAGCCGGGGTGAGGCCGCGCACGGCGCTGGCGTAGTTGCTGCCGTCCGGGGTGTCGGCGGCGTGCGCGGCGGCCGGCGCGGCGGTGGCCAACGCCCCGAGCAGGCCGGCGACGACCGCCAGCAGCATCCGCCGGTACGTCATCCGCCGGTGCCCGCCCCGCTGGTACGCCACCCGGTCCGTCATTCGCCGGCCGCGGTCACCGCCGCGGTGACCGCCTCGGCGCTCGCCTGCACCTGCTTGCCGTTGACCAGGACCGTCGGGGTGCCGTTGATGCCCGCCCGGCTCGCCTCCTCGGTCACGTGGTCGGTCCATTTCTTGAACGTATTCTCTCGGACGCAGTTGGCAAAACTGTCCCTGGCCAGACCCACCCCGACGGCCACGTCGACGAGTTGGGTGTCACTCAGCCCGGCACTGCCCTCCGGCGGCTGCCGGTCGAAGAGCGCCCGGGAGTACTCCCGGAACTTGCCGCTCTGCGCGGCGCAGCCGGAGGCGGCGGAGGACCGGGTCGAGTAGTCGGTGCTGGAGAAGCGGTTGAGGAACGCGACCGGGTGGTACGTGATCCGGGCCTTGCCCTGTGCGACGAGCTGGTCCAGGGTGCCGCCGGCCTGCTGCTCGAACTGCTTGCAGAAGGGGCAGATGAAGTCCGCGTAGACGTCGATGTTGACCGGCCCCGTGCCGAACACGATGCCGGTGCCCTCCGGGTTGGCGCCGCCGGGCGGGGTGAAGTCGCCGGCGTCCTTGCTGGCCGAGACGGCCCAGCCGATCAGGCCGGCGGCGACCAGCACCACCACCGCGCCGATCGAGGCCCAGAGGGTCCGGCGGCGGCGTCGTTCCCGGGCCCGCTGCTCGCGTACCACCCGGGCCGGCCGGCTGTCCGCCCGGCCGGGGCGGGACTCCCCGCCGCGGGCGGCCCGCGACTCCCCGTTCCGTGGGGTCCGCGACTCCCCGTTCCGGCCGGCCCGCGCCTCCTCGGCCCGACCCGGGCCGGGCTCTCCCGGCCGGGTGGGCCGGCGGCGACCCTTCCTGTTGTTCATCTCCGCTGCCCCTCCGTATCCGCCGGCGGGTCGTCGTCCGCCGTCTCCGCCGGGTCGTCGTCCGGCTCTTCCCACCGGTCCCTGAGCACGCCGTCGACCGAGAAGGGCGTCCGGGGCCAGGCGAGGAGGAACCCGGCGAGCACCAGGAAGCCGACGTCCCGGAGGACCTCGGTGCCGTACGTCGGATCCTGGCCGGCGGCGAGGTTGCCGCCGCTGCCGAAGCAGCCGCAGTCGATGGAGAGCCCGCGTGCCCAGGCCGAGGCGATGCCGGCGACGAAGACCACCAGCAGCACCGCGGAGATCCCGGCGGCCAGCCGGGTGGCGAGGCCGAGCAGCAGGATCACCCCGAGGGCGATCTCGACGAACGGCAGGGCCGCGCCGATCACCACCGCCAGGTCGTACGGGAAGATCTGGTAGGCGTTGACCGCCCGCCCGGAGGCGGCCAGATCACCGATCTTGGAGCCGCCGGCCACCAGCCACACCGCGGCGAGCCCCAGTCGGGCGGCGGTGCCGAGCCAGGGCCGGACGACGAGCCAGCGGCTGCGCCCCGGGGCCCGGATGTCTCCTGCGGTCCGTTCGGTCACGGTCATTGTGTCGTCGTGCTCGGCGGCACGGTTCCGGCCGGCCGGAGTGTCGTCCATGGCATTGCGTACGGTGGGATCACGCTCACTTACGGTACGCGGACAATCTCGGCGACACGGGAGCATTGACCGGCAGACCGGGTTGACCACGACCGACCCGGTGGGACGTATCACAACGGGAACTTTTCCGCCGGGGATGCCGACCATTGCTACGTGGCAGGGGACTGGACCAGCGGTGGGAGCGGGGCCACGTGACCGGAGGTCGCGCGGGGCGGGCCCGGTCGGCCACCATGTCCGGCATGACTGCTGCGAATCCCCCTCGGAATGTCGCGGGTCGCCGCCACCGGACCGGTGGTGAACCCGGCCGCCCGTTGACCCGGATCGGCGCCGGCCTCGGCCTGCTGCTGGCCTGGCTCGCCCTGCTGTTCGGCCCGGCCACCCCGGCCAGCGCACACGCCGTACTGGTGAGCAGCAGTCCGGCCGCCGAGTCGGTGCTGGGCAGCGCCCCGACCGAGGTGGTGCTCACGTTCAGCGAGGGCGTCCGCGAGGTGGCGGACAAGATCCGCGTGCTCGGTCCGGACGGCAGTCGGGTCAACCGGGGCAAGCCGACCTTCAACGGCGCCGTCGTCACCATCCCGGTCGACCCCGGCGGGCCACGCGGGACGTACCTGGTGAGCTACCGGGTGATCTCGGCGGACAGCCATCCGGTCGCCGGGGCGTACACCTATTCGGTCGGCGCTCCGTCGACACCGCCGACCGACAGCGGCGCCGACGAGGTCCATCCGACGGTGGGCGTCGCGGTCCGGGTCGCCAAGTTCCTCGGGTACGCCGGACTGCTCCTGCTGATCGGCCCGGTGCTGGTGCTCAGCCTGCTCTGGCCCCGACGTCTGGACCGGGCCGGCCCGGCGCGGCTGATCTGGGCCGGGATCGGACTGGTCGCGCTCTCCACGGTCGGCGCGATCTGGCTCCAGGTGCCGTACACCGGCGGTGGCGGGCTCTTCGCGGTCAGCGGCAGCGCCCTCGGCGACGTGCTCGGCAGCACGTTCGGCGCGGCGCACCTGGTCCGGTTGGGGATCCTGGCGGCGACGGCGATCCTGGTCCGGCCCCTGGTCACCGGGCGGGCCGGTCGCGGCGACCAGATCCTGCTGGTCGTCCTCGGGGTGGCCGGCCTGTTCACCTGGCCGATCGCCGGGCACGCCAGCGCCTCGCCGGTGCCGGCGGTCTCGGTGGTCGTCGACGCCGCGCACCTGGCCGGCATGGCGGTCTGGCTCGGTGGCCTGGTCATGCTCGTGGGCTTCCTGCTCCGCCGGGCGACCGAGCGGGAACTCGACGCGATCCTTCCGGTCTGGTCCCGCTGGGCCACCCTCGCGGTCTCCGCGCTGCTGCTGGCGGGTGTGGTGCAGGCGTTGATCGAGGTCGGTACGCCGAGCGCGCTGGTCTCGACCACCTACGGCCGGCTGCTGATCGCCAAGATCGTCCTTTTCGTGCTGGTCATCGCGGCCGCCGCGTACTCCCGGCAACTGGTACGTCGTCGGTTTCTGGACGAGGAGGGGGCCGACGACGGGGACGGGCGCCTCGACGAGGACGAGGACGCCGGGGAGCTGGCGGAGAGCGCGGAGCCGGACGGCGCGGCGCAGGAGCCGGAACCGGCCACGGTTCCGTCCGGCGCAGGAGCCGCCGCCGGCACTGCCGCCGGCCCGTCGGTCGGGACGACGCGAATCCGGCGGGCGGTCTGGGTGGAGTTGGCCATCACCGCGGTCGTACTGGCGATCTCCGCCGTCCTGGTGCAGACCCCGCCCGCCCGGACCGCCGAGGGCTACGGCACGAACGGCACCGCCGCCTACTACAGCACGACGCTGACCAGTTCCCTGTACTCGCTGCAGGTCGAGATAGACCCGGCGAAGCGGGGCGGCAACTCGGTGCACCTGTACGCGTACACCCTGGACAACAAGCCGCTGCCGGTGGTCGAGTGGCGGGCCACCGCCGCCCTGCCGGAGAAGGGCATCGAACCGATCGAGATTCCGCTGCTGCCGCTCACCGACAGTCACGCCACCGGTGAGATCAGCCTGCCGTCGGCGGGCAACTGGCAGCTCAGTTTCACCGTCCGGCTCTCGGACATCGACCAGGCCACGGTGACCAGCGCCGTGCCGATCACCTAGAAAGGTACCCCCATGATCCGTCACCGTCGGGCGGCGTCCACCGCCGTCGCCCTCGTTCTCGGTGCCACCGCGGTCGGCGTGTTCGGGCTGGCCGCGCCGGCGTCCGCGCACGTCACGGTGAACCCCCGGGAGGCGACCCAGGGCGGCTACGGCCGGCTCGCCTTCCGGGTGCCGACCGAGAGTGACACCGCGTCCACGGTCAAGCTGGAGGTGACGATGCCGGACGACGCGCCGGTGGCGTCGGTCTCCACCATGCCCGTGCCGGGGTGGACGGTGGCGATCGAGAGGCGCACGGTCAACCCGCCCCTGGAGGTGCACGGCAGCCAGGTCACCGAGGTGGTATCAAAGATCACCTGGACCGCGTCGGCGAACGCCGGGATCAAGCCGGGTGAGTTCCAGGAGTTCCCGGTCTCGATGGGTCCGCTGCCGGAGAAGGACCGGATGGTGTTCCGGGTGCTCCAGCACTACTCGGACGGCAACGTGGCGCGCTGGATCGAACCGCCGGCGGCGGACGGTGCGGAGCCGGAGAACGACCCGGCGCCGGTGCTGGCGTTGGCTCCGGCGGCTCCGGAGGGTGGCGCGGCCCCGGCCAGCCCGCCCGCCCAGGCACCCGGGTCGAACAGTGCCGCCTCGTCCGAAGACGACGGTGACTCGGGCGCCCTGGCGCTCGGCATCGCCGGGCTGGTCGCCGGACTCGCCGGTCTGGCACTGGGCGGCCTGGCCCTGGTCCGCACCCGCCGGGTGACCACTCCGCCGACCAGCTGAGCAGAGGTACGTCGCTGGCCCGTCGGCAGTTGCCGGCGGGCCAGCGGCGTTTTCAGGCAATAATCCGTGTTGGAGCGATTTCACTCGGTATGGTCGGCGAGTACTCCGGCCCCCCGGGTCGGTGGGTACACCGACCCACGAGGGAGATGCGCGGATGCGGTTCGTACGGCTCGCCGCAGGTTTGCTTCTGGTCACGATCGGACTGCCGGTGCTGCTCGCCGGCGTTGCACTGTGGACGGTGGGCCAGCAGCGCGGTCCGAACGGCGGGTTCGGTGGCCCGTTGGAGCGGGTCGGCACCGAGGGGTACGCGGTTGTCGTACCGGACCTGGCCGTGCTGCTGGACCGGGACGCGCCCTTCGTCACCGCCGGCCGGACCGGGTTGCGGGTTGTCGCCCGTGACGGTTCCGATCCGGCGTTCATCGGGTTGGCGCCGGCGGCCGAGGTCCGGACCTACCTCTCCGAGGTCCCGTACGCCCGGGTCGACCGGGTCAGCGTGACCAGAGGGGTGCTGCCGGTGCAGGTCAGCCCGGCCGAGGCGCCCACCGCCGCCGCCCAGGGATCGTCGGCCCCGGTCCGACGGGTGACTGGTGGATCGTCCACCGGCTCCGGGCAGCCGCCCGGGGACGGACGGTCCGCCACCGAACGCCCGTCGGCGGAGCGCCCGTCGGGGGAGGTGCCGTCGGCGCAGTCCGGGGTGGGGCGGCCGGGAGAACAGAGCCTCTGGATCCGGCAGGGGGTGGGGGTGCTGGATCTCAGCCCCGACGACGTACGCGGGCATCGGCTAAGCCTGGTGGTGATGCGTCCCGACGCGCGGCCCGGAATCGCGGCCGACCTGCGGACCGAGATCCGTCCCGGCTGGCTCGACCAGGCCACCTGGGCGCTGCTCGTCGCCGGTGGTCTGCTGGCCCTGCTGGGCGTCGGCCTGCTGGCCCGACCGGTCCGCCCCCGTGAGGTGGTCTTTGTCGTCGAGCCTGAGCAGGTTCCCGCGTTCGCGGCCCGGCTCGGCGTCACCGCCCTGAACGCCCTCGGTCGGAAGTCGCGCCGATCCGGCGAGGCCGAGCCGCAGTACACCTCCGTGCCGTCCGCCACCGCCCAGCCCGCCACGGTCTCGGCCTCGGCTGCCACGGTCCCGGCTGCCACGGTCCCGGCTGCCACGGTCCCGGCTGCCACGGTCCCGGCCGCCCGACCAGAATCGGTACGCCGGATGACGGCTACCCCGCAGGTCACGACCAACCTGGAGACCACGGGTACGACCGTCCCGGTGTCCGGTGTCGGAGCCTCGGCGCGGCCCGCGACGCTGGCGGACCTGGTGCGGCCGACGGGCACCACGGGTCCCGCGTCGCCGGTACGTGGATCCGAGGTGGTGCGGGTCGACTCCGGGCGCGCCCCGGCCCCGGCCCCGGCCCCGGCCCCCGCCCCCGCGCCGGCGCCGATGCCCGCCCCACCACCCGCCCCGGTGCCGGCCCCCTCACCGACCCCGCCGCTGCCGACGCCACCGATCCCGACCCCACCCCGGCCGGCCGCCCCGGTGCCGGCCGCGGCAGCCCGCCTCCGGACGGCCGTCCCGGCGGGCCGCTACGACCTGAACCAGCCCCGATCGGGCCGATCGCCGGTGAATGCGGGGAAGGGCTATCCCAACCCCACACTGCGCCAACTGGACCCGACAGTCCGGCAATCCGACCTCACGCTGCGCCAGTCCGACCCGACGGCAGGTCAGGTGCCCGCTCGGGGTACGGCGTCGCGACCCCACCCGGCAGAGCCGGAACTCGACGAGCACGACGACCGACTCCCCGAGGTGATCCGGCGACCGACGCCAACCCACTGAGCGTCGCGGCCACCGTTCCGGGCCGGGTACACGCCCGACTCGCACGTCACGTAGCGGCGTGGCGCGGCGAGCGGGGTCCCGCCGGCCGGACCAGACGCCCCGCCGGCCGGAACCCGGCCCCGCCGGACGATCCCCGGCGGGTGGCACGGCCGCTCCGGGGGCGGGACGCGAGTGGCCCCCCGCGCTGCCGACACGGGGGGCCACTCTCACCGGGGGATCGGTGTACCGAAGGGACGTTTTCTGATGTGTCCCCAGATTAGCTGCCTGGAGCCAGACTAGATACATCTGTCCATTTGGCGCAAGTTCTGACGCTACCTGATACTTGGTTCATGTTTTGCGGGGTGATCCGTTGCCCGCGTGTCCGCCGAGCCGCCCCGGATCGGCAGCACGACCAGCAGCACCAACGCGAACAGCACGTACGTGTTCCGGAGCAGGAACTCGTGCGGCGCATCGGTACGGACGAAGTCGTCACCCCAGTCGTAGAAGGAGACCACGCCGTACACCATCGCGGCGGCGAGCAGCACCGCGAGGACCAGCAGGGCGATCCGGCGTCGTCGTCCGACGCCACGGACCGCCGGGTCACCGGGTCGGCGCAGGACGACGTCGACCAGCACCACCAGGGCCGGGATGAACCAGTACGCGTGGTGGGTCCAGGTGATCGGGCTCACCAGCACCCCGACCAACCCGGTCAGCGCCAGCCCGGCCAGGTGGTCGCCGGCCCGGGCGGCCCGGGCCGCCCGCCACAGTCCGTACCCGGCGATCATCAGGACCAGGAGCAGCCAGAGCAGTTGGTTGGGCTCTCCCGGCGTGGTGAACCGGTGAAGCAGTCCGAACAGCGACTGGTTGCCGGTGTAGTCGGTCCGTCCGACCCGATCGGTCAGCCACAGCTCGTGCGTCCAGAACCGCCACGAGTCGCCGGGGGCGACGGCCGCCGCCAGCAGGGTCGCCACGGTCGCGGCCACGCTGGCGCCGATCGCCGCCCGCCACCGCCGGGCCGCGAGCAGGTAGATGATGAAAATCCCCGGATACAACTTGAGCGCCGTCGCCAGCCCGATCCCGACGCCGGCCCAGCGTGACCCCCGGGGTACGGCGAACAGCAGGTCGGCCAGGATCAGGATCACGAGCAGCATGTTGATCTGCCCGAAGGCGAGGGTCTCGCGGGTGCTCTCCATGGCGAGCACCAGCGACACCCCGAAACCCAGGGCGAACCAGCGGGGCAGTCGGTGCCGTTCGACCAGGGGCGCCACCAGCCACCAGGTGGTCACCACCAGCGCGACCAGACTGAGCACGGTGAAGATCGTGATCGTGGCGACGAGCCGCAGCCCGGCGAACGGCCGGAGCAGCAGGGCCGCGAACGGCGGGTAGGTGAAGTACAACTCACCCTGCACCCTGTCGGCCTGCACGTAGTCGTACAGCGGGTTGCCCTCGGCCCACCACCGCGTCGCGCTCATGTAGATCTTGAGGTCGAAGAAGTTGTGCGGGGTGTCCAGCAGGTAGAGGAACGGAAGCAGGGCGACGATCAGTGCCACGCCGACGATCTGGCGTACGGTCCGGCCGCCGGGGTCGTCCTCGACGACGGCGGGTGGGGTGGGAGGCTCGGCAGGCACGGGAAAACCCTAGCGGGCCGTTCTGTCCGCAGCGCTGAGGCGCGGGTCCCCCGGTGGCGCGTAGTCTGAGCGGCGTGGCTGATCTTCTCGTCTGGGTCGACTGTGAGATGACCGGGCTTGACCTCGGCAAGGATGCGCTGATCGAGGTCGCCGCTCTGGTCACCGACCGTAACCTCAACGTGCTCGGCGACGGTGTCGACGTGGTCATCCACGCCGACGAGCCGGCGTTGGAGGCTATGCCGGAGATCGTCCGGGCGATGCACCAGAAGTCCGGGTTGACCGAGGAGGTACGCCGGTCGACGGTCAGTCTCCGCGAGGCCGAGGACCTGGTGCTGGAGTACGTGACCACGTACGTCAAGGATCCCCGTACCGCGCCGCTGTGCGGGAACTCGATCGCCACCGACCGGGGCTTCCTGGCCCGGGACATGCCGCGGCTCGACGCGCACCTGCACTACCGCATGATCGACGTCTCCTCGATCAAGGAGTTGTGCCGCCGCTGGTACCCCCGGGTGTACTTCGGGCAGCCGGCGAAGGGGCTGGCCCACCGGGCCCTGGCCGACGTCCGGGAGAGCATCCGGGAACTGGAGTACTACCGGCGGACCATCTTCGTACCCCTGCCCGGGCCCGACGTCGAGGCCGCCAAGGCGATCGCCGCCGAGCTGTAGGCCGACCGGCGCCCGACGTCCCGACGCGGCGCCCGGCGGACCGCCGTCGGTCGGGGCGGCCGGCCGCCGGCCGGGCAACCCGGTCGACGGCGGGGGTGGGGGTGTGGCTATCATTGGTCGGCACCCCAGCCGGGTCTGATGATCCGGAGGGTGTGATTGTGTACCAAGCATGGTGGCTGTAGCTCAGTTGGCAGAGCACCGGGTTGTGGTCCCGGGTGTCGTGGGTTCAAATCCCATCAGTCACCCCATCGCCCGATCTTCGGATCGGCACAGGTCAAGGCCTCTCCGCTCGGAGGGGCCTTGTTCCGTTTCCGCGGTCGTTGCCGCGGTCGACGTCGACGAGAACGAGGGGCCGGCCGGGGGTTGTTTCCCCCGGTCCGACCCCTCGGTCAGATTCCGTGGTCGGCTCGGCGCCTGCCGCCGGCTGCCTATTCGTTCGAGGCCGGCTCGTACGGGATGGCGCTGCCCTTGACGTACTCGTCCCAGCTCATGTTCCAGTCGGTCCAGCCGTTGCCGTTCTGCAGCTTCGTCTCGGTGCCCTTGACCACGATCGGGTCGCCGATCCTGGTCTGGTCGAACAGCCACTTGGCGTTCGCGGTGGACATGTTGACGCAGCCGTGCGACACGTTGCGTCGGCCCTGGTCGGCGACGGACCAGGGTGCGGCGTGGATGAACTCGCCGCCCCAGGTGAGCCGCTGGGCGTACTCGATGTCCGTGATGTAGCGGTTCTCCGGGTTCGGGTCGTCCATCGTGTCGAAGACGGTTTCCTTCTTCTTCTCGATGATCACCATCGTGCCGCTGGAGGACGGGGTGCTCTTCTTGCCGAGGCTGATCGGGATGGTCTTGATGGTCTTGCCGTCCCGGGTGACCGTCATCTTCTTGGTCTTGTTGTCCACCGTCATCAGCAGCGAGGTGCCGGTCTTGATGTCGACGGTCAGATCGGCCCGGCCGTAGTAGCCGTCACCCATCGGCAGGCCGCCGGCCTGGATCCTGTAGAAAATCTTGCTGTTGGCCTTCCAGTACGTCTTCGGCCGGTACCGCACCTCGGTCGGGCTGACCCAGTGCCAGATCCCCTCCTGGGCCGGCGTCGCCTGCACCGTCATCCGGCGCTGCACGTCGTCCCGGTAGTCCTGCGGGATCGCCCGGCTGAACTTGACGATCAGCGGCATGCCGACCCCGACCGTCTGGCCGTCGCCGAGGAAGCTGGTCACCCGGACCTGCTTGCCGGGCTTGGCCATCGTGGTGAAGGTGCTGGTCGCCGTCGCCGGCTTGCCGTCGTCGCCGGTCGCCGTCACCGTCGCGGTGTACGTCGTGGCGTAGTCGAGCTGCTTCTCCGGCAGCCACGTGCCGTCGCCGGTGAGCTTGCCCTTGACGGCCGTTCCGGCGGCGTCCTTGACCTCGACCTTGGTGTCGGTGGCGTCCTTGCTGGTGAAAGTGATCTCCGCCGAGGCGGGCACGTCCTTGGCGTCCGCCGCCGGAGCGGTGATCGCGGCCGACGCCTTCGGCTTCTGCTCGGCCTCGTTGCCACTCTGCCAGGCCGGGCCGCCGCCGTCCTTGCCGCCGCCACTGGTGCAGGCGGTGGCGGTGACCGCGAGAGCGCCGGCGAGCAGGACCGAGGCGACCGCCCGAACCGGCGAGAGCCGGCCCGACGCCGTCGGCCGCCGCCCGGACGTACGACGTGTCAACTGAGTACGACGCACTCGCATGATCCCCTCACAGTGCTGTCCCACGAGCATCCCAGGTCTGAATACCCCGGGCCATCCTCCCCTAATGACGCCAGTCGACAAGCTTTCGTTTCCCGTCGTGCCAAAGAACACCACGGGTCGTGGCTAATGCGGTGGAAAGCGCGAATTGTCGACGTGGCGGGAGAAGGTTGTCGCCGGCCTTTCCGTCACGCTCCGAGATCGTCCGGTACCGGCAGCGCGCTGCCCTTGACGAATTCCTTCCAGGGAAGGTTCCAGGCGGTCCAGCCGTTGCCGTTGGTCAGCTTCACCTCGGTGCCGGTGATCGTCACCGGGTCGCCGGTCTTGGTCCGCTCGAAGAGCCACCGGGCGTTCGGGGTGGACATGTTGATGCAGCCGTGCGACACGTTGCGTCGTCCCTGGTCACCGACGGACCACGGGGCCGCGTGGATGTACTCGCCACCCCAGGTGAGCCGCTGGGCGAAGTCGATGTCGGTGACGTACCGGTTCGCCGGGTTCGGGTCGTCCCGGGTGTCGAAGACGGTCTGCTCCTTCTTCTCCATGATCACCATGGTGCCGCTCGATGACGGGGTGCTCTTCTTGCCGAGGCTCACCGGGATGGTCCGGACCGCTTTACCGTCGTCGTAGACGGTCATCTTCTTGGTCGCGTTGTCGACCTTCATCTCGAACCGGCTGCCGATCTTGGCAGTCGCCTTCCGGTCGACGTTGCCGTAGCGGCCGTTGCTGAGCGGAATGCCCTCCAGGCCGATCCGTACCTTGAGCGTGGTGCCCGGCTTCCAGTACTCCGGGGCCCGGTAGTAGGCCTGGGTGCCGTTCTCCACCCAGTGCCAGGCGCCCGGCTGCGGCGGGTCGGACTCGACGAACAGTCGCCGCTGCACCGTGGCCCGGTCCTTCTTGGCGATCCCCGGCGAGAACTCGACCACCACCGGCATCGCCACGCCGTACGTCTTGTCGTCGAAGAGGTAGAGGCCCGAGCCGATCACCGACCTCGGCTTCGCCATGGTGGTGAAGGTGGTCTTCCGGGTCGCGGTCTGGCCGGCCGGGTCCGTCGCGGTGACCTCGGCGGTGTACGTCTTCGAGTACTTCAGCGGGCTCGCCGGCACCCAGGACGAACCGTCCTCCCGGAGTGCGCCCTTCACCGCGCCGCCCCCGTCGGCGGTGAGGGTCACAGCGGTGATCTTCCCGCCCTTGATGCTGGTGCCGATCTCCGTGCTGACCGGCTGCTTCTTGGCGCCGTCCGCCGGGGTGACCTTCAACTCCAGCGCCTCGGCCGGCGGAGCCGGCGACGAACCGGGCTCACCCGCCGTGCCGCCCACGAACTGCGGCTTCTCGCTGCTGCCACCGCCACCGCACGCCGCCGTCCCGAGCGGCGCGACAACCGCCAGGGCGACGACGATCGCCCAGGCCCGTGCCTTCCTGCCCATCCCCACCTCAGTCCACTCGATCCCGGAGACATCGTGCCGTATGACTGCCATCCTGTTGTGCCCGGAGCCTGGAAGTTTCGCGACGTTCAGGCCGGTATGTCGGGCTGATCCGACCGAACGGGGGGACCGGGGTATCTGATTGGAGACCGCCGTCGGGTGCGTGTTAAGGTTTTCCCCGTTGCCGGCGAGCGCCGCTAGCTCAACTGGCAGAGCAGCGGACTCTTAATCCGCGGGTTCGGGGTTCGAGTCCCTGGCGGCGCACCAACGATCAAGGCCTTGACCTGGTAGTTCTCTGCCGGTCAGGGCCTTTTTCGCGTAGGCCAGTGGTGGCTGGTCGCTCGGTGGGTGCTCGGGAGCCGTTGGACCGGGGCGGCGTGGCCGGGACGCGATGTACTCGCGAGCCACCCCTTCCGGGCCCGTCGTGGGCAGTTACCCTGGCCGCGTGGGGGCGCAGTCACGGGTTCGAGTGCAGGGGGACCTCTACCACCCGGTGGTGCCGTCCGGCGCCGTCTATGTCGGGCGGCAAGGGTTCGGGTTGCGGCGTTCTCCCTGGGCCAATCCGTTCAGTCTTCGCAGGCATGATCGGGCTGAGGCGTTGCGCCTGTATAGGCAGTGGCTTGTGGGGCAGCCGGCGCTTGTTGAGCGGGCGCGGCGGGAACTCGCCGGAAAGCAGTTGGCGTGTTGGTGCCGCGTTGAGGATGCCTGCCACGCTGATGTGCTGACCGAGATCATCGGTTGACGTGTAGTCAGTATCGAGCGGCGGGTCGTTTGGGTGCGTAGACGCCGCCGATGCTGAAGGATTGCGGTCTTGCCGCTTGGTTACCGACATAGAAGGCGACGTCGCGGTCGGCGGCGCAGAGCTGGGTGAGGAACTTGTGTCTCAGCTGATCCGTAGCCTCGGCGTCGGTGAGCTGGCTCAGGCGACGTTGTAGGGCGACGAACTCCCAGTCCCAGAGTGTCTGCTGGTGACCGCGGCAACGGCGGTCTGCGCATCGGTAGCGGTAGGCGCCGGTGAACCGTGGTGCCTGAAGAGGGCTGCGCTTGGACGGCTCCAGTAGGTCGAGCTGGTTGAGGTAGCCAACTATCTTCTTACGATCCTCCACCGACCAGCCGGGATGTCGCTTGACCTGTAAGGCCGAGATGTCGGCGACGCGAATCAGTGCGATCGATTGTGCGCTCGGGTCGTCGCGGGTCTGCTCGTTGAGCCGGCACATAGAGTCTTCGACGAGTGGATCGAGAAGATTTCGACGTGATTGCTGGTTGGTCAGGTGCTGCTCGGTGGTGATGGTGTCCACGATCGGCTTCCAGCTCTCACGGCGCTGGTCCTGCCTGGCCGGCAGCGCATCGAGGTTGACGATGTCGTACTTGCGGAACTTGCTGTTGTCGGCCAGATCTCGAAAGTGGATCGGGTAGAGCCGAATCCAGCCTGTCCAGGGCGTGTCCAAGCCGAGCGCGCCGACGCAGACTGTCTCTCCGTAGCGGGCGGACGGGTTGGGAGCCGCCTTCACGGTGATCAGGAGTCGGAGGGTCGCTGGTCGTGTCAGTACTGGCTTCGACGGCGGATTCTCGTCCGCGCCCGGTCCCCACAACGGAAGTTGTCCCAACGGAACCACCAACATCGCTGAATGTGGCTTCCTGTGCACTCCTCGTTACATAGATAGCTTCGCATCTAAATCGATGACGCGCTAGCCATCGGAGGCGATCTGGCCGTTGCCTGAGTTCATCTGAGGGTTGTGGTGACCAAGGCCGTCAGGGCATCAAGGTGCGCGCAGTGTTCCAGGAGCTCGCGGTCGACTACGCTGAGCTGGCCGTATTCGTCGAGGAAGCTGCCGCGTAGGTCCGGGCGGAGAGGCCAGATGCGGGTGGCGAGGCGTACGAGGTCGCGGGCAGGCAGGTCGTAGCGGCTGTGCTCGAAGTCGATCAGGCGAACGGTCCCGTCGTCGCCGTAGATCATGTTTCGGGGCATGAAGTCGAGGTGACACGGCACGGCCGGTAGCGGAGCGAGGTCTTGAAGGGCTCGCATGTGGGCGCGTACTTCGGCGCGGTCGTTGGATGTAATGCGGTCTCCGGCTTGGTGGATCCAGTACTCGGCGCGTTCGGCGAGCCAGGCCGTCCAGTCCGGTTCCAGTCTTGGCGGTCCGGCGGCGTGGAGCGTCCGCAGTAGCTGCCCCGCTTGGCGGTAGCTGTTCCGCTCAGCCTCGGGATCGAGCTTCCGCTGGTCGAGTGGGATACCCGGCACGGCGGTGATGACGATCGCGGGCGGGTCGTCGGTTGCCGCGAGTAGGCGGGGCGCCCGGTCCCCGAAGGCTGAGATCCAGGTCCGGTAGGCATGTAGTTCCTGCGTGTGCCGTTCTTGGCTGCGGTGTTGTTTGACGATCACCTCACCGTGCTCTGCGGTCGAGGCACGGAGCACCTGAGTGCCGGCGTGGCCTGGGTGCCACGTGACGGGCACCCCGTCGGTGTCGAGGAGGCGCCGGCAGAGTTCGAGAAGATCGATGCTCATCGTCGGGGTTCGAGGTGTCGGGTGTCGTTGTGGGTGACGAGTTGCCAGATGGTGCGGCCGAACCGGTTGGTTGGGTGTTGCCATCGGGTGATCGAGGCGTGATCGGTGACGAAGCCGAGCCGTAGGCAGGCGTTCTGGGGGAGTGCGAGGAGGAGGTTGTTGGCCGCCTCGATGGTCTCGCCGTGGGCGGCGATGAGGATCCTCTCGCCGTCGTGCCGGGCGAGGATCTTCTGTAGGACTCTGGTTGCCCGATCGAGGTACTGGTTCCAGGTTTCGGAGCCGTCGGCGTACGGCGTGTCCGGACTGTGTTGTGGCGGGCCCTGGAAGGCAGTCTTGATGTCTGCCCACGGACGGCCGTCGGCGTCGCCGTGGTCGGGACCGCGAAGGTCCGGCTCGACCGTGGTTGGCAGGCGGAGTGCCTCAGTGATGATCTCGGCGGTCTCGACCACCCGTCGTCGGGGCGTGGAGTAGAAAACGGCGTAGGGGCGATCGTCGTGTTCAGCGGCCAGCCGAGCAGCGAGCCGGCTGACCTGATGGCGTCCCCGGTCGGTCAGTCCGGTGCAGCCGTGTTCGCCGCCGACGATTCCGGTGACGTTGCAGGCGGCTTCGCCGTGGCGGGCGATGACGAGTTCGGTGGTTGGGGCCATCGACAGGGCTCCTTCGGGGTGGTCAGGTCGGTGTGAACGGGTCGGGCCAGGGCCGGACGGTGGGCCACGGGTGCCGGTATCCGTTGGTGCCGAGGTACCGGAGCGTCAAGAGGTGGTGCAGTTCGGCGTACTGCCGGAGTTCGTCAAGGTCGCAGGAGTTCGGCGCGATCGCGGCCCGGTAGGCATCGGCGCAGCCCATGAGGGTTCGCTGGCTGAGGCGGCCGTACGTCATCGAGGCGGTGACGAGCAGGCCGGCCAGGTCGTAGCCGATAGGGGCGAGGGTGAGGTCATCGAAGTCGACGATGGCGACAATCTCTCCCTTAAGGAGGTAGTTGCGGACGTTTGGGTCCTTGTAAAAGGCCGTGGGCCGGCCAGGCCGTTCGAGAATGGCGTCGAGCGCGGCCAGGTCGATTCCGGTGACGCGGGCGGCCCGATGTAGCGCCTCGCGACGCGGCGCGGTGAAGTCGGGGAGCGTCAGCCCGGTCGACGTGGTGTGTGGTTGGTCGAGGCGCGCGGAGTGCAGTTCTCTGCGGTACGCGGCGTCGTTCAGTCGACCGAGTACGGACGCCACGCGAGGCAGGTCGGCCACCTCGGGTGTCCGGCCCGGCAGCCGCTCGAAGGCCAGGTGACGATCCGTCCGTGTGACCAGGTGCGGGAGGCGGACCCCGGACTCCAGCGAAGTGAGCCAGGCGTGGTGGGCCGCCGCTGCCAAACAACGTTGTGGGTCGTCGTACCACTTGAGGAAGAGGTTGCTGGTCATGGCCGTACTGCCAGGGCGTAGCTGACGGTGGATTGGGTCAGGTACGGCGGCACCGGTAGCCGTTCTCGGAGGATCGCGGCCAGGCCGGCTGGCCCGCCCGCCGGGTGGATCCGGTATTTCGGGGTCGTGGCGAGGTATCGGGCGAGGTGCGTGGCGTCGGCAAACTCGAAGACGTGCCGCTCGTGTCGGACGTCGAGCACGGTGAGATGGGTGGCGGCGAGATCGAGCAGGTTGTCGCTGTGGAAGCTCTCGTAGAGGCTCGGCCGCCTGGCAGTGCCGGGATCGAGGTTTGCTGCTTGGACGAGCAGGTCGAGTTCGGCGTAGCTGTCCAGCGACTTCGTCACCAGCACGGCGACACCTCCGGGACGGAGGCAGCGGGCGATCTCCGCGACTACGGCGGCCGGTGTGGCCGAGTGATAGAGACAGAAGGCGGCTACCGCCGCGTCGGCCATCGCATCGGGCAACGGCAGGTGGTGGAAGTCGGCGCAGACCGTCGAGCCGACCTCGTTGACCTCGGCCAGTCGGGTACGGACGGTGTTCAGAAGTGCGGCCGAGGCGTCAACCGCGATAAGCCGTCGAGGGCGGAGACCGGCGGCGATGCGGAGCGTGGTGGTGCCCCGTCCGCAGCCGATGTCGAGCACGACCGCACCGGGTGAGATCCGCTGGGCGAGCAGGTCGACGATGACTTGGGCGGCGTCTCGTCCGGCGATCTTGGCCTGGTGTAGCGCGCGGGTGCGTCCTATGAGCCGATTGTCGGTGCGGTACAGGTCGCCGTGGATCATCGCCGGGTCGAGGAACGGGTTAGCCGACGACACCGGCCGCCTCCCGTCCCGGTCTGGTTACGTCATCGGTTGGGCATGTTGTCGTAGCCGGTCGACCAGTTGGTTGGCTTGTCGCCGGCTGCGCAGTGAGATCAACCGGATGTGCGGCCCGTGTTCCCGGATGAGGGTCTCGACCCGGGGCCGCATGGTGCGCCGGTAGCCAAGGATGTAGCGGACGAAGTTCCAGGTGATCCGGTCGTAGACGCCGTCGGCCTGGTGTTGGCCGCCCCGGTACCGCCAGCGTCGTTGGGCGATGCCCCAGAGGCAGGTCAACGCGGGCAGGTCGAGGAAGATCACGGTGTCGGCTGCCGCCAGCCGGATAGGCAGGGTGCCGGCGTAGTTGCCCTCGATGATCCACCTCTCGCCGGCGACGAGTTTCTCCTGCTTGGCGGCGAACTCGTCCTGGGGCAGCGGGTTCCACTGCTCGTCGTAGTAGATCGCGTCGAGGTGGGTCAGGGGTACGTCGAGGATCCGGGCCAGCTGCCGGGCGACGGTGGACTTGCCGCTGCCGCCGCAGCCGATGATGGCGATCCTGTCCATGGTTCTCCAGGGTAGGTGCGACACCTGACGCGGTCGGGCGGACACGGTGGGTCATTGCCGTGTCGCTTTCGCGTGGCGCAGCAGACGGTCGAGGACGTCGAGTTGGGTGGAGAGCCGGAACGGGTCGAGGCGGCGCAGGCACTCGCCGATCAGCGTGGCGTGTTCGCCGGTACCGGCGATCTCGGTGAGCCAGCCAACCCGGTCCAGTACGCCGGTGGCATCGCCGACGCGCAGGCTCGCCGGTACCAGTCCGGCGGCGCCTCGCACGGTGGTGGGCAGGAGCGGAGCGCAGCCGGCGAGGACCGCCTCGAAGATCCGTTGGGTGACCTGGCCGGCGCGGGCGTAGCGGTCGGGCAGCAGCAGTACGGTGGCGAGCGCACCCGAATGGATCTCGGCAACCCGTAGGAACGGAATCCGGCCGACGAAGTTGAGGCCGGCCCACCCGGCTGGTGTCGGGCCACTTGCCGGCGATCAGATGAGGTACCTGCGCGGCGGCTGGCGCGAAGAAGGTGTCGAAGGCATCGTCGCGGTCGTACTGGTTGCCGACGTAGACGAGTGGTGTCGGTCGCTGGCAGGCGGCGAGCGCGGTGGGATCGGCAGTGTCGACCGCGGCATCGGGGACGGGAAAGAGCAGCGGTACGGCGCCGGAGCTTGGGTGTAGGGCCGGCTCGCAGACGGTGACGTTGTCGGCGCGGTGGAGGGGGTCGTTCGGGGCGAGTCGGCGGTCCTTGTCCCACAGGATCGTTGGAGTGTTGAGCCGTTCGGTGTAGTGGGCGACGAGTTCCGCTTGGCGGTGCAGGTCGCAGGTGTGTCCGGGCGGGCCGCAGGGGGTGGTGTTTCGGCCCGGGATGGGCCAACGCCATTCGAGGAACAGGGCGTCGAGGTCGGGCAGGCCGGCGTCCCACCGGTAGCGGTCGGTGAGGTCGAGGCCCGTTTCGTCCAGGTCGCGGTTGGCTTGGAGAAAGACTATGTCGTGACCGGTCTGGCGCAGCCCGTCGATGAGGGTTCGGCGGTGGCTGCGTCCCCCGTCGGGGGTGTCGACGATCCCCGGGCCGAGGAATCCCCAGAAGCTGTAGCCAATCAGCACTTCGTCACCCACCAGCCCTCGATGAGCAGGGCGTCCAGGCCGGTCGCGGTGAGGCAGTCCAGGGCCATGTCCGGGGTCCCGCAGATCGGCTTGCCCTTGACGTTCAGCGAGGTGTTGATCAGAACCGGATGCCCGGTGATCTCGCCGAAGGCGGTCAGGACCTCGGCGAGGAACGGGTGCTGCGTCCGAGTGACGGTTTGGACCCGGGCGGTGCCGTTGGCGTGCACGATCGCGGGCAGCTGGGTTCGGGTCAGGTCGGTGACCGGAGCGGCGATGGACATGTACGGCGAGGACTGTCGAAGCCGGACGTAGTCGGCCGCCTTGTCAGCGAGGACGACCGGGGCGAAAGGCCGGAACGGCTCGCGGAACTTCACCGTGGCGTTCAGCCGGTCCACGACGCCGGACGCGAAGGGCGAGGCGAGGATGGACCGGTTGCCGAGCGCGCGTGGTCCGGCCTCCAGCGGACCGGTGAAGAGGCCGACGAGCGCCCCGGCGGCGAGGCGTCGGGCCAGGTGCCGAACGGGATCGGCCGGGCGTTCGGCGGTCAGTCCGGGGCGCGGCTCCGGTGGCAGCGTCAGGTTCGGGTACGCCGGGCCGAGGTAGCAGCGCCCTTCGATGCCGGTGGGTGGCCGGCCGGTGGCGTCGAGCCAGACGGCCGCGGCCGCGCCAATGGCGGTGCCGGAGTCACCGGGCGCGGGCGGCACGTGGATCTCGTCGACGATGCCTGACTGGGCGACAAGGCCTGCGGCGACGCAGTTCATCGCCACGCCTCCGCCGAGGCAGAGCAGGCCGGATCCGGTCAGTCGGGTAGCTTGTCCGGACAGGTGGAGCATCACCTGCTCGGTGCGTTCCTGCAGCGCGGCGGCCAGGTCGGCGTGCACTGGCTCGACCGGCTCGCCTGGCAGCCGAGGTGGGCAGGTCGCGGTCGTGAAGGCCGGACTCGTCCGGGCGTGCCGGTTGGACAGCACCCGCAGCGGCAGCAGCGCCGGATCGAGGATGAACCCGTCCCGAGTGAGCCGAACTGCCCGACTCATCAGTGCCCGGAAGCGCGTCGGGTCACCGAGGGCAGCCAGCGCCATGACGGTGCCCTCCTCGTCGCCGCGCCGCCAGCCGAGGTGTTCGGTGACCGCGCCGTAGACGTAGCCGAGCGACGCGGGGTCGTCGATCGCGGTGCGCAGGCCGAGACGGAAGGGCTGCTCGTCGCGGTGCGCGGCATGCCAGATCGTGGTGGTCTGCAGCTCACCGAGGCTGTCCACGACCAGGACCGCCGCGTCGTCGACACCGGAGGCGAGGAACGCGTACAGGGCGTGGGCGCGGTGGTGCGGCACCGGACGGAGCAGGGCGCGTGGGAAGCGGCGGGCCAGGTCCCGCATCCGGGCCTGGTAGCGGCGGTGCACGGTCAGGAAGCTGCGGGCCCGGGGCATCGCCCGAGGACGGGTCACGGACCGGAGCAGGTGTGCGGGTAGCTGGCCGAGCGCGGACCGGTAGCGGCGTCCGTCGAAGTTGTAGGCCACCGTCGTCACGTCGTTTGCGGTCAATCCGGCCTCGCCGAGGAGCCAGGCGACGGCGTTTTCCGGGTACGCCTTGCTGTGCTTGATCCCGTCGAGGCGTTCCTCCTCGGCGAAGCCGATCAGGTGCCCGTCGACGAGGAGCGCCGCTGCGGAGTCGTGTGTGTAGGCGCACAACCCCAGCACGACCTCGGCGTCGCGTCTGCGTGAGGGGGTGGCCGTCATCGCGGATCACTCGTCAGGGCGGGGGTGAGGTGGTCGTACCAGCTCGAAAGGGCGTCACCGAGCGGGCCAGGGATGTCGGCGGCAAGGGTACGTGCCTGGTCGCGTTCGCCGGCTTTCCAGGCACGGTAGCTGGCGAGCGTCCGGCCGAACGCGTGCCAGGTCGCCCCGTCCGCCGGCTGCGCGAGGCCTGAGAGCACCCGCTGGAGCAGGGTGTCGAAGTCCGACCAGGACACCTCGACCGGGTCGAGTTCGGCGCTACCGGGGGTGCCGTTCAGCGAGGCGGCGGCCGCTTCGGCGTTCTCTGCGTACAGGTGCAGTGAATCGACGTGATGGTGGTACTCGCCCAGCTCGACACCGAGCCAGCCGGCCATCAGCTCCTGAATCAGGGTGGTGGTGAAGATGTCGTACGGGAAGCCGAGCCACAGATCCTGGCTGCGCATGCTGGTGTGCATCACCAGTCGGCCCTGCCGGATGAAGAACCGGTAGCCGAGGGTGCACGGCACGTCCCGGAAGCCGCGATGGTCGCGGGACGGGTCGTAGAGCTGGATCACCGCCCGCCGCGAATCCCGGTCCGCGTGCAACTGTCGGCGTACCGCGTCGAGTTGGTCGATCACCGCGTCGAACTCGTCGATCCGGCCGCCCCACCGGCGCAGCCGTGGCCCGTACGCGCCGCGGAGTACCCCGTCGTCGGCGTACCTGCGGAGGTTCTCGTTGTAGTCGAAGATCCACGGGTCGTCGGAACCGGAGAGGATCCACAACGCCTCGGCAACCGCGAACGCTGGATTGATCACCCGGGCGGGCGGCACGTCGACGAGTCGTCGTCGGGGGTTCGTCAGGCACAGGTGCGCGCCGACAACCTCGGTCGTGGTGAGGGTACGGGGACGGGCGACGTGGCCGTTGAGTAGCACGGCCTGGCAGGCGGCGATGAACAGTTCGCTCGCCGAGTTCGCGGTCAACACGATCATCAAGGCTCCTTGCGGGGATCAGGAGGTGAATGCGGCGAGCCGGTCGCGGGAGAGGTTGACCAGCCAGGCCGACTGCCGGGCGAGCCCCTCGTGCAGGCCGACGGTGGGCCAGTAGCCGAGCAGACGTCCGGCGCGGGTCAGGTCAGCGGCGGTCGCCGGTACGTCGCCTGGCTGGGCGTCCACCGCCTTGACCGGCACCTGGCGGCCGGTGACCTTCGCCGCCTCGTCGATCACGCCACGCATGGAGACGCTGGCGCCGCCACCGACGTTGATCACCGCAGCTCGGACGTCGAGGTGCGCCGCTCCCAGGGTCGCGGTGACGACGTCGCTGACGTAGGTGAACTCGCGGCGTTGGCTGCCGTCGCCGTAGAGCGTTATCGGGAACCCGGTGTAGGCCGCGAACAGGATCCTGCCGATCAGCATGTCGGGCCGCTGCCGAGGCCCGTACACGGTGAAGTAGCGGAGCGCGGCGACGCTTAGCCTGCTGTCCGGTCGACGGGCGTAGGCCAGGCAGAGGTGCTCGGCAGCCAACTCGCTGACGCCGTACGGGGAGACCGGGCAGGTCGGGTCGATCTCCCGACTCGGCCGGTCCGCCGGGCCGTAGACACTCGACGACGAGGCCACGACCAGCCGCCGTACGCCCTGGCGAGCGCAGGCGTCGAGCAGCCGGTGGGTCCCGACGACGTTCGCCTGGGCGTAGTCGACGAACTCGCCGCCCCACGACTGACGCACACCGGGCCGGGCGGCGAGGTGGAAGACCGTGTCGCAGCCCTTGACCACATCGTCGAGCTGGTCTGTGGCCAGATCCAGGTGGTACGGCGTGAACAACCTGTTCGCCACGGCCGTCGCCAGGTTCTCGCCCGCCAGGGGATGTTCGCCGAGGCGGCGACGGTCCAGACCGAGGACCGTGACACCCCTGGCCAGCAGCGCGTCCACCAGATGCGATCCGATGAACCCGGCGGCGCCGGTCACCAGGACTCGGGACATCATCGTCTTACCTCCTTCCACGTCGAGTACTCGCAGGCCCGCCACCGGACAGCGCGAGCGGGAGAGGATCGGCTCGCGAAGCGCCGGGCCCGCCGAGCACGGGTACCTGCCCGGCATGGCGGACCTGCCCGAGAGGTAGGCAGGTCCGCCACCGGAGGCGGCGGCTGGCAGCGCCCCGCCGGTCACCCGCCCGCGCAGCCCCGATGGCGGTACACGAGCGGGGAATCAACCCCACGGAACCGAAGCCGACCGTCACCGCGGCGACCCTGCTCAGCTCGGGCGACGTCTGGTCAATGCCGATCAATTCGTTCACCATGAACCCCATGCCGTTGACGGTCGGTTCGGCGACCACCGGCACCACCCGGAACGGCGGTGTTCGATGCCCGATGCGCTCCGGTTGGGTAGCGCCGGGCGTCCGCTGGGGCAACCGCCCATAGCTCGCGAGGGTGCGGGCCGACCGGAGCTGCTCGACGCACGGTCCCTCCACGCCGCACGAGCGGCACCGGCCCGAGGCGCTGACCGTCACGTGCGCGTCGAAGCCGGCCTGCGCCGCCGCGATCTGATCCAACCCCGCACTGCTCAGGTACGTGGTCGCCACGATTCCCCTCCCTTGTTGAAGGGCGGGCATGCCGGCACCGACGAGTTGACCCGGCTGCGCGCCCGCCCCGCACCCACCGCCGTAGCCTTCGAGGCGGTACGGCGGCGAGGTACATCTGCGGTCTTACGACCCGATCGTGTCGGCTATGGACTGTCTGCCGTTGATCGGCCATTGCATGTAGCGTTGTCGCTACAGACGTTGACCACCAGTAGTGATCCGTTAGCTGACTGTTAGCTAACGGCATAGTTGGCAGGGGACAACCGTGACCGACGAGACTGTCGGAGAAGCGCTACGCAGATGGCGTGCCCAACGCCGTCTGACGCTGCGTCAACTCGCAAAGAAGGTCAACTACAGCCACGTCTACATCTGGGAGATCGAGAAGGACGTCAAAGCGCCGAGCCTGGAGTTCGTCGCCGCCTGCGACAGCAGCCTCCAAGCCGGAGGTCAGCTCATCGCCACGGCGGCCCGAGCCCGCCCGGCCGACCCGACGCCCACCCTCGATGACCTGGGTCTGACGTTCGCACAGCAGTGGTCGGAAGGCTTGGACATCGTGACATCCCTCTGGCGGCACGACGCCGGACGACGCCGCTTCCTACACGACGCCGTGTACGCCTCGGCCGCGCTTGCCCTACCCGTACGGCAGTGGCTCACGCTCACCGATCAGCCGAGTCGGTCTGCGGTGCCCAGCGGTGACGCAGCGGGTGCGGAGACGATCCGGGCGATGACGCGCACCTTCCGAACCCTCGACAACCGCTACGGCGGAGGGCAGATCCGCCCAGCCGTCGTCCGTTACCTCGACGCCGAGGTCACCCCGCTGCTGCGCAACGCGACCAGCCCGACGCAGCTCGGCGAGCCCACGCTCAGCGCCATCGCCGAGATGACCCAACTCGCCGGCTGGCTCGCGTACGACACCTGCGAGCACGGGCTCGGACAGAGGTATTTCACCCAGGCGCTCGCCCTGGCATCAGCTGCACAGGACCGCCCGCTCGGCGCGGAGATCCTCGCCGCGATGAGCCACCAAGCGATCTTCCTCGGCGAGCACCGGCCCGCGATCACCCTCGCCGAAGCCGCACACCGCACCGCCACCCGCGCCAACATCCCCGCCCTGGCGGCCGAGGCATCCGTGATGAGGGCCCACGCGTACGCCCAACTCGGCGACGAGAAGACCAGCACCGCCGCGCTGAATGAAGCCGAGAAGGTCTTCGAGAACGCCGACCGGGCCAACGACCCGCACTGGATGGGCTGCTTCGACGAGGCGTACCTCGCCGCCATCTCCGGCCACTGCTTCCGCGCCCTCGGCCACCAATCACGCGCCGAACGGTGCGCCCGCCGCTCGCTGGACATGAACACCGGCTACGTACGCGGCCGGCTGTTCAACCAGCTCCTCCTCGCCAGCTCACACGTCCTCGCCCGCGACGTCGACCAAGCCTGCACTGTCGGCAACCAGGCACTCGACCTCGCCGAACAGATCTCCTCCGCCCGCGCGGTTACCTACATCGACCGGCTGGTACGCGAGCTGAACCCATGGCGTACTGACGCCCGAGTCAAGGAGTTCAGCGAACGGGCAAGGCTCGTCACCGCGCAGGCGGCGTAAGCCGACCGTCCCGCCAGCTCATCGCCGCCAGCAGCCCCACCACCGAGGCAGCCCCAACGATCTCACCTCGCGCGATCCGCTCCGGCACCGTGGCCAGCTCGATCCACTCCACCTTCTTGGCCTCGTTGATGTCCGTCGGCGCACCGGTGTACTCCGCGCCCTGGCCGATGAACAGCAGGTTTTCGGCGTCGGCGGTACCCACCATCGGCTGGAACGAGACCAGCGGCTCCAGCCTGGCAGGACGCCAGCCGGTCTCCTCTTCTGCCTCACGAAGAGCGGTGACGGCGGGGTCCTCGGCTTCGTCCACATAGCCGCCCGGTAACTCCCACACCCACCGGTCGATCACGAACCGATGCCGCCACATCATCAAAACCCGCTGGCCCGCATCGTCGAGTACCACCGCCATCGCAGCCTTCGGGACGCGTAACACGTACTGCTCGAACGTTACCCCGTCCGGCAACTCCACACGAGCGATGCTCAGTCTTGCCCGACGTGACTCATCGACCACCCGCTCCTCATGAATGATCCACTCCGGATTGTCAGCTGCGCCTCGCTCGCCCACGGCTTGAGATTACCGGTCGATCTCCGGCATGCCGCGAGCGAGCTCCGCCTCGGTGCGGCCCGCGAATCGCAATGACGTATCCGTATGCCGATCGCGGGGACGGAGCGTGTGCGAGCCGAGCGAGACTTGGGAGAACAGAGGTTCTGGCTCGTATATTCTCCATTGGAATGCAAGGCTAATGATCAGCCCTAATTAGTCTCATGTGTTCTCGGAGGCGAGTGACAAAAAGAGAGGCCGAAGACTCGAAACGTGCGGCACTGCGGGAAGGTCTCCGCCGCCACTCCGCGCCCTTAACCAAACTGAGGATTCATGCGGACAACCACCATCGGTGATGTAAAGATCCTGCTCCCGGACCTCGACCCGGAAGATCTTGACAACGTCACCGACCCGACGAGCGACCTCACCGAGGCCAGCATCGAGGGCGTCTCCTGGCGCGGCACCCAACTGGAAGACGTCAGCATCCGTAGCAGCCGGATCGCCGGCGCGGACCTCAGCGAGAGTACCTGGGAAGCCGGAGCCATCTGGGGCAGCGAAATCGCCCGCACCGACCTCTCCGGCTCAACCCTGTCCGGGATCACCATCGAACGCTGCGCGTTCACCGGCTCGCGGTTCACCGGTACCCGGCTCACCGACGTACGCCTGAAAGACGTCCTCTTCGACGGCTGCCGCTTCGACTACGCCACCTTCCAACGCGTCGTCGCCGCTGGAGCCACAGCCTTCACCAACTGCATTCTCACCAACGGCAGGTGGTCCTCCTGCCGACTACCCAAAATCGTCATCAGGTCCTGCCAGTTGACCGATCTTGAACTCGATTCCTGCCAGCTCCAGGGCGCTGACCTCCGGGGCAACCGCCTCCACGATCTGAAGACGGCACTCGTCAACCTGCACGGGGTCACCCTCGGCCAAGACCAACTCCCCGAACTCGCCCAGTTGGTCATCGCGGAGCTACGCGTTGACGTGCGGGCCGACTGAAACGCGGAGTCCGAGCCGTCCGGCCCGTACTCGGTGACAGCCGGCACGGCGTCCAGCTTGACGAACCCTTCGCCGCTCTCAGCGCCGGCCGGGCCGCTCCTTCCGGGTAGTTAGCCGGCCGACTCGTTGTGCTTGCGCACGAGGTCAGGCAGCTCGGCCAGTGAGTCGAGCTGGAACAGGCAGCGGTCGCTGACCGCGTGATCGTCGAGGATGTGCCCCCAGGGGCCGCGACGGACCAGGGCGGTCGCGATCCCGGCCTGCTGCGCCGGCAGGAGAACACGCTCGCGATCACCCCTTGATTGTGCCCCCGGACACGCAGAGTGATCTACGAGGGTCCGTGTGCCCGGAGTCGCCGGGCGCAGACGGGCAGGCTCGGCTCATCGGCGATGACCGCGAGGACAGGCGGACGGAGGATTGCGAAGGGTTGGCGCAGTTGCCTTGTCCGGACATGGGGCGCCACTGTCGGACCACCTCGTGTGTGGGGTGTTGTACAGCGTCCTTGGCTCGCCATCGTTGCGCGTTGAAACGCCATCGAGCAACGTGGACCGCGCGCAGTTGATCGGCGCCGCTCGACAGCAGGGAATCCACGACAGGCCCGAATCGGCCTGAGGCGTGCACGGCTCACGGCCTGGTCAGCGGGGGCGGTCCGATGCGCTGCCACCCCCGTTGAGCAGTGGATATCTCTGCATGGCAACGATCTACTTGAATGTTCTGAAACTTTGTGGCAATCTCGAGTTCATCGACGTGTAGCGCCTCCCCTGTCTCCGGTGCCACTTGCCTGGCTTTTGCCTGGACCTGGATGTTAGCGCTAACACCACGTACCCGGTTCGTCTCCGGAAGGGCTGACGCAGATGAAAGACCTTGTACGTTCGAGCGGATCTCCGCAGCGACCAGGGCGGACCAAGGTGATGTTGTCGACGCTGGCGACCGGGTTGCTGGCCGCCGGCATGGTGCTGGTGCCCGCCGGCGCCGCCCACGCGGCCACCACCCTGGGCGCCTCGGCGGCGGAGAGGGGCCGCTACTTCGGCGCAGCGGTCGGTACGTACAAGTTCTCCGACAGCACGTACATGTCGGTGCTGAACCGCGAGTTCAACAGCCTGGTCGCCGAGAACGAGATGAAGTGGGACGCGACCGAGCCGCAGCGGGGCGTGTTCAACTACGGCGCCGGCGACCGTATCGTCAGCCACGCCCGATCGCAGGGCATGACCGTACGCGGGCACACCCTGTTGTGGCACGCCCAGCAGCCCGGCTGGGCGCAGAACCTCTCCGGCAGTGACCTGCGCAACGCCGCCATCAACCATGTCACCCAGGTGGCCACCCACTTCCGGGGGCAGATCCACTCCTGGGACGTGGTGAACGAGGCGTTCGCCGACGGGGGCAGCGGGGGCCGGCGTGACTCGAACCTGCAGCGCACCGGCAACGACTGGATCGAGGCCGCGTTCCGGGCCGCCGACGCCGCCGACCCGAACGCCAAGCTCTGCTACAACGACTACAACACCGACGGGATCAACGCGAAGTCGACAGGCATCTACAACATGGTGCGCGACTTCAAGTCCCGGGGCGTACCGATCGACTGCGTCGGGTTCCAGTCACACCTGGGCACCACGATTCCCAGCGACTACCAGGCCAACCTGCAACGCTTCGCCGACCTCGGGGTCGACGTGCAGATCACCGAGCTGGACGTCACCCAGGGAGGTAATCAGGCCAACATCTATGCCACCGTCACCCGGGCCTGCCTGGCGATCTCCCGCTGCACCGGCATCACGGTCTGGGGTGTCCGGGACTGTGACTCCTGGCGCGGCAGCGACAATGCCCTGCTGTTCGACTGCGCCGGCAACAAGAAGGCCGCGTACACGGCGGTCCTCGACGCCCTCAACGGCGGCACGAACCCGAACCCCCCGAGCGGCAACAGGCTGCGCAACGAGGCGTCCGGCCGGTGCCTGGATGTCAACGGCGCCAGCTCGGCCAACGGTACCCAGATGCTCATCTGGGACTGTCACAGCGGGGCCAACCAGCAGTTCACCCAGAACGGGCGGGCGTTGCAGGTGATGGGCAAGTGCCTGGACGTGCCGAACAACGCCGCCGCCGGCACCCGGGCGCAGATCTGGGACTGCAGCGGCGCCGCGAACCAGCAGTGGACTGTCAACAGCAACGGCACGATCAGCAACGCTCAGACCGGACTGTGCCTGGACGTCAACGGCAACAACACCGCCAACGGCACCGCCGTGATCGTGTGGAGCTGCCACGGCAACGCCAACCAACGCTGGACAAGGGCCTGAGATGCGGAAGGACACGCGGGACCGGTCCGGCTCGGACCGGTCCCGCGCGGCCTCACCCGACCGCTTTCCGTGGACAGTGGCGCACTGCTGACGCGGGCTCCTGATCCGCGGGTTCGGGGTTCGAGTCCCCTGGCGGCGCGGCGCCGCCGGTCACCGGGTGGCCGCCGCGCTGGCCGCCTACGGGTCCTCGCCGGGCGGCGATCCGCTCACGGTCGGTACCCTGCCGCCGCCGTGGTCCGCCCGGTGGGCGTCACCGCGGGCGAGGGCGTGTAGCCGAGTTCCGCGGAGATCTTGTTCGCGGTCTCCAGCAGCAGCGGAAGGTTGGTCTTCAGCTCGTCGAGGCTTGCGATGACCTCGATCGCGGTGAGGGAGACGGCGGCGACGACCTGGCCGCGGTAGTCCCTGATCGGTGCCGCCACGCACATGACGTAGGCGTCGTGCTCGCCGTTGTCGGTGGCCCAGCCGTTCTCGCGGATGCGGGAGAGTTCGGCTTCCAGGCGGTCGCGGTCGGCGAAGGTTGTGTCGGTGAACTGCTCGAAGACGACGTGGGAGAGGAGCCGATCGCGTTCCTCGCGGGGCAGGTACGTCAGTATGATCTTGCCGACGGCGCTCGCGTAGAGCGATACCGCGCGTCCCACCCGGGACGGCAGCTTCACGGCGTCGAAGGCCCGGCTGTCGACCTTGTCGATATAGACGATCTCGTCGCCGGTCAGTTGCGCCAGGTGTACGGTGTGCCCGGTCTCGCGTTGCAGGGTACGTAGCTGCGTGGCGGCGAGTTGTCGCAGGTCCATGGAGCCGAGCGCGAGTTCCGACAGTTCGATCAGTCCGCTGCCGAGCACGTAGGTCCCCGCACCGGTCCGGCGGACGAATCTCTCGGACTCCAGGGTCTGCAGTGTCCGCAGGGCGGTGGACTTGTGGACGCCGAGCACGTCCGCCGCCTCGGTGAGCGTCAGCGGGTGCTCTGCCGATCGACGCAGAAGGTCGATCGCGCGGCGAATCGACTGCGACACAGCCGGTCTCCCTCGTGCGATGGATGGGTTCGTCGGTTTCGCGACCCGGTCGGTGACTGACTGTCGGTGACTGAGTGTCGCGAGTCGACGTTGCACATTATGCAATGTAGTTGACGCTCACTGCAATCTCCACTTGACGCCGTTGCGCATGGCGCTACGATCGTTGCAATTTTCCAGGACGACCTTGGCTTGTAACAGGAGCGTAACGATGAGTAAGAGATTTGCGCGCCTCGGTATCGCCGGGGCGACATGTGCGCTGGGCCTGGTGGCCGCCCTGCTGACCGGGTGCGGCTCCGACGGCGGCTCGAACGATGGCGTCGCCAAGCTGACCTTCGCCGCCTCGACCTTCGGCGACCCGGGCCGTGGGCCGCTGCTGACAGCCTGGCTCGACGAGTTCAACAAGAGCCAGGACAAGGTGCAGGTCTCCGCCGCGGCCGTGCCGTACCCGACCTTCGGGCAGACGGTGCTCACCCAGATGGGCAGCGGCAAGGGACCCGACCTGGTCCGCTTCGACATGCCCGAGTTCGAGGCCGCCGCCGACGCCGGCCTGATCGCGCCGCTCGACGACCTCATCGACGTCGGCAAGTACAACCTGCTCAAGCAGCCCGACCAGTTCATGGTGCACGACGGAGTCCGGCACGGCATCATCTTCGAGGCGTCGAACTACGCGATGTTCTACAACGCGGACCTGATCCCGCAGCCGCCGACCACGTACGAGCAGTTCTTCGCCACGGCGAAGTCGCTGACCAAGGGCGACGTGTACGGCCTGGCCTTCCGGCAGACGGAGGCCGAGGAAGCCGGCGTGTGGCAGGACATCTTCAACTACGTCTACGGCTTCGGTGGCGCCTGGTCGGACGGCAAGAACCTGACCATCAACTCGGCCGAGAACCTCAAGGGACTGCAGGCGTACAAGGACCTGTACGACGCGAACGTGATCCCGCGCGGCGCGGACGCGGCGACGTTCCGCCGGATGTTCGCCGAGGGCAAGGTCGGGATGGAGCTCAACAACGGCGGGTACGTGACCGCGACCCGTGGCCAGAACGCCAAGCTGAACTTCAGCGTCGCGCCCATCCCGTTTCCGGTCCGCAAGCAGGGCGCGATCCTCGCGCCGATCGTCATCAACGAGGCGAGTGAGGACAAGGAGGCGGCGGCCACCTTCATCCAGTGGACGCTGGAGCCGCAGAACCAGGTCAAGCTGCAGGAGATCCTGGGCGCGAGCAGCGTCGCGACCACCACCGAACGGAGCGCGGAGTCGCTCCAGAAGACCCCGTTCCTCCCGGTCTTCGACCAACTCACCGAGTCCAGCCTGCCGCAGATCGTGCTGGGCTTCGAGGCCAAAACGCCGGACATCCGCAAGGTGATCGTGGAGAACGTGATCGCGGCGCTGCAGGGCAAGGTGGACCTCAAGACCGCGTTGGACCGCGCCCAGCAACAGGCGAGCGAACTGGCCCGCTGACCGGCCCTCGACAAGGCGACGCGACGGCCTGGTGCGCGGCAGCCCCCTACCTGAGAAGGACCGAACTCGATGACTGTTGTCGAGCAGACCAGAACACCCGGAACGGTTCCCCGGTCCGGACCGCGGCGTCGCCGCAGCGGCGCGCTGGGTAGCAGGTGGACCCCCTACCTGTTCCTGGCGCCCGCCGCGCTGTTCATCCTCGTCTTCCAGGGGGTGCCGCTGGTCCAGGAGGTGTACCTCAGCTTCACCCGAACGACCCTGCTCAACCCCACCGGTGGCCAGTGGGTCGGGCTCGACAACTACGAGACGATCTTCGGCGACCCGGACTTCCGCCGTACCCTGCTGACCACCCTCGGCTACGTGATCGCCTGCGTCGTCTGCTCGGTCGGCTTCGGGCTCGGCGTCGCGCTCCTGCTGAACAAGGGTTTTCGCGGCCGGGGGGTGGCCCGGGCGCTGGTGACCATTCCCTGGGCCGCGCCCGGCATCGCGGTCGCGCTCATCGCGACCTGGATGCTCAACGCGCAGTACGGCATCGTCAACCGGGTCCTCGACGCGGTGGGGCTCGGCGTGCCGGGCGGCGCGATCCTGGACAGCCCGCGGTACGCGCTGCCGGCGGTGCTCGCGACGACCATCTGGCAACTGTTCCCGTTCACCTCGGTGGTGCTGCTCTCGGCGCTGCAGGCCGTACCGCAGGAACTCAACGAGGCGGCGATCATGGACGGTGCCGGACGGTGGGCCACCTTCCGCGCGGTCACCTGGCAGGTCGTCAAGCCGACCGTGGGACTACTGGCCGTGCTCATGACGATCTGGTCGCTGCGCCGGTTCGAGCTCATCTGGCTGATGACGAAGGGCGGTCCGGTCGGCGCGACCCGGACGCTCGTCATCGACCTCTACTCGCAGGCATTCGATTCGAAGAAACTCGGCGCGGCGGCGGCGATCGGCATGGTCGGCGTTGTCATCTCGCTCATCGTCATCATCGGCAGCCGACTCGTCGCCCGTGCCGTGGAGAAGGAGGACGTCCGATGAGGGGCTTCCGCTTCGGTGTCACGGCGCGGATCGTCGCCGTGCTCGCCGTGCTGGGTGTCGCGGTGTTCCCGCTGTACTGGATGCTTGTCACGGCGCTGTCGAGCAACGGCGACCTGTTCGCCGAGCGGCCACGGCTCATCCCCGACTTCAGCCAGTTCGGGGTCTTCGTCGACGCGCTGGCCGAGGGCAAGGCGGCCGGGTGGCTGCTCAACAGCCTGGTGATCGCGGTCGGCACGATGGTCCTCTCGGTCGGCCTCGGCATCCCGATCGCCTACGCGCTGTCCCGGTTCTCGTTCGCGGGCAAGGCCGCCCTGACCCTGGTGCTGCTGTTCACCCAGATGCTCCCCGAGGCGCTGATGGTGGTGCCGCTGTTCTCGCTGTTCCGCCGCTTCGACCTGCTCGACTCGCTGACCGGGCTCGTCCTGGTGAACTCGGCCTTCGTCCTGCCGATCGTCGCGCTGATCCTCAAGGGCGCGCTCGACGGCATCCCGCGGGAACTGGAGGAGGCGGCGCGGGTCGACGGAGGGCGACCGCTTGTCGTCCTGACCCGGATAAACGTGCCGCTGATCGCCCCGTCGATCGCGGCGACAGCGGTCATCGCCTTCTTCCACGCCTGGAACGAGTACGTGTTCGCGGTGACCTTCATCTTCACGCCGGAGCTGCAGCCGGCGTCGGTCGGCATCGCGAACTTCATCGGCGAACTGGGCACACCCATCCAGACGGTGATGGCTGTCGCCTTCATGTTCACCCTGCCCGCCGTCGCCTTCTACCTGCTGGTGCAGAAGTACGTCGTCTCCGGCATGACCGCCGGGGCCGTGAAGGGTTGATCCGGAACATGAAGATCGTCTCGGTCGACGCGCTTGTCGTCGACTTTTACCGTACGAACCTTGTCATCGTGCGGGTCCACACCGACGAGGGGATCGTCGGTCTCGGCGAGGCCACCCTGGAGGGCAAGGAACGGGCCGTCCAGGGCGCGGTCGCCGAGGTCGCCGAGGCGGTCGTGGGTCTGGACCCCACCCGCATCTCGAAGATCCTCTACGAACTCGCCCGGGACTGGTACTGGCGCGGTGGGCCGGTCATCATGACCGCCCTGAGCGCGCTGGAGATGGCCCTGTGGGACATCTCGGCCCGGGACCTCGGCGTTCCGGTCTCCCGGCTGCTCGGGGGTGCGACCCGGGACCGGGTTCGCGCGTACGCGAACGGCTGGTTCTCCGGAGCCGTCACCCCCGAGGAGTACGCGGCCGCCGCCCGCGCGACGGTAGGGGCCGGTTTCCGTGGCCTCAAGTGGGATCCGTTCGAGAACTACGACATGACCATCACCACCCGGCAGTTGGACCGGGTACTCGCCCAGGTCGACGCCGTCCGCGGCGCGGTGGGGCGCGACGTCGAGCTGTTCATCGAGGGGCACGGCCGGTTCGACGTCCGGCACGCGATCACCATCGCCAGGGAGATCGCACCGTTCGACCCGGTGTGGTTCGAGGAGCCGTGCCCGCCGGACAACCTCGACGCCCTGGTCGACATCCGCCGCGCCTCGCCGGTGCCGATCGCCGCCGGCGAGCGGTGGTACGGCCGGCAGGGTTTCGCCCCGGCGCTGGCCCGGCAGGCGGTCGACTTCGTCCAGCCGGACGTCACGCACGCCGGCGGAATCGCCGAACTCGCCTTCATCTCCACGCTCGCCGCGACCAGTTACGTGGGCTTCGCGCCGCACAACCCGAGCGGTCCGCTCAGCACCGCCGCGACGCTCCAACTCGCCGCGGCCCTGCCGAACTTCCGGTACCTGGAGATCATGGCGACCGACGTGCCGTGGCGCCCCGAGATCACCAACGAGCGGCTGGTGCTGACCGACGACGGTGACGTGCTCATCCCGTCCGGCGTGGTGGGGCTGGGCATCGAGCTCGACCTCGCCGCGATCGAGCGGCACCCGTTCACCCCGCACCCGCTCCGCATGTTCCGCGACGCCGTGTACGACATCCGACCCCGTGACGAGCGGTCGTACTTCAACCTGGAGAGCACCTCATGACGCTGCCACCGCCCCGGGCGCTCGCCACCGACCCGGACCGGGTCGGCGCCTCCACCGGCCCGGACTGGGTCGGCACCGCCGCCGAGGCGCTGCCGGACGACATCGAGCGGAGCCTGCTCGTCGGCCGGATCTGGGATCCCACCGTCGACGGACCCTCGCCGGTGATCGTCCGGGACGGCGAAGTCCTCGACGTGAGTCACCGGTTCCCGACCGTACGGGACATCTGCGAGCTGCCCGATCCCGCCGCGGTCGTGGCCGAGCTCGACGGGCCGCGGCTGGGCAGCTTCGAGGAGATCCTGGCCAACACGGACGCCACGACCCGGGACCACACCCGGCCGTGGCTGCTCACCCCGGTCGACCTCCAGGCGCTGAAGGCGGCCGGGGTGACCTTCCCCGTCTCGATGATCGAACGGGTCATCGAGGAGCGGGCCGGCGGCGACCTGGCGCTCGCGGCGGACCTCCGTCGTCGCACGATCGCCGACATCGGCGCCGACCTGCACACCCTGGCGCCGGGCTCGGTCGAGGCGGAGCGGCTCAAGGTCATGCTGGTCGCCGAGGGAGTCTGGAGCCAGTACCTGGAGGTGGGACTCGGACCGGACGCCGAGATCTTCACCAAGGGTCAGATCCTCTCCGCGGTCGGCACCGCCGTCCCGGTCGGCGTGCTCGCCGCGTCGACCTGGAACAACCCGGAACCCGAGGTCGCGCTCATCGTGCAGTCCAGCGGCCGGATCGTCGGTGCCACCCTCGGTAACGACGTGAACCTCCGGGACGTCGAGGGACGGTCCGCGCTCCTGCTCCCACGGGCGAAGGACAACAACGCCTCGTGCGCCCTCGGGCCCCTGATCCGGCTGTTCGACGACCGGTTCAACCTGGACCGGGTACGCGAGCTCGAAGTACGCCTACAGGTCAGTGGGGTGGACGGCTTCCAGTTGACGGCGGTGTCGGAGATGGCCCGGATGTCCCGGGACCCCGCGACGCTGGTGCAGCAACTGATCGGCCCGCATCACCACTATCCCGACGGCGCGGTGTTGATGCTCGGCACCATGTTCGCGCCCATCCAGGACCGGGACCGGCCGGGCGAGGGGTTCACCCACAAGCTCGACGACGTGGTGCGGATCAGCGCTCCCGCGCTCGGCACCCTGGTCAACCGGGTCCGCCACGCCGAGGAGTGCGAGCCCTGGCAGTTCGGGGTCCGCGATCTGATGGGCAACCTTGTCAGGAGAGGACTGCTGTGAACGTGATCACCACCGTCGACCCGAGCAACGGTCGGCGTCGGACGACCGACCTCACCGAGACCGACGAGAACCGGTTGGCGGTGATCGCCGACGAGGCGTCCCGGGCGGCGCGGTGGCTCGCCGGCCTGGGGCGGCCCGGCCGCGCCGACCTGCTCGACGCGATCGCCGACGCGCTGGAGTCCCGGCGCGCGGATCTGGTCGCGACGGCGCGGTCGGAGACCGGGCTGGGGCACCCGCGACTCGATCAGGAACTCACCCGGTCGGCGGTCCAGCTGCGGATGTTCGGCGACGTGCTGCGCGACGGCGGGTACCTCGAGGCCGCCATCGACCACGCCGCCGACACGCCGCTCGGGCGCGGTCCGGACCTGCGGCGGATGCTCGTCCCCCTGGGGCCGGTCGCCGTTTTCGGGGCCAGCAACTTCCCGTTCGCCTTCTCGGTCGTCGGCGGTGACACCGCCGCCGCGTTGGCCGCCGGTTGCCCCGTCGTGGTGAAGGCCCACCCGTCCCACCCGCTGACGTCGCACGCGTCCGGTGCGGCGATCGAGTCGGCGGTCCGGGGGATGGGTGGTCCGGCTGGCGTGCTCGCCCTGGTGTACGGGGAGCAGGCCGGCCGCGCGCTGGTGAGCCACCCCGTCATCCGGGCGGCCGCGCTGACCGGCTCCCTCGGTGCCGCCCGGGCCATCCAGGCGGCCATCGACGAACGCCCCGATCCCATCCCGTTCTACGCCGAGCTGAGCAGCGTCAACCCGATCGTCGTCCTGCCGGCGGCAGCCGCGACCCGGGGAGAGCAGATCGCCGAGGGGCTGTTCGGCTCCTTCACCGGCTCGGGCGGACAACTGTGCACCAAACCCGGGCTGGCGTTCGTCCCGGCCGACCCCGCCGGCGACCGGCTCGTCGAGGCGCTCCGCGAGCGGGTCGCCTCGGCCGGCGGCGCGGTGCTGCTCAACGAACGCATCCGGGACGCCTTCGTCGAACGGGCGGCGGCGATCGGGCGCGCCGGTGCCCGCCTCGCGGCGCGGCCCGAGGTCGGCCCGGGCGATGGTTTCACCGTCGCGCCGGTTCTGCTGGAGGTCGACCTGTCGGGCCTGACCGCCGAGATCGCCGACGAGTGCTTCGGGCCGCTGATGGTGGTGGTCCGCTATCGCGAGGTCGCCGAGCTCGACGCGGTGCTCGCCACCGTCCCGCCGTCGCTCACCGGGGCCATCCACAGCGGACCGCTGGATGACGCCGGCGAGATCCGCCGGCTGGTCGACGTGCTTGTCGAACGTTCGGGCCGGATCGTCTTCGACGGCTATCCGACCGGCGTCCGGGTCTCGTGGGCGCAGCACCACGGCGGACCCTGGCCGTCGACCAACTCGGTGCACACCTCCGTGGGTGCCACGTCGATCCGGCGATTCCTTCGCCCGTTCGCCTGGCAGGACGCGCCGGAGTGGCTCCTGCCGGAGGAACTCAGGGACGAAGCCGCCGGGATCGCCCGACGAGTGGACGGGAGGTGGGAACCGGCCCAGCCGTGACGGCCTGAACCCCCGCGTCACCCGCGCCGGGCCGGCGGCGCGGGATCGACGCTGCCTGGACCCGGTCGGCTACCACCCGTACCGCTCCGCGCGTGCCAACTATCGGTTCACCTCCACCACCGCTGAAGCGGATCGTACACAGTGGACTCGCCGCTCCGGTCGTCGCCTACTACAAGGGCGACACGCTGTTCAACGCGTCGCGGAGCGCGCCGGTGGGCGACAGGTAGGCCAGGGTCGTCTCGGTAGCCGTGGCCATCCTGCTCCTGGTGGATCGCCCGGAGCAGGATGGCCACGGCCGCCGGCGGTGGGTCCCGCGCGGTGCACAAGTCGCGCCGCGGTCTCGAGGCCGACATCTGGGGACGGCCGTGCGGACGCGGCCGTCCCCAGGTGGGGCGCTGCGGATGTGGCGGGACTCGTCCCGGGGCTCAGCGGTTCGTCGGCCCGCCGCCGGAGGTCGGCTGGACCCGCTCGAACCGTACCCGGCTCAGCCATCCGGGGAGGTCACTGAGCACGTACAACTCGCCGTGCACGTCGGCGTCGATCGCGGTCGGCTGGATGGGGAAGTTGCCGATCGTGGCGGACTCGTAGCCGCCGTTGGGCTTGGGGCGTACGGCGAACGCGAGGGTCGAACAGTAGTCGCTCGCCACGTAGGTGCCCCACGCCTCCGGGGTGGCGGACCCTCGGTACACCACGCCGCCGGTCACCGAGCAGCTCTCCGTCATGAAGTGTTCGTACTCGAAGACCGGGTCGGTGTACCGCACGCCGGGCCGGCACTGCTCCGGGTCGAACACCGGGGTGCCCTCCCGGCAGGACCAGCCGAGGTTCGCCCCACGTTGCCACGGGCGGATGTGGTTGATCTCCTCGACCAGGCCCTGGCCGACGTCACCGATCCAGAGGGAGTTGTCGACCGGGTCGACGGAGAACCGCCACGGGTTGCGCAGGCCGTAGACCCAGATCTCCGGCCGTGCGCCGCGCGTGTGGACGAACGGGTTGTCGGAGGGTACGCAGTAGGGCTTCGCCCCGCAGGTGCGGTTGACGTCGATCCGCACGATCTTGCCGAGCAGGGTGCCGAGGTTCTGGCCGGACTTGAACGGGTCGTTCGCGTGGCCGCCGTCGCCGAGGGACCAGTAGAGGTAGCCGTCGCGGCCGAAGGCCACCTGTCCGCCGTTGTGGTTGTTGTACTCAGCGTGCTCCTGGGTGAGCAGCACCTGCAGCCGGTCAGGTGCGCTGATCGGCAGTCGCGCCAGGGTCAGTGCGCCGGCCGGCAGGCTCGTGTAGGCCACGTAGAGCATCCCGGTCCGCGCGAAGTTCGGCGCAGGGGTGATGCCGAGGAGGCCGCGCTCGTTGCCGGACGTGTCGATCCGGGCGGTCAGGTCGAGCACCGGCTCGGCAGCCAGGCCGGTGTCGGGGTGGTAGGCGCGGACGGTGCCGTTCTTCTCCGCGATCAGCATCCGGCCGTCCGGCAGCCCGGTGAGCGCGATCGGACGCTGCAGACCGAAGGCCACCTGTTCGGACACCACGGTCAGCTCGGTGAGTGGCACCGGGCGGGTGTGGGGTGGGCCGGCCACGGCGGTGCCGGCCACCGACGCCGGTGGCAACAGGAGTGCGGACAGGGCCAGAACGAGCAGGCTGGCCAGCCTGGTGGCCGGGCGACGACGCGGTCGCGACATGTGTCAGCTCCTCGGGCAGGTGGTGTGGAGGACGCGATCTGGGAGCTTTCCCACACTACATCTACCATGGTCAATGTCCAACCTGTCATCCCGGCTCGCCGCCGTCCCGGTCGGAGCAGGACTCTCGGTCGACAGGACGGCGCGGACGCGACCACGATCGTCTCCATCGGGACGTCCTGCGGACGATCTGAGTGGCACGCTCCGGTCCACTGCTGTCACTCTCCGTCGCGTTCGGCGAGCCGCTTGAGGTTCAGCAACTGTCGGCGGGCCATCACCAGGTCGCCGACGCAGAGCCCGAGCGCGACCAGCCGGTTCGTCCGCATGACGACCTTGAGCAGCAGGCGTGTGAGGTGGTCCTCGACGGGGACGAGGAGGTAGGACATGACGGCGCCCATGATCTCCCCGGTGAGCTGTTGTCCCGGGGCGACCGAGAGGATCCGGCCCTGCGCACGTCCGGCGACGGCGGTGAACGGCTCTCCCACGGTCGGCTCGGGCAGGCCGGCCAACCGTCGGGGCGAGCGGCGGCCGAGATTGTCGATCCAGTCGTACGAGTACGGCGCGAGCCGCACCTGGGCCACCCACGGCCACACCGCCGTCGTGGGCGCGTCGACGCGTACCCCTCGCCAGGCCTGCAGGGTGGGTGCGGCGACGAAGTCGTCGCACGGGTAGGGGCGCGAGACGTCGTCGTCGGTCACGCCCCAGCGGTCACCGAGCATGCGCCCGCCGTCCCGCCCGGCCCGGCGCCAGCGTGGTACGCGGATCCACGGCGACGGTGCCGCCGAAGTCGTCGACGAGCCGGCCGAGGGACGTGATGACGCGCTGTTGCTGTGCCGGCGGCCGGGGCAGGTACGGTTCGAGCATCTGCGCCGGCGTCGGCCGGGCGGTCTCGGACAGGTCGGCTATCGGCCCGAACGCGTCCATCGCCTCACGCCCACATCCTCACGGTCAGACGGCGAGCAAGCCAGGGGCAGGATACGGCTCGCGGAGCAGGTGCCGACCTTCGCGGCTATCCACAGATAACCGAAACTTTTGGTTTGAGAAACCTGGCCCCGTCTGCAAACCTGAAGGTCATCGATCGATGTGACCGCTAACATGATCTCTTTTGTCTGTGGAGGCCCGCCCGCCTGACGAGCACCCTGGCTCCGCTCGCCGCTGACCCGTTCCGCCACCCTAAAAGAGCCAACGCCGCCATGGCCACCGTCCGGTCGGACAGGTGACTGTTATCGCTCACCATGTCACCGCCTCGTGCGCTCCGAGAGCCGGAAAACGTCGCAACGTCCCTCTGACGCAACTGGAGTATCAAGATGAATCCCCGGACCCGTCCCTCCGGGCGTCGATTCCGAACTCTCGTGTTCTCCGGAGTCGCCGCTGTAGTCACGTCGACACCAGGAACGGGCGGAACCGGAGCGGCGGGCTCGGCACACGCCGAACCTGCGCTTCGGCAGCGCCGCCGTCCGTGCCTTCCTGCCGTCAGAACGTCGTTGTTGTCACTCGCGGTGCTCGTCGCCGCCGTGTCGCCGGCCGTGGTGGCGAATCAGATGCCGGCCTCGGCCGCCGCCCAGGAAACCTACTACGTCGCTCCCGACGGCAACGACAGCAACCCGGGAACGATCACCTCACCCTTCAGAACGCTACAACGCGCGCGGGACGTCGTTCGCACGGTGAACGCGAACATGACCGGCGACATCCAGGTGTACCTTCGCGGCGGAATCTATCCGGTGAGCAGCACGATCGAGTTCGGGCCGGGCGACTCCGGCACCAACGGTCACCGGGTCGTCTACTCCGCCTACCCCAACGAGACGCCGGTGCTCGACGGCGGTGTGCGGGTGACCGGGTGGACCCAGCACAGTGGCAACATCTGGAAGGCGCCGCTCGACCGGGCCAACAAGCTGCGGGCGCTCTATGTCAACGACAAGCGCGCGTTCATGGCCTCGAAGACGATCAGCTCGGCCGGATGCTACGGGACGTACACCGTCACGGCCGGGCAAGCCGCATGGGCCTGGGAATCGGGGTCGCAGTGTGACGGCGCCAGGTACAGCCTGAACGACTTTCCCGCCATCGCCCGCAACCATGACGATATCGAGATCGAGACGGGGACGACCTGGACCACGGCCTTCGTCGGAGTCCGCCAGGTGACCACCAGCTCCGACGGTGCGAACCGGGTAGCCCTCTTCCAGCAACCAGGTGCGGCCATCGCCCAGGGTGCGTTCAACGGCAACGCCCAGGTCGGCGGCACCCACAAACTCATGAACGCCTACGAGTTCCTGGACACGCCGGGCGAGTTCCACTTCGACAAGACCAGTCGCACCCTGTACTTCTACAAGGGCAGCACCGAGAACATGTCGACCGCGACGGTGATCGCACCGAACAACGTGTCCACCCTGCTGCGGATCGCCGGCACCTCGACGAGCAGTCACGCGCGAAACATCACGTTCTCCGGTCTCACCGTGCAGCACTCCGACTGGAACCTGTTCACCGTCGCCGGCTCTGCCTTCAAGCAGGCGCAACAGGGCAATCTCGGCGCGCAGGCGTACGCCAGGGGAAACTTCCACGTCTACTACTACCGCAACGTCGACGTCACGCCCGGCATCATCCAGGTCCAGAACGCCGACGGGATCGTCCTGCAGCGTAACCGGGTCCAGCACACCGGCGCCGACGGAATCAACATGGTCAACGACGTGCAGGGCAGCCAGTTGGTCGGCAACCACACCAACGACATCGCCGGCTCCGCCATCACCGTGGGGCATCCCCAGCACGTCTACCTCGGAGACGGCACCTCGACCAACCGCGAGAAGTACTCCCCGCAGGTCGAGGGGTTGCCGAAGAACATCGACATCAGGAACAACCACCTCTACGACAGTGCGGTCCTGTTCAACGGACACAGCCCGATCTCGGCGTACTTCGTCGACACCCTCACCGTGCAGCGCAACCGGATCGAAAAAGCTCCGTGGTCGGGTATAACACTCGGTTGGGGGTGGTGGAACTTCGACGGGTCAGCGGGCTCGATCGCACCGAACCGGCCGACCACCACGGCGCGGAACAACACCATCAGCCACAACCACATCATCGACACGGTGCAGCGGCTCAGTGACACGGCTCCGATCTACACGCTCGGCAGCCAGCCGGGCACCATGATCACCAACAACTATCTCCAGGGCGTTCCCTCGGGCCACAAGTACGGACTCCACCCGGACGAGGGATCGGCGTACATCACGTTCCGGGACAACGTCCTGAGCATCGACAAGAACGTCACCTGGATGATCAATTCCGACGACTTCGGGCGGAAGCACGACCTGAGCATCACGCAGATCCACGGGCCGATCAACAAGGTCTCGAACAAGAATCTGCCGAACAGCACGATCGGCGACATCATCGTCTCCTCCGACTATGTCTGGCCGGCGGCGGCCTACGGCATCGCCGTCAACTCCGGACTCGAGGACGCGTACCGGGACATCGTCCCGGCGGGCGATCTCTCCCTGCCGAACCACGTCCTGCCGGCCAGCACGTTCGTCACCAGCGCGACGGCGTCGATCCCGATCCGCAGCACCGGCGACGCCACCAGCTCGGTCTGGCTGGCCCCCTCCGGCACCACCACCTTCACCGCCGGCCCGACCATGAGCAGGGCGTCCGGCACCGCCACGTCGATCGCCGTGCCGGCGTCGCCGGGTGAGTACCGGCTCTACGTCGTCGACGCCCAGGGCAACCGGTCGGCGGAGTCGACCTCCGTCGTCCGCCAGCAGAGCGGCGGCGGTCAGCAGGGCACGCAGCTCGTGGGCGGCCAGTCCGGCCGCTGCGTCGAGGTGCCCAACTCCACGACCGCCAACGGCACCCAGGTGCAGCTCTGGGACTGCGGCGGTGGCACCAACCAGCGGTGGACCTCCACCGCCGGCAGGCAACTGACGGTGTACGGCAACAAGTGCCTGGACGCCTCCGGGGCGGGCACGGCAAACGGCACCGCGGTCATCATCTGGGACTGCCACGGTGGGCTCAACCAGCAGTGGAACGTCAACACCAACGGGACCATCACAAACGTGCAGTCCGGGCTCTGCCTGGATGCCAACGGTGCCGCCACCGCCAACGGCACAAAGATCATCCTCTGGTCGTGCAACGGCGGCGCGAACCAGCGGTGGACCCTGCGTACCTGACGAACCTCACCCGGGGCCGGGCCGACCGGCCCGGCCCCGGGGCTGGTCGGCTTCGCCGTCGCCGGCCCGACGCGCACCGGGTCACCCGGTCAGCTCACCGGAAGGTCCAGGCAGGAGCCGCAGAACCCGCTGGGCGGCGGGGTCGGGTACTCCTCGTCGTCGTAGAAGATGTACTGCGTCACCAGCGGGTCGGTGGTGGGGATCGGCGCCATGACGGCCGGCCCGTCCGTTGGCCAGGTCACCCGTACGCAGGCCATCCGGTCGGTGAGCGTCCGCATCGCGCAGACACCCGCCTCCCGGGCCGTGGGCACCGACCGGAAGAGGCCGGAGAACGAGGTCGGCCCGTCGGACTGGTACCACACCAACGCGCGGGAGTCGGCGCTCGCGGCCATGTCCAACGGGTGGAACACGACAAGCGCGAAGGCAGGCTCCCCGGCGAACGGCGCGCACGGCGTCGCGTCGCCGTGCAACGCGGTCTGCCCGTCGGCGCTCGTCTCGATCGCGGTGAACTGACCGGTCGCGCAGTGCAACGGTGGCCAGGCCTGGGCGGCCCGGGCTGGCATGACCGTGCCGAGCACCAGCGCCAGCGTGGTGGCGAGCGCGGCGAGGGCGCGGCCGGCTGGTCGTACGAACGATGGTGACACGCAGATCTCCTCAGCTGGTGGCGGCGTCGGCGGACCCTGGGCCGCCGGTGTCGCCGTGACGAGGCGGCTCGGGCGCGGCGCCGGCGGCGCCGAGCACCAGCGCGAGTTGGAACCGGTTCTCGACGCCGAGGCGGTCCATCAGGTGCCGCATGGTGTACGCAACGGTGCGGACGCTGAGCCGCAGTTCCTGCGCCGCCGACTGGTCGGTGTGTCCCATGGCGAGCAGGCGCACCACGGCCTGCTCGCGGTGGTTCAGGTCGATGGGCGACACTCCCTGCTTCCGTGGATCGGTGCCGTCGGCCCACAGTCGGTCGAACATTCCGACCAGGGCCCGTACGACCTCGGGGTCGGCAACTTCGACGTAGCCCCTCTCGAGGTCCAGGGGATCGCTCGGCAGGAACACGACACGCCGGTCGAACACCATCAGTTTGAGCGGCAGCGCGGCCAGTTCCCGGTACAGCCCGCCGGAGCGGCCGAGCGCGGTGGCGTACGCGTTCCACCGGTCACCGTCGCTGGGTGGCAGGCCCAGCACCCGCAGCCGGATGCCGCGGGCCAGCATGCTGTTGTCCAGCGGCAGGGCCGCCGCGGTCGCCTCGGAGTCGAAGACCTCCTCGGTGTTGATGGCCAGGTGCTCGTGGCGTTCCGCGGCGATGAGGCTCGCCGCCCGTTGCCGGGCGGCGGCCCGGGTCGGCCACCGGCGTACCGCGGCATCCGTCAGGGTGCTCAGGCCCACGCCGCTGACTGTCGCGACGTGCCGGCGCCACCGTTCGAGCGCGGAGTCCGGCCGGCGGCGTTGCCGCAGCGTGTCGAGTACCCGTTCCCGCGCCACCGCCTCCCACACCAGCCCGTCCCTCGACCACTGCCCGGCGTGGGTGGTAGCGAGGGCGGGACGGACCGCCTCCACCGCCACGAGTTCGTCGAGCGCCCGACTCACCCGGGTCTGGGGCATGCCCAGCTCCCGGGCGAGTCGCGCGACCGTACGGGGGCCCAGCATCAGCAACGCGCGGTAGCCGAGATCGGCGTCGGGCGTCACCCCCCACCTGGTCAGCCTCGGAACAACCTCCGTCGATACCCCCAACGGAACCCCCCTGTCCCGGACCGGTCCTGCCCCCTTGCCAGGACAGGAGAACACCCCCCGCAGGCCCTGTGAAGGCCAGCGTCCAGGTTTGCAGGTTCCTGCAACCGCGCTCGGGGCCGTTGCAGGAACCGGCAACAAAATCGGGACGTTTGCCGCGCCGCTCGCCCGGTCGATTGTCGCGGCCGGAGATCGACGGATACACCTCTCCCGCCGTTCATGCACGTTCAGAGGGGGGCCTGGTGACCGGTGTGCTGAAACGCCATGTCAGATCTTTTCCCGGATTCCGATCACGAACTTCGCGACGGCGGACCGCCGTGGTGGTCGCGGCGGCGCTGCTCGCGGCCGGGGTGTACGCCGCGCCGGCCCGGGCCGCCGACGAGCCGCCGGACAGTCCGCTCCCGATCCCGGACTGTCCGTCGTTCCAGGGTGATCCGTCCGCGCAGGACGAGTTCGAGGCGTACCGAATCGCGCTTGCCTGTGAGACCAACGTCGAGGTTCTCGGACTGCGCGACGTCGACCGGCAGGTGTACGCCACCCCGGCCGGGACCCTCGACGCACAGATCGCGGTCGAGCCGTACCAGGTGCCGACAGCGGACGGCGGGTGGGTGCCCATCGACCCGACGCTGGTCGCGCGTCCGGACGGTACGGCGGCCGCTGCGGCGACGGTGATCCGGATCGAGACCGGCCCGGGCGGGGACCGGCCCTTCGTCACCGCGACCGACCCCGACGGTGGATCCCTCTCGTTGCGCTGGCCACACGGGCCGCTGCCGGCACCGGTACTCAACGGCCCGGTGGCGACGTTCCCCGGCGTCCTGCCGGACGTCGACCTCGCCGTACAGGCCGAGTCGGTCGGGTTCTCCTGGGTGCTGGTCGTCAGGTCGGCGGAGGCGGCGGCCAACCCGGTGTTGTCGTCGATCCGGGTGGGGATCGAGACGGTCGGCCTGACCACGGTCGAGGATCCCGGGTCGGGAACCATCGGCGTGGTCGACGACTCCGGCGCGGTGGTGTTCGAGGCGGGGCAGGCCATCATGTGGGACTCGTCCGTGCCCGGAGACCCGGCGGCCCGCACCGCTGCGGCGCCGCCGGCCGATCCCGGTCGGATCGGTCACGTCGACGTGGACCTCACCGACACCGGCGTCGTGCTGGGCCCCGACGCGGCGATGCTGGCCGACCCGGACGTGACGTTTCCGCTCTACATCGACCCTCCGTTCACCTCGACCCGCAAGGCCTGGGCGAACGTGTTCTCCGGAGCCGCGAGCCGGGGCTGGACCGGCGACAGCAGCTGGCCCCGCTCGGGGGGCATGCGGGTCGGGCTGGACACCTGGAGCAACTGCGGCAGCGGCTGCGGCCTGTGGCGGTCGGTGATCACCCTCGACGTCGGCAAGTTGAGAGGCAGGTACATCGCCTCGGCGAGCGTGCACATGCTCCAGACCCACCTGGGCGGGTGCGGCGACCGGTACCTGCAGCTGTGGCGGACCAAGGAGATCACGAACAGCGTTTCGTGGAACGGCGTCAGCTGGCTGTACGGGGAACCGTTGCAGTCAAAGCTCGTGCCGTCGTCGAACCAGACCGGGTGTTCGGGCAAGACGAACGAGTGGGTCGAGTTCGACGGCGCCGAGGTCAGGAAGCGGGTGCAGTCGGCGGCCGACCAGAACTACGCCGCGATCTCGTTCGGGGTGCGGTCCGCCAACGAGGACACCCGGGACGCCTGGCGGCGGATCCGGATCGACTCGGTGAAGCTGCACGTCACCTACTACATCTACCCGCCGTCGCCGGACCGGCTCACCGTCGACGGGACCTCCTGCGTCCGGAACATCTCCGGCTCACCGTGGATCACGTCGCGGTACCCGACCCTGTCGGCACGGGCCCGGTCCACCGAGTCGGAGTCGGTCTACCTGCGGATGCGGATCCGGAAGTACGGCTCGGACACCAACCACTACTGGTACCGCACGCCGGATCCGGTGGGCGGCAATCCGACCGTCAACCGCCGGATCACCACCTCCCTGCCGGACGGCCGGTACGAGTGGCAGGCCCGCAGCGACTCCCGACAGACCGACGCGGTGAACTCCGGATACACCGACCTGTGCTACTTCCGGGTCGACGCCACGAAGCCGTCGGTCCCGACGGTGACCGCGCCCGCCGGCCCGTTCACCGAGGGGCGGGACGTGGTCCTGTCGGTGTCGGCGTCGGATCCCGAGGTCAACGGCTTCCACTCCGGCCTGGACCGCTACGAGTACTCGTGGAACACGCCGGTCTTCGACCAGAAGGTCACCACGAGCGGGACCGCCACGGTCACCCGTACGGCTGCGACGGCGGGCCGACACGTGCTGTACGTGCGCTCGGTCGACACCGCGGGAAACGTGTCCGACGAGCGGGCGTACACCTTCTTCGTCGGCCGGGACATCCCGGCGACGGAGATGGGGATGTGGCGGTTCGAGGGTGACACGTTCGACGACACCCGGCACGGGCGTGACCTGACCCGCACCGCCGGCACCGGCCCGGTCTACGGCCCGGACCGGGCCGGGCGTACGGCCGGGGCGCTGGTCCTCGACGGGACGACCTGCCTCAGCTCGCCGGAGGTGCCGATCCGCACCGATGCCGCGTTCACCGTCGCGTTGTGGGTACGGCTCGACGCGGCCAGCGGGTACACGAAGGTGCTGACCCAGGGCAACGAGCAGCACTCCGCGTACCAGATCCAGTACGACGCCGCACTGAACAAGTGGAACTTCTCGCTGCTCAGCGCCCCCGGAACCGACTTCTCCTGGAAGAGTGTGGGGGCGGTGAGCCCGGCGGCGCCGGGTACCTGGCTGCACGTGGCCGGGACCTACGACCCGGACGCCGGGGTACAGCGGTTGTACCTCGACGGCGCGCTCGCGGCCGAACAGGCGGTCTCCTTCACACCGTGGAACGCCGCGAAGACGTTCAGCCTCGGCTGCCTGCGTAACCCGTCGGGATCGCACGGCCACTTCCTCACCGGGGCGGTCGACAGCGTCGCGGTGTGGCAGGGGCTGGCCACCACCGCGCAGATCCAGGCCGCGATGACCGACCTGCCGGCAGCCGCCGAACTGGTCCGCTGGGAGTTCCGGGACGGCGGAACCGACTCGTCGCGGTACGGCCGCCCCCTCGCCCTGGGTGAGGACGTTGTCGTCGGTGAGGACCCGTTCCACCGGCCGAGCGGGGCGGTGGAACTCGACGGCGCGACCTGCCTGGAGTCGTCCGGGCCCATCCTGGCGACGGAGCGCTCGTACTCGGTGAGCAGCTGGGTACGGATCGACTCGGTTGACGAACTCGGAGCGATCGTCTCCACCTTCGCCGCCGAAGACCACGCCGGGCTCGAGCTGTCCGTACGGCCCACCACGAAGTCCGGGTACGACTACGAGTTCGAGGACGACTTCCGGGCCCCGACGGGGGTGTCAGCCGCGGGAGGAATGTCAGCCGCGGCGGTCGTAACGGCGCTCGGCTACGGCCGTTTCGGGCAGTGGCACCACATCGCGCTGGCGGTCGATGTCACCACCGACAGGCTCACGTTCTATCTCGACGGCAGCCTGGCCAAGTCGGTGCTGGGACCCCCGGCCTGGACGGTGATCGACAACCCGGTGCTCCTCGGCTGCTCCTACGGATGGAACTCCGCGGGCGTGGACCCGCGCGCATACCACCTCGACGGGGCGCTGCACGACGTACGGCTGTGGCGGGGTGTGGTCAGCGCGGCCGACGTCACGTCGATGTTCGGTGGCCCGCCGGCCGAACTCCAGGCCCGTTGGCGGCTGGAGGGTGCCGGGACGGACACCTCCGGGCGTGGGCACGCCCTCACCCTCGAGGGCGACACCCGGTACGACGACGGCTGGTGGTGCGACCCGGACGGTGCGCTGGAGCTGGGTGGTGCCGGCTCGGCGGTCACCGCCGGGCCGGTGATCGCCACCGACGAGTCCTTCACCGTCTCGGCCTGGGTACGGCTGAACACCGTGACCGCGCACGCTCAGGTCGTGACGGCGGCCGGTCAGCAGACCAGCGCCTTCCGGTTGCAGTACAACGCCGACCGGCAACTGTTCGGCTTCGCCATGACCAGCGGCGACGTCGCCAGCCCCACGTGGAAGGTCGCCTACGGCGGCCCGACGCCGACGGTCGGCACCTGGTACCACCTCGCCGGCGTCTACGACCTGCGCGCCAAGCAGACACGGTTCTACGTCAGCGGCGCGCTGGTCGCCACCGGCACCGGACCCGACAGCCCGTGGAGGGCGACGGGGCCGTTGCTGGTCGGGGCTGCGAGCACCACCCCCGGGACCCGCATCTCGCGGCTCGACGGCGCCATCGACGACGTCGTCGTCTGGCAGGGGGCGATCCCCGAGTACGTGCTCTCCCACATCGCCGACGCGCCGGTACCGCAATGCTGACCTCAAGGAGTCGGAACTCCACCATGCCGCAGACACACTCCAGGGCGAGCCACGGCGTGGCCGCGCCGGACCGGTCGGCCGCCTACCGGAAGTCGCTGGCCGCGGCGACCTCGGTCGTCGTGGCGGCGTCCGTGGTGCTGGCCGCCACGCCAGCGGCCGCCGCCGGATTCGACCGTGACCCGCAGTCCCACCCGTCCACGCCGGTGGAATCGGTGTCGGGTGCGCCGTCGGCGTTCCAGGACGCCGCCGCCAACTGGACCGGGGAGCCCGCCGACAGCGTCGGTGGCGCGGACAGCGGTGACTGGACGGCCACCGACCTGTCCCCGACCGGCGCGTGGTCCCACGGCGGCTCGTCCGGCGCGTTCAGCTACTCGTACGGCCTGCGGGTCCCGCCCGCCGCTGGACCGGTGCCCGAGCTGGCGTTGTCGTACTCGTCCGCCACCCATGACGGCCGGACCTCGGGCAGCAACAACCAGGCGTCCTGGATCGGCGACGGCTGGTCCTACACGCCCGGGTTCGTCGAACGCAGCTATGTCGGCTGCGCCGACGACGAGGGCGGCAACCAGGGCGACGACCCGACCGGAGACCTCTGCTGGGACGGCGACTCCCCAGCGGTGACGATCTCGCTGGCCGGCGTCACCACCGCGCTCGTCCGGGACGACGACAGCGGCCGGTGGCGGGCGGAGGAGGACGCCGACTGGCGGATCGCCCACTCCGGCGCGCCGGCGGGCCCCGGCACCGCCAGCACGGAACGCTGGACGGTCACCACCACCGACGGCACCGTGCACCACTTCGCCGCCGAGGCGGGTTCACGGTGGACGGTGCCGGTCTTTGGCAACCACTCCGGCGAGGCCTGCCACTCCTCCGGTGACTTCGCCGGGTCGCGGTGCGACCAGGCGTACCGGTGGATGCTCGACCGGAGCGTCGACGTGCACGGGAACCTGGTCCGGTACACGTACGGCACCGCGACCGGCCGGTACGCGCCGGCCGTCGACCCGGCGAGGACCGCGACCTACGTCCGCGAGGGCTGGCTGGAACGCATCGACTACGGTCTGCGCGCGGACGCCGCCGGAGTGGTCACCGGCCGGGTCGAGTTCACCGTCGCCGACCGTTGCCTGTCGTCGTGCCGCGACTCCGACGGAGACCCGGTCGAGGACAACTGGCCGGACACCCCCTGGGACCTGGACTGCGCCGCCGGGCAGACCTGTACGCAGTACTCGCCGGCGTTCTTCGGCACGAAGCGCCTGACGACAGTGACCACCCGGGTCGCCGCCGGCAGCGGGTTCAGCCCGGTCGACTCGTGGGCGTTGACCCACGAGTTCAAGGACTACGGCGACGAGGAACAGGTGGTGCTCTGGCTCGCCTCGGTCCGGCACACCGGGCACGTCGGTGGCACCGCCTCGACGCCGCCGGTGGAGTTCGGCGGCACGTTCCTGCCCAACCGGGTCGACGCCGGCGAGGCGTTCCCCAACATCTGGCGCCCGCGGCTGACGTCGATCCGGAACGAGACCGGTGGGGTCACCACGGTCAACTACTCCGAGCCCGACTGCGGTGCCGGCGACCTGCCGGCGAGCCGGCACCAGAACGGCCGGCTGTGCTACCCGGTCCGGCACACCCCGGACGGGCTGTCGGAGCCGGTCGACGTGTACTTCCACAAGTACGTCGTCCGGTCGGTCGCCGAGTCCGACGCCACCGGCGGCGGCGAGACGATGTGGACGTTCTACGACTACTCCACCGACGGCGGCGGCACCAGCGTGCTGTGGGCGTGGGACGACGCGGAGTACGTCGCCGACGACGACCGCACCTGGAGCCAGTGGCGCGGCTACCCGGAGGTCGTCACCCGGGTCGGCGACCCGGCCGACCCGGGCCCGCAGCTGCGGACCCGTACCCGCTACTACCGGGGTCTGCACGGCGACCGGCTGCCCGACGGCGGCAGCCGCCAGGTGACGCTGCGCGACTCGGGCGGCAACACCGTCACCGACCACCGGGCGCTGGCCGGGGCGGAGTGGGAGTCGGCGTCGTTCGACGACACCACCCTGATCGAGTCGGCCACCACCTGGTACTGGACCTCCCGGACGGCGCGGCGCGGCTACGACGGCGGCACCCTCGAGGCGTGGCTCACCGGACAGAGCCGGGTCGACACCCGGACGAGGCTGTCCGGCTCGGCGTGGCGTACCACCCGTACCGAGACGGGCTACGACGCGCACGGCCGGGCGGTGAGCCTGCACGAGCACGGTGACGTCGCCGTCGGCGGCGACGAACGCTGTGTACGGACCACGTACGCGGACAACGCCGGTGCCTGGTTGCTGGAATCGGTGGCCACCGTCGAGGCCGTCTCGGTCGGCTGTACGACAACACCGCAGCGTCCCGCGCAGGTCATCGGGGCGGTCCGCGCCTACTACGACGGGCACGCCTCGTACACCGCCGCGCCGTCGCGCGGCCTGATGACCCGCGCGGAGGCGCTGGACTCCTGGACCGGCACACCGGAGTACCGGACGACGGGGGAGTCGACGTACGACAACCTCGGCCGGCCGTTGACCGCCGCCGACGCGCTCGGGCGGACCACGACCACGGCGTACACGCCGGCGGGCGGTGGGCCGCTGACCCGGACGACGACCACCAACCCGGCCGGGCAGGTCACCAGGACATCCCTCGCGCCGGCCTGGGGCGTCACCGTGGAGACGGTCGCGCCGGGCGACCGCCGGACCGTCGTCGCCCACGACGCGTTGGGCCGTCGGACCGGAGTGTGGCTGCCCGGCCGGGACCCGGCCACCCAGGGCCCGAACTCGCGCTTCGGCTACGGCGTCTCGGCGACGGCGCCGAGCACGGTCACCACCGAGAACATGATCCAGGACGGGTCGTACCTGAGGTCGGTCGCGCTCTACGACTCGTTGCTGCGGCCCCGGCAGACCCAGGCGCAGACCTACGGCGGGCGACTGGTGTCCCAGACCGTGTACGACTCCTACGGGCGCACCCGGCACGACTCCGGTCCGGTCTTCAACAACGCCTCCGGACCGACCGGAACGCTGGTGTGGATCAGCCGGACCAACGACGTGTCCCGTACCGAGTACGCCTACGACGGCGCGGGACGGGTCAGCAGCGAGATCTTCGTCGTCAAGGACCGGGAGAGGTGGCGCACCAGCTACCGCTACGGCGGCCACGACACGCACTGGATGACCACGACCATCGCCCCGCAGGGCGGCACGTCCCGGGCGACCCTCGACGACGCCCGGGGTCGTACCGTCGAGCTGCGTCAGTACCGCGACCGCGACGCCACCGGCGCCTTCGACGCCACCCGGTTCACCTACACCCCGGGCGGGCAGCGGGCGACCGTGACCGACCCGGTCGGCAACGTCTGGCGCTACGAGTACGACCTGCGGGGCCGGCAGACCGTCAGCCGCGATCCGGACACCGGCACCACGACCACCGCGTACGACGCCGCCGGCCAGCTGGCGGCCAGCACCGACGGACGTGGCACCAGACTGTCCTACGCGTACGACCTGCTGGGCCGTACCACGAAGGTGTGGGAGGGCGAGGCCGGCGACGGCACTCTGCTGGTCGAACGCACCTACGACGGCGCCACGAACGGCACCGGACTGCCGCACACCGCCACCCGGTGGGTCGACGGCCAGGCGTGGCGGACGGAGATCCGTGCGTACACGCCGGAGGGGCGGCCGCAGCAGGTCTACACCCACCTGCCGGCGGCGGCGGGGGCGCTCGCCGGCGCGTACTGGGAGTCGTACACCTACCACCCGGACGGCTCGCTGCGCACCTCCGGCGCGGTCGGGGCCGGTGGGCTGGCCCGGGAGCCGATGACCCACCACTACAACACGATGGGCCAGCCCGACCGGGTCACCTCCTCCGGTGACGACTTCGGCGACGGGCACGTCTACGTCGACGCGGCGGTCTACTCGCCGTACGGTCAGCTGCTGCAACGCCGGCTCGGTGACCCCGAGGTGGGCGGCTCCTCGGGCCAGGCGTGGCAGACGTGGGTCTACGAGGAGGGCACCGGCCGGCTCGCCGACTTCTACTTCGACAAGGACACCGCCGGGGAGTCCGACGGCGCCAACCACGGCGTCGCCGCCCTCTCCTACCGCTACGACCAGGCCGGCAACGTCCTGAGCATCACCGACGATCCGGTGCACACCTCGGCGGCGCTGGACCCGGAGACCCAGTGTTTCCGGTACGACCACCTGCAGCGCCTGACCGAGGCGTGGGCGCAGGCGGGCGCCGGGAGTTGTGCGGCCACCCCGACCGGGACCGTTGTCGGCGGCCCGGGTGCCTACTGGTCGTCGTACGAGTACGACACCATCGGCAACCGCACCGCGGAGACCCGGTGGCGGCCCACCGGCCGGGTCAGGCACGACTACGCCTACCCGGCGGCCGGGCAGCCGCGTCCGCACACCGTCACGGCGGTCACGACCAACGCGGACGGCGGCGCCCGGACCGCGTTCGGCTACGACCAGGCCGGCTTCACCACCACGATCGACCGCAACGGTACGGTCGACGTCCTCGACTGGGCCCCCACCGGACGGCTGGAGACCGTCACCTCGGGGGAGGAGGCCACCACCTTCGTCGACGACGCCGACGGCAGGCGGATCCTGCGGATCGACCCCGACGGGGACATGACCGCCTGGGTCGCCGGATACGAGCTGACCTACGACGCCGCGACCCGGACGGTGCGGGCCAGCCGCTACTACCGGCACGGCGACGACCCGGTCGGCGTACGGACCGGGCGGGGCGACATCCAGTGGTTCGCCTCGGACCACCACGGCACCAACCAGTGGGTCGTCAACGGCGACACCCTGACCACCCAGGTGCGGCGCTTCGACCCGTTCGGCAACGTACGCGGCTGGGCGCCGTCGACCTGGCCGGACCAGCGGGCGTTCGTCGGCGGAATCGAGAACCCGGACCTGGGATTGACGTCGGTCGGCGCCCGGGAGTACGACCCGGCGACCGGCCGGTTCCTCTCCCGCGACCCCATCGCCGACTTCGCGGACCCGCAGCAGATCAACGGGTACGCGTACGCGAACAACACGCCGGTGTCGGCGTCCGACGCGTCGGGGTTGAAGTCGGTGCGCAAGGCCGGCAACCGTGCGGGCACGCCCGGGAAGAAGAAGCTCCCGAAGAAGCCGAAGTCGGTCGGGGTCGGGCGCTCCACCGGTGTGCGAGGCCAGGATGGCGCCGCGGGCAGCGGCAACGGCGGCGCCGGACGCAGCGGGGAGCAGAAGAAGCGGCATGCACCGAAGAACGGACGGCAGCATCCCGGAGGCGTGGGTGTGCCCTCCGGGTCGGCGCCCGGCAACCTCTGGGAGGCGTACGAGGAGTCGTACTGGAACGCCTGGGACCTGGCCTGGGACGGACTCGGCGAGGCGTGCCCCCGGGGTCCGCTCACCGCCGTGGCGTGCAACTGGGTCCAGTCGAGACCACCCGGTGGGGGTGGGTGGTGTGTGAGCGCCGGGGCCAACGCGCGCGTCTCATACGGCGTGAGCGGCTGTGCGGTCCTCACCAGGGAGGACGGCCTGGTCTTCACGGGCGCTCATCAGGGCGGCATGAGCGCCGGGGTCGGCGCCTCGGTCAACACCGGTCCGGTGCTCACCTCGTCGTCGAACGCCCAGGCGCTCGGCGGCCGGGGCTGGGGCGCCGACTATTCGTACGGCGAGATCTTCCAGTACGGCGCCGGCGGGACCATCTCCGAGACCGGCGACTGGACGGTGAACCCGCACGCGGGAGTCGGAGTCGGCGCCTGCGCGGCCGGCGGGGCCTGCAACTTCACCGTCTTCGAGGAGCAGGCGACGGCGGTGACCTGGGACGAGGTCCGGGACGCGGCGGAGACCTGGGTCGATTACGGCGGTCTTGACGTGTTGTGGGGTTGGCAGGGGCTCTGACCAGGCACTACGTCGACAGACGGCACCCTCGACCGATCGAGGGTGCCGCCTGTTGGCTGTCTGCAGGGTCAGCTGCCCTGCGGGTCGCGGCTGATCGTCAGTTGGCTCGGCCGGTGTCGGTCGCGGGCAGCAGGTCTGGTGGGGGAGATGCCGGCGAAGGTGTCGCTGACGGTTCGAGCTCGGCGGCGCGACGGCGCGTCCGGCCACTGCCCAGGAGCGCGAAGATCAGGACGACAAGGCCGGCGGTGGCGACGATCTCGGCCAGCCACCTCTCCAGGACAAGATCTGGGTCCGCGGCCCCGGCGACGAACCCTGGGAGGTGTACGTGGTCAAGGGCGACTCCGACCGGTTCGGCAAGTCCGCCGGGACCCGGCCGGGAAGCGACGACAGCTGTGCCTGCGGCGACATCGGAGCGCGTGAGGGGCAACCCGCCACCGTGGGATCCGGAGACGCCGGGGGTTGCTGCTCCTGAAAAGGAGACCTGGGAGCGCACCTCGTGGGTGACCTGGAGCGAGCGCGTACGACGTTCCGGTTGACGGCCACCTCGACGAAACGCCGACCGCCGGCTGGCCTGGGTGGGCCGGCCGGCGGTCGGTGTGTGGGGTGGGTCAGATGCCGTAGATGAATTGGTGGTCGACGGCGCCGGCGCTGTTGGTGTTGCGGAGGTAGACGGTGTTGTTGCCGGGTCGGCGTACGCCGGGGGTGTCGGTGCCGTCGTTGTTCCAGTCGCCGGTGATGGGGATGTCGCCGGAGCCGCCGTGGCCGTAGACGAATTGGTGGTGGAGGGTGGTGGTGGTGTTGGTGAGGTACCAGGTGGAGTTGTTGGGGCGGAAGACGCCGACGGTGTCTTTGCCGTCGTTGTTCCAGTCGCCGGCTACGGGGATGTCGCCGGAGGCGCCGTGGCCGAACTTGAATTGGTGGTGGAGGGTGGTGGTGGTGTTGGTGAGGTACCAGGTGGAGTTGCTGGGGCGGAAGACGCCGACGGTGTCTTTGCCGTCGTTGTTCCAGTCGCCGGCTACGGGGATGTCGCCAGAGGCGCCGTGGCCGAACTTGAATTCGTGGTGGAGGGTGGTGGTGGTGTTGGTGAGGTACCAGGTGGAGTTGCTGGGGCGGAAGACGCCGACGGTGTCTTTGCCGTCGTTGTTCCAGTCGCCGGCTACGGGGATGTCGCCGGAGGCGCCGTGGCCGAACTTGAAGATGGTGGTGGCGTCTCCGCTGTTGGTGTCGCGGAGGTACCAGGTGGAGTTGCTGGGGCGGAAGACGCCGACGGTGTCGGTGCCGTCGCCGTTCCAGTCACCGGAGATCGGAATGTCCTCCGTACGAGGAACCACGTCATCGACGATGTTGTCGTAGCGGACCGGGGTGTAGAGGCCGGCGTTACTGGCCGACCAGGTGCGCTCGATGGTGTCCCTGCTGCCCGTCTGCTCGATGACCACCGGTTCGGTGTGCGCGGAGTTGCCCCACCTCACGAACAGGGCGACGTGGTTCTCGCTGGGATCCCCGGTGTGCCGGAGCAGGGCGTCACCCGGCTTGAGGTCGCTGCGCGGGATCGTGTGCGACCGGGTGTCCAGGTTTCCGGTCCAGAAGGAGCTTCCGGAGCCGCCGAGACCCCACGCCATCGAGACGAAGCCCGAACAGTCGGTGCGGTAGTCACCGTAGCTGTTCTGGTAGCACCGGGACTGGCTGTACGGGACACCACCCACGCTGAGCCAGCTCCGTGCCCGGGTGATCGCATCGGCGCGGGACATGGTCTTGTCGGAGCCGTTGTTGGCGCACGGCACCGGCGTGGTGGCCACCGCGGCGAGGGTACCCGCCTGCGGTGAAAGGCCCGGGTACTCGGGCAGCGGCGGATCCCCGGGCACGCCGGCTGCGGCCGGTCCGGCCACGTCGACCGCTGCGGTGTCCGGCGTCGCTGACGCGGTCGTCGGCGTCAACGTGACAGCCGTGGCCAGCACGGTGATCGGTACCACTGACCAACGTGCCAACCAACCGCTCCGTCGAGCGTAAGAGCGCATGTATGTGTCCTCCCGATAAGGGCGGGCTGTGGCCTCGCCTACCGAGAGTGTGGGAAGCGCTCCTGGCGTACGGCTGGAGGGACAACTCCTGTACCGGCTCTCGTACCACGATCGGTCATGCCAGGCACCGAAGAAGGCCATCGTGCCGGCGGCGGCCAGCGGTCATCCCGAATATCATCCATGGTCGTCCATTGGAGAACGGGCAGGCCGGCGCCAGGCCGGCCATCTTCGGCACGGGGGATTCGAGTCGGCTATGAACGATCGAGAGCACGAGGGTCTTGGTGAACTTCTGCGGAGCGCTCGGGTGAGCCGGGGCCTGACCCAGGCCGACCTCGCCGGTCAGGCCGGGGTCAGCGTCGGTGTGGTCCGCGACCTCGAACAGGGGCGCAGCGGGCGGCCACGAGCACGGTCACTGCAGGCGCTCGCCGACGTCCTGGAACTACACCAGGACGACCGCAGGCGCATGAAGCAACTGGCGCGACCGCCGCAGCGGGAGCGCGTCGACGCGGCGGGTCCGGCACGGATCTCGGTTCTGGGGCCGCTGCTGGTCACTCGGGCCGGTCAGCCGGTCAACCTCAACGCGGGCCGGCACCGCATCGTGTTGGCGCGCCTCGCGCTGACCCCGGGCCGACCCGTCAGCCGGGACGAGCTGATCCACCTGCTGTGGCAGGACTGTCCGCCGCCGTCGGCCGCCAATGTGGTGCAGACACACGTGAGCCGGCTCCGTCGCCTCCTGGAACCGAAGCAGCAGCCGGAGCGGCCACCGATGGTGACGTTGGGATCGGGCGGTTACCAACTCCAGGCCGACGGCGATCAGTTGGATCTGTCCGGGTACCGGTCCCGGGTGGCCGAGGCAGCTGCGTCAACTGTCCCGCCACAGCGCGCCTTCGACCTGCTCCTCGACGCGCTGAACATGTGGCGCGGCGATGACGCCGCCGAGGACGTGCGGGAACTCTGCGGTGATCCACTGATCACGGCGCTCGCCGAGGAACGGGTGGAGAATGCCGTCCGCCTGGCGCGCCTCGGGGAGGTGGTCCACCGACAGCGGCAGGTCCTTCCGTTGCTGCGTCGGCTGGCCGGGCGGCATCCGTGGCACGAGTCGCTGCACGCGCGGTTCGTGGTCGCGCTCGCCGCGGCGGGACAGCAGGCCGCCGCGATCGAGGCCTTCGACAGCATCCGTCGACGGCTCGCCGAGGAACTGGGCATCGACCCCGGTGCCGAGTTGGTCGAGGCACGACAGGCCGTCCTCACCGGGCAGGTCGATCGACGGGGCGGCATTCCGGTGGGCGGCACCGGCGACGTCACGCCGCGGCAGACGCCGGCGCCGCCGTCGGACTTCTGCGGCCGGGTCGACGAACTGCACCGGCTCGAGCGGGCGCTGCGCTACCCGAGAAGCGGTTCGACAGTCGTCTGCGTCGTCTCCGGCATGGCCGGTGTCGGCAAGACCAGCCTCGCCCTCAAGGCGGCCTGGAGAGTACGCCGGGACTTTCCGGACGGTCAGCTCTACATCGACCTGAGAGGCAACGACGACCGGCCGGTCAGCGTCGCGTACGCGCTCGCCCGACTGTTGAAAGCCCTCGGTGTCGAGGTCCGCGCCATTCCCGCCGACGAGGACGAGGCGGCCGGACTCTACCGCAGTGTGCTCGCCGACCGGCGGGTCCTGATCGTGCTCGACAACGCGTACAACGCCGCCCAGATCCGCCTGCTCGTCCCGGGCCCCGGTCGCAGCGCAGTGCTGGTCACCAGCCGCAACCAGTGCGAGGAGCTGGATGACGCGATCACGACGCTGCTGCCGGTTTTCGAGCCGGACGAAGCGTTGGACCTGCTCGGGCTCAAACTGGGAACGGACCGGGTGCGGGCCGAACGGAAGGACGCCGAGGCTCTCGTCGACGCGTGCGGCCGGTTGCCGATCGCGGTACGGCTGATGGCCGGCCGGCTGACCGGCCGTCCAGGAAGTACGGTCGCCGACGTCCTGCGGCGGCTCACCGACGAACGGTCCCGGCTGGAGCAGCTGAGCCTCGGCGACAGCACGATAACGAGCACCTTCGCCATCAGTTGCCGCGACCTGCCGCCGCCGACGGCCGAGGTCTTCCAGGCCGCCGCGCTGATCCCGGGAGAGAGCTTCTCGGTCGCCGCGGTCGCCGCACTCCTCGGCGCCGAGCAGCGGATCGTCCGTCCGGCGTTGGACCACCTCGTCGCGGAGAACCTGCTCCAGGCCGGCAGGGTGGACCACTACCGGTACCACGATCTGCTGCGGCTCTACGCGGTCCGAGCCGGTGAGCGCCAACAGACACCGCTCGACCGCACCGCGGCGTCGGGTCGGCTCTACACCTGGTATCTGGCCCGGACCGCGTCCGCGATGACCCTGGTCTACGCCGACATGGTGCGGCTGCCGATCGATGTCGACCTGACCGGAGCCCGGTTTCCGGATCTCGACGCCGCCATGGCCTGGCTGAACGAGGAAGCGGGAAACCTCGTCGCCGCGATCGAGGCCGCCGCGGTCGGCGAGCACCGCGCGCGGTCCTGGCAATTGGCCGACCAGCTCCGCGGCTACTTCTTCACCTCCGGAGACGTGGTTGCCTGGCTCGCGACCGGGTCGGCAGGGCTGGCCGCCGCGGAGGCCGCCGGCGACGTCCGCGCCCAGGCGGCCATGCACCAGACCATCGGTCAGGCGCACTGGGCGGCGGGAAAGCATCACCTCGCGGCCCTGGCCTACCGCCGCGGCATCGCGGCCGCACAGCACAGCGGCTGGCTCGTCGGCGAGGCCTACCTGTCGCACAACCTCGGTCTCGTCCGGGCCGAGCTGGGCCACCTGGACGAAGCGCAGGAGCTCTACCGGCGGGCGCTTGACGTCGGAACGGGCCCCGAGTTCGACCACATCCGGGCGGTGACCCTGAACGACCTGGCCACGATGTGCCACGAGCAGGGACAGCTCGTCGAAGCCGTCGGGTACCTGCAGGCGGCGCAACGACTGAACGAGAAGTCGGCACGCCACCCCTCGGCGATCGCGAACCGGCACAACATGGCGATGATCCTGCGGCAGCTGGAGGACTTCGACACCGCGTACGCCCACTTCGAGGCCGCCCTCGAACACCACCGTCGTACCGGGTCCACGCTGCGTGAGTTGTCCGTGCTCGACGAGCTGAGTCAGCTCGACCGCCAACGCGGCGAGTGGGTGTCCGCGGTGAACAACGCGGTGGAGGCGCTGCGGCTCGCCCGGCAGCAGCGCAATCTGCGTGCCGAGGCGGCCATTCTCAACACCCTGGGGTTCGCGCTGCTGGGCAGCCGCGCCGTCCACGACGCCCGCACGCGGTTCACCGAGAGCCTGTCGATCAGCCGGAACAACGGCTTCCAGTACTTCGAGTGCCAGGCGGGCGTCGGCCTCGCCGAAGCCGCGTTGTTGGACAGCGACGCCGAGGAGGCCCGCCGTACGGCGAAGGAGGCGCTCGACATCGCCGTCCGCAACACCTACCGGCCGCTGCACGCCGACGCCCTCATCGTGCAGGCCAAAGCGGCGATCTGGCTGGGTGAGACGGACGCGGCGGCACAGCACTGTCGGGCGCTCCGTGACCTTCTGCGGACGACGCATCTACCGGACCGGGTGCGCGAGTGCGATGCCCTGGAGGCGCGGATCGGGCAGCCGGACGTGATCAGGCCGCCCGGGTAGGCGGCCCTGGTCTCGTTCGCCGGCTGCCGACCGCCGGCTGGCCCGGGTGGGCCGGCCGGCGGTCGGTGTGTGGGGTGGGTCAGATGCCGTAGATGAATTGGTGGTCGACGGCGCCGGCGCTGTTGGTGTTGCGGAGGTAGACGGTGTTGTTGCCGGGTCGGCGTACGCCGGGGGTGTCGGTGCCGTCGTTGTTCCAGTCGCCGGTGATGGGGATGTCGCCGGAGCCGCCGTGGCCGTAGACGAATTGGTGGTGGAGGGTGGTGGTGGTGTTGGTGAGGTACCAGGTGGAGTTGTTGGGGCGGAAGACGCCGACGGTGTCGGTGCCGTCGTTGTTCCAGTCGCCGGTGATGGGGATGTCGCCGGAGGCGCCGTGGCCGTAGACGAATTGGTGGTGGAGGGTGGTGGTGGTGTTGGTGAGGTACCAGGTGGAGTTGTTGGGGCGGAAGACGCCGACGGTGTCTTTGCCGTCGTTGTTCCAGTCGCCGGCTACGGGGATGTCGCCAGAGGCGCCGTGGCCGAACTTGAATTCGTGGTGGAGGGTGGTGGTGGTGTTGGTGAGGTACCAGGTGGAGTTGTTGGGGCGGAAGACGCCGACGGTGTCTTTGCCGTCGTTGTTCCAGTCGCCGGCTACGGGGATGTCGCCGGAGGCGCCGTGGCCGAACTTGAAGATGGTGGTGGCGTCTCCGCTGTTGGTGTCGCGGAGGTACCAGGTGGAGTTGCTGGGGCGGAAGACGCCGACGGTGTCGGTGCCGTCGCCGTTCCAGTCACCGGAGATCGGAATGTCCTCCAGCCGGGGGGCCGTGGCATCCCAGAGCGCGTTGACGATGATCTGCGCGTCCGACGCCTGCACCTGGTACCTGCTGGGATAGGCCGACACCTGCACCGCCTGGCAGACCTCGCCGATCGGGGCGGTGGCCCAGGAGCCGTTCGGGTACTCGTCCTCCATGGCGTTGAGGAAGGCGTTCGTGGCGTAGGTCGGGTTCAGCCGCTGAGCCCGGGTACCCCACCACTCCTGCTGTTGGAACAGACCGAGACTCGTGTGGTCGACCATCTCGCTGATGTTCTGCAGATGGGTCTCGACGATCACGGTGGCGATCGCGATGACACCGGCGCGCGAGGCAAGGCCTCGGGCTCGTACCGCCTCGACCACCTCCCGCGCGCAGGAGACGCGGTACGCGCTCATGTAGCCCCGCATGTCGGACTGCAGCTGCGAGTTCAATCGGGTGGCCAGCGCCGCATCAGCTGCGGTGGGGCCGCCGGGATCGCAGGCGACGGTCTCGTACATCGCGGTCATCGGAGCGAGTGCCGGGGGCAGGTCCGGCTGTTTCGCGACTTCGGCGCCGAACGCCGGGGCGGCGCCGACCAGGGCGGTCATGGTCAGGACGACCGTGACGCAGAGCAGCGGTCCCTTGAACAGTCGGGCGTTCACCGGTGGTGATCCATTCGCAGACAACCTCCAACCAGGGGCCCGGTCCCACTGAACGGGCTCGTGCGGTAGAGGCTGGCGCACCTCCCTGGAGGGAGGCTGAAGCATGGCCGACAGGACGAAAGCTGTACCTGACCGGTACGGCGTCGATGTCAGCGTTGGGGACCGGGGTAGCTGCCGATCGGGTCGGTGAACAGGCGGGAGAAGCCGAGTTCGGCGGCACCGACCAGGGTGGTGTCGTCGCCGAGCGCGGAGATCCGCAGCTGCGCCCGTTCCCGCGAGACGGGCAGGACGTTCGTCGCGATCCGCTCCCGTACCTGGGCCGCCGCGCCGAGGTAGATGTCCCGCAGCATGCCGCCGAAGACGACCATGCCCGGGTTGAACAGATTGATCACGTTGGCCACCCCGATACCCAACCAGTCACCGATGGTGCGCAGCGCCGCCCGGGCGGCAGGGTCACCGCGGTCCGCGGCGTCCACCACCTCCCGAACCGCCTCCCGTCCGATCTGATCGGCCGGCCGCCCGGCCGCGTCGAGCAGCGCACGCTCCCCGACCTCCGCCTCCAGGCAGCCCCGGGAGCCGCATCCGCACGGTCGGCCGTCGTACGGATTGACAAGCATGTGCCCGATCTCGGACCCGTACCCGCCGTCGCCGCCGAGCAACTCCCCGCCGACGATGGTGCCGCCGCCGACGCCCACGTCGCCGTGCAGGTACACCAGATTCTGGACCCCGACGCCCACCCCACGCTGGTGCTCGGCCAACGCGCCCAGGTGGGCCTCGTTGCCGACCAGGACGGGCAGGTCGAGGTCGAGCCGTCGTCCCAGCTCCTGGCCGAACGCCTGGTCGACCCACCCCATGTCCGGTCCGAACCGCACCATGCCGTCGCCGGGCCGGATCATGCCGCAGTACGACGCGCCGACACCCACGCAGACGGCTCGGGGTGACGCCGCGCGCTGCAGTTGCCGGCCGAACCCCGCCAGAACCCGTACCACGGTGTCCAGGTCGGCGCCGGCACGGGCCCGTCGGGCCGCCCGACGTTCCAGGATCACCCCGCCGAGCCCGACCCGGGCGGCCACCAACCGGTCCACCGCGATGTCGAAGGCCAGCACGTAGACCCGGTCGGAGGCGGGGCGGACCAGCCGGGAGGGCCGCCCGGCACGTCCGGTGAGCGCCGCGGGATCCTCCCGGACCAGTCCCAGCGCCGCGAGTTCGGCGGTCAGGGCCATGACCGTGCTGCGGTTCACGCCCAGCCACTCGGTCAGGTCCGCACGCGACACCGCGCCACGGGTGTGGACCCGGCGGAGCAGCGCCCCGAGGTTCCTGCGTCGGCTGTCGCCCGGCAGACGCCCGTCTGAGGCCAGACCCCTGAGCATCACGTGGACCTCGTCGAGTCGCGGGTACCGATCCGAGAAGGATAGTTGTCGCCCGGACCCGCGAGCCACGCCTGCGCGTACGGGATGTGAGGACTCTGCCGCGGGCGCCGGGCTGGCCGGTCCGGCACAGCACGTCCCGGGTCGGCATCGCTAGCAAAATACTGACAATGGCCTACATGTGCGCTGATGGCGGTAAGAGGGTGCATCATGAAGACACGCCCCGCCTCGGTCGGCGAATTCTCGCAGGTCAACGCGGCGTCGTAGGGGACAGGAGGATTCATGATGTTGGACCGAACCGGCCTCGTTCCACCCTGACGCTCCGGTCCTCGGTCGGCGCTGCCGTGCTGAGCGCCGTCGTCGCCACCGACGCTTTCAGTCTTATGAGTGGCGTGTCGCTCCGGGAGGCTGATGTAAAACCTTCGCGGAGGCACTACGGTTAGCCGTCGCTTCGGGTCTTCGCCTGGCGCAGCCCGCGGATATTAAGGACGATTCATGAAGACCGCACCCGTGCGCCAGGATGCGCCCCAGGTTCCACTGGGCACGCTCCGCGCGGCTCCCCTTGATCAACTCGCCGCCGCGGACGTCTCCGCGATCGTACGGCGGGTGGTGGGCACCCACCTGGACGAGACCAAGGTTCCGACGGCCCGGTTCTCGTCGTTCATCTGACCGACAACGGCGTCCGGACCGGCCGAGATGGCACTGACCGAGTTCGTCTTCAAGGTCCACTCCAGATGCGATCTGGCGTGTGACCACTGCTATGTCTACGAACATGCTGACCAGAGCTGGCGTCGCCGCCCGGTCCGGATGACACCCGAGGTGCTCCGGGCCGCCGCGGGCCGGGTCGCCGAGCACGCCGGAGCACACAACCTGCCGGCGGTCTCGGTCATCCTGCACGGCGGTGAGCCGCTGCTGCTCGGCCCCAGCCGGATGCGCGAGCTGCTGACCGAACTACGGCGGGTGGTCAGCCCGGTCACCCGGCTGCACGTCGGCATGCAGACGAACGGCGTCCTGCTCTCGGAACGCTTCGCCGACCTGCTCGCCGAGTTCGACGTCCGGGTCGGGGTGTCGCTGGACGGCGACCGTACGGCCAACGACCTGCACCGGCGCTTCCGCAACGGGGCCAGCAGCCACGACCGGGTGTTGACCGGGCTGGCGCTGCTGCGCCGGCCACGCTATCGAGGTCTCTACTCGGGTCTGTTGTGCACCGTCGACGTCCGGGCCGACCCGGTCCGGGTGTACGAGGCACTGCTCGACCAGGAGCCGCCCCGGATCGACTTCCTCCTGCCGCACGCCACCTGGGAGCATCCGCCCTGGCGACCGGAGGGCGACGGCACGCCGTACGCCGGTTGGCTCTCCGCCGTCCACGACCGCTGGGTCGCCGACGGCCGGCCGGTGCCGATCCGGCTCTTCGACTCGCTGCTCTCCACCGCCCGGAGCGGTCCGAGCGGCACCGAGTGGCTCGGCCTCGACCCGGTCGACCTGGTCGTGGTCGAGACCGACGGCGAGTGGGAGCAGGCGGACTCGCTCAAGGTCGCGTACGACGGTGCGCCGGCCACCGGGATGACCGTCTTCACCCATTCGGCGGACGAGGTCGCCGCGACGCCGGAACTCGCCCGCCGGCGGTCCGGGCTGGCCGGCCTCGGCGTCACCTGCCGCGCGTGTCCGGTCGTCGCCCAGTGCGGGGGCGGCCTCTTCGCCCACCGGTACGGCGATGGGCACTTCGCGAACCCGAGCGTCTACTGTGCCGACCTGAAAGAGCTGATCGTGCACGTGAACGAGACAGAGAAGGCGCCGCCCGCCACGTCGGCCGGGCCGGACGTCACGCTACCGGCGTCCGACCGGGAGCCGTCGGCGTCCCAGGTCGAGCCGGCGTCGTCCGACCACGGTCCGTCGGCGTCCGACCTCTTCGGCGCCGCCGTCGCCCCGGCCGGCGACCCGGACGTGGTCCGCCGACTGGTGGAGACGCAGACCGCCATCGTCCGTGGACTGCTACGCGGCGTTGCCGACAGTCTGCCGCGCGGTGGACCGGAGGCCGACGCGTGGGACCTGCTGGCCGAACTCGACCATGCCGTGCCGGAGGCCGTCAACCGCGTCGTGACCCATCCGTACGTGCGGTCGTGGGCGGTCGAGTGCCTGGCCGGCACGGGCACGGGGGCCTGGCACGGGCCGGGCTACCTGGGCGCCGTCGCCGTCGCCGCCGCGGTCGCCAGCGGGACCCCGGCACGGCTGACGGTGCCGGTGCGCGCCGGCCGGGCGCACCTGCCCACGCTCGGCACGGTGCTGCTGCCCGGCGCCGGTGACGGTACCGCCGAGGTCCGGGTGACACCCGACTCCCTCCTGGTCACCGCGGCCGACACGACTGTGGTTGTCCGACCGGGAACAGTCGGGAGCGCGCCCGGTTGGCAGCCGACCCGCGTGATGGCGGTCGACGACCGGACGGTGCTGCTCGAGGACGGGGACCCGCACCGTGCCTGCCACCGGCTGCCGGCGAGCGAGCGGCTCGGCGACGCCGACGCCGCCCGGTGGACCGCCGCCTTCGACGCGGCGTGGCGGGTGGCCGCGGACGAGGTCCCGGGGTACGCCGGGGAGCTGCGGGTGGGTCTGCGGGCGGTCGTACCGCTGCGACTGACCGGTGCGGGGGTGAGCGAGGCGTCGACGGCGCGACAGGCCTTCGGCGGGGTCGCCGCGACGGAAACGGATCCGTCCTCGCTCGCGGTCCTGCTGGTCCACGAGTTCCAGCACAACAAGATGAATGCCTTTCTGGACATCTACGACCTTGTCGACGCGGCGAATCCGGTGAAGATCGTCGTCGGCTGGCGGCCTGACCCGCGACCCGCCGAGGCCGTCCTGCACGGGATCTACGCCCACGCGGCGGTGGCCGCCGTCTGGCGGGTACGCGCCGACCGGGGCGTCGAGGGCGCGTACCCGGTCCACCGGCGGTACCACGACTGGACGGCCGACGCGGTAGTCGCCCTCGAGAAGGCGGACGTCCTCACCCCGAACGGCGCCCGGCTGCTGCGGCAGGTCGCCGACTCGCTGGTCGGGGGGCCGTCGTGACCCCCGCCCCCGCCCTCGCACCCGGTCCGCGGGACACCCTGGTCGCACACCGGCCGGAGACCCTGGCCGCCGAGCTGCGGTCACTCGGTCTCGCGCCCGGCGACGTCGTACTCGTGCACGCCGCGGCCCGACGGGTCGGGTCGGTCGTCGGCGGGGTGCCGGCCCTGGTCGCGGCCATCCGGACGGCGCTGGGACCGCACGGCACCCTGGTGGTGCCGGCCCAGACGCCCGACAACTCGGTCAGCAGTGCCGCCCACCGTGCGGCGACCCAGGGGATGACCGACGACGAACGTCGGGCGTACGAGGACACCATGCCCGGCTTCGACCCGGCGACCACCCCGTCGTTCGGGGTGGGGCGGCTCGCCGAGCACGTCCGGCGGCTGCCGGACGCGGTACGCAGCCACCACCCGCAGACCTCGTTCAGCGCCTGGGGGCCCCGGGCCCGGGACCTGATGCGGGTCCACGACCTCGACAGCCATCTCGGCGAGCGGTCCCCGCTGGCCGCGCTGGAGGCGGCCGGTGCCAAGACCCTCCTGCTGGGGGTCGGGTACGAGTCGTGCACGGCGCTGCACCTCGCCGAGTACCGGCTGCGTCGTCCGCCACCGATCCGCGCCTACCGCTGCTACGTGCTCCGCGACGGGCGGCGGGAGCGGTGCGACTTCCACGCCCCGCACCTGGACGCGACGCCGTTCGCCGAGATCGGCCACGAACTCGACCGGGCGGCCTTCACCCGCCGGGGAACGGTCGGCGACGCCGTCGCCCGGTTGCTGCCCATTCCGGAGGCGGTACGGACCGCCGTCGCCTGGCTGGACGACAACGCCATCCGGTAAGGGTCTGGTCACGTCCTGATTACGTCTCTAGGCTGGTCGATACGTTTCGTGTGGTGTCGGCTGGAGAGCGTCGGGTGATCGGTTACTGGTTGGCGGTCGAGTGCACCCTGCGCCGGGTGGTCGCGTCGGCATGAGTCATGAAGCAACCCCCGCCCCCGGCTCCAGGTACTTCTATCTGAGCTACGTCGCCGCGCCGCGCCAGGACGACCGTACGCTCGGTGACCACTGGGTCCGTCGCTTCTACCACGACCTGAACCTGGCGATCGACGGGCGGCCGGGGACCCGCCTGCGCCGGCAGGGTTTCGCCGACTTCACGGTACGGCGACTGGAGGACCGCCCCGAGCAGAAACGGATCGCGCTGGCCGAGGCCGAGGTCTTCGTGGCCCTGTACTCGCCGGACTACCTGAACCGCGAGGATTCGCGCAAGGAACGGGAGTGGTTCCGGCAACGGTTGGTCCGTGCCGGCCGCCCGATCGACGGCGACAACATCCTGCCCGTCCTGTGGACCCCGTCGCCGGCCGCCGTCCACGCCGCCGACCAGGCCCGGGCCCTGGTGTTGGCCGCCGGGGTGGACGTCTACGCCGTCAACGGCATGAGCGCGCTCTGTCGACTGCAGAGCTTCCAGGCCGCGTACAAGGACATGCTGAACCGGCTGGCCCAGCACATCGTCGACACCGCCGAGCACCACCCGTTGCAGCCGGTCGAACCCGCCCGGGAGCCGGCCGAGGTGCCGACGTCCCGCCCGAGCGAGGTGCCGTTCCTGGCCGTGGTCATCGCGCCGGAGCAGGCCCTGGTCGGGGCCGACCCGGCCCACCTCAACGGGTACGTCGGGGCACGCGCGGACCGGTGGCGGCCGTTCGACGGTCGCCCGCCGGTGGTCGACGACGTGAGTACCGCCGTACAACGCCTGCGGATGCCGGTCGAGGTACGGGACTTCCTACCGGACACCGGTCTGTTCGAGGGCTGTCCGGGGGTGCTCCTGATCGATCCCCAGGTGGTGGAGACGGAGAGCGGACGGGAGGTCGTCCGCGCGGCCGCCGACTGCCTGCGGCGGTGGGTCGGGGTGGTGTTCATCGCGGACGAGTCGGTCCGGCGCCGCCGCCCAGACGGGCCGCCGCTGCTCGAACGGGCGGTCGGTCTGCTGCCGGACGCCGCGAGCCCGTCGATCTTCACGACCCACGACGACTGGCGTTCCGGGATCCACAACCTGGTCCAGCGGATGCGACGCCGTTATCTGGACGAGAGGCCCGCCTATCCGCCGCCGGGACGGCCGATCAGCAGACCGCGACTGTGGGACAGCCGCCTGCCGCCGGACGTATCCGACGACCAGCCGAGGTCAGGACGGACGGAGTGACAGATGACGCAGGCTGAGGGACAGATCGTCACGTTCTACTCGTACAAGGGTGGCACCGGTCGCACCATGGCGTTGGCCAACGTCGCCTGGATCCTGGCCGCGAACGGCAAGCGGGTGCTGGCCGTCGACTGGGACCTCGAATCCCCCGGACTCTCCCGCTTCTTCGCCCCGTTCATCGACCGCGACGCGCTCGACAGCACCGGCGGCGTCATCGACCTGATCCGGGAGTACGAGTGGGCCACCGCCACCAAGGCGGACAAGACCGACGACCGCTGGCATGAGCAGTACGCCCGGGTGCACAAGTACTCCTTCTCGCTCAACTGGTCGAACTTCCCGGAGGGCGGAACCCTCGACTTCCTCCCCGCCGGTCAGCAGAACAACGACTACGCCGGCGCGCTGGCCGGCATGAACTGGGACGAGTTCTACGAGCGGCAGGGCGGCGGCCACTTCTTCGACGCCCTCCGGGTCGACATGAAACGGCACTACGACTACGTCCTGATCGACAGCCGGACCGGCTTCTCCGACGTCGCGGACATCTGCACCATCCAGCTGCCGGACATCCTGGTCACCTGCTTCACCCTCAGCGAGCAGGGGATCACCGGGGCGGCCAAGGTCGCCCGGCTGGTCGAACACCGCTACGGCTCGCGGCGGATCCGGGTCCTGCCGGTGCCGATGCGGATCGACCCGGCGGAGAAGGTGAAGGCGGACACCGGCCGGGCGGTCGCCCGGCAGCGGTTCGCCGGCCTGCCCAGCGGCATGACCGAATCCGAACGTGACGGGTACTGGGCCCGCATGCAGGTGCCGTACCAGGCGTTCTACGCGTACGAGGAACTGCTCGCCACCTTCGCCGACCAGCCCGGCACCAACGGCTCGCTGCTCTCGGCGTACGAGGGACTGGCCCGCGAGATCACCCGGGGCGAGGTGCGGGCGCTGCCGCCGATCAGCACCGCCGTGCGGGAACGGATCACCGCCCGGTTCACCCGCTCCTCCACCTCGGTCGACAACGAGATCGCGCTGCGGCACGCGCCGTACGACCGGGTGTGGGCGGAGTGGATCGGCCACGTGCTCGCCTCGGCCGACGTCACGGTGATCGACCCGTGGTTCGCCGCCACCGACGACGGCACCGTCCGGGCCGCCCGGGAGCTGACCATCGTCTCCGAGGCCAACGCGACCGAGGAGGCCGCCCTCGCCAACCCGGACCGGTCTCCCGACCGGCTCCCGCTGATCGTCTACGTCGCCGACGTCCGTCGGCTGGCCAACGTCCCGGCCTCGCACACGGTCTCGGTCGCCGGGCTCGACGCCCAGGCGGCGACCACGCGGATCCTCCGCCTGGTCGGCCGGGAGGGCACGGTGCCCGACGCCGAACTGCCGACCGGCCCGCGGTTCCCCGGCCGGGACAACGCCGTTTTCGAGGTACCCGGCCGCAACCAGCGCTTCACCGGGCGCGAGGCGGACCTGCGGGAACTGCGTACGCTGCTGCGCAGTAGCCCGAAGGTGGTGCTGGCCGGGCCCAGCCCGGTCGCCCTGCAGGGCATGGGCGGCATCGGCAAGAGCCAACTGGCGCTGGAGTACGCCCACCGCTACCGCGCCGCCTACGACGCGGTGTGGTGGATCGACGCCGACCAGGTGCCGTTCATCGAGTCCGCGCTCGGTGACCTGGCCCCGTCGCTCGGCATCGCGCTGTCCGACTCCAACCGGGAGAACGCCCGGGCGGTGCTGCAGGCACTCCGGCACACCGACCTGCGGTGGCTGCTCATCATGGACAACGCCGAGGAGGTCGAGGGCGTCCTGCCCTACGTGCCGGAGGGCCGGGGCCACGTCCTGATCACGTCGCGGAACCTGCAGTGGGGCGAGCGGGCCACCACCGTGCAGGTCGACGTGTTCAAGCGCGCGGAGAGCATCCAGCACCTCACCGAGCGGGTACCGACCGTCCGGGCGGACCAGGCCGACAAGATCGCCGCTCTGCTCGGCGACCTGCCGATCGCGGTCGCCGCGGCGGCGGCCTGGCTGGCCGACACCGGGCACTCGGTCGACGAGTACCTGGCGGAGATCGCCCGGTTCGGTCCCGGGGTGGTGATGGAGCCGCACAGCAACGTGTCGGTGGAGGCCACCTGGGAGCTGTCCCTCAACCACCTGCGGGAGAAGAACCCGGCGGCCTACCGGGTGCTGCAACTCTGCTCGGTGTTCGCCCCCGAGATCTCCGCCGACCTCGTCTACAGCGACGAGTTCGCCGAGGCCCTGGTGCCGTTCCACCCGCAGGCCAAGGAGCGGCTGGTCCGCCAGCAGCTGGTGCAGCAGGCGAACCGGCTCGCGTTGATCCGGGTCGACCTGCGCGCCGAGAGCCCGACGGGTGCCGAGCGCGGTCGTGGCGGCCTGGTGCTCATGCACCGCCTGCTGCAGCACGCCGTCCGGTCCCGGATGACCCCGGCCCAGCTCGACGAGGCCCAGCGCCAAGTGCACCTGGTCCTGGCCGCGGCCCGCCCGGAGGGCGAGGTCGACGACCCCGAGGGATGGCCGAGGTTCCGGCTGATCTGGCCGCACCTGGAGGCCTCGAAGGCGTCGCTGAGCCGTGAGGTGGAGGTACGGGCCCTGCTCATCGACCGGGTCCGCTACCTGCAACTGCGCGGCGACCTGGAGATCGGCCGGCAGCTCGGGCAGGAGGTCGCGGCGACCTGGGAACAGATGCTGGCCGAGGAGACCGACGAGCGGGCCCGCGGCGACCTGCGCCGACAGTTGCTGCACCTGCAGTTCAATCTGGGCAACATCCTCAGCTTCCTGGGGTCGTTCGGGAAGTCCCGGGAACTCGACGAGCGGGTCCTCGCCGCCCAGCGGGAACTTCTCGGCGAGGACCACCCGCACACTCTGATGACCGCCGGCGGGCTGGCCCGCGACCTGCGTGGACAGGGGCTCTACAACGACGCGCTGCGCCTCGACGAGGGGACGTTCAACGCGTGGAAGCGCAACTTCGGCGAGGAACATCCGCGTACGCTGGCCGCCCTCAACAACCTGGCCAGCACCCAGCGGCTGATGGGGGGCCTGCGGGAGGCCCGCAAGAACGACGAGCTGGTGTTCGCCGGCCGCCGGGCGATCCTCGGCGAGAACCACCCGGACACCCTGGCCTCCTCCGCCTACGTCGGCATCGACCTGCGGGACGCCGGCGACTACGAGCAGTCGATCGCCCGGCTGAGGAGCGTCTACCGGGACTTCCTGCAGACCCGCGGCCCCGAACACCTGCTCACCCTGCGCAGCCAGGCGAACCTTGCCGTGTCACTCCGTTCCGCCGGGCACGCCGCCGAGGCGGGGAAATTGCTCGACGCCGCGTACGAGCTGCTGACCGAGCGGTTCGGGCCGGACAACCCGGAGACCCTCACCTGCCGGCTGAGCCTGTCGATCAACCTGCTCACCGTCGACCTGTACGAGCGCGCCGGCCGGGAGCTCACCGAGGTCCAGCGCATCTACCACCGCAACCTGGGCGCCCGGCACCCGCTGACCCTGGTCTGCCAGCTCAACCTCGCGATGGTCGCCCGTCGGGCCGGTGACCTCGCCGGAGCCCGGCAGCTCGCCGGCGCCTCGGCGGAGGAACTGGCCGAGGTGCTCGGCAGCGGGCACCCGTATCCGCTCTCCGGCTGGATGAACCAGGCGATCTCCATCGCCGAGCAGCCGGACCCGCCGGAGGGCCGGGCGGCCGCCGACCGGGCGGCGGTCGACCTGCTGCGACGTGCCTCGGAGGGCCTCGAACGGGTGCTCGGCCCGGATCACCCGAGCATGTTGCGGTGCCGGGCGAACCTGGTGCTGCTGATGGAGCGGCTCGAGCCGGGCGGCCGGCGGCGGCTGCTCGACACCATCGCCCGCGACCTCGCCGACCGGCTGGGCGAGGAGCATCCCTCGGTGGAGGCGGTCCGCGAGGGCAAACTCCAGCGGCGGCTCATCGACCCGCATCCAATCTGATCGGCGGGCGGTCCGACGGGCGGATCAGCCAGGCGAGGATCTCCGGCAGCACCTCGACCGCGCCGAAGTGGGCGGTGTGCCGTTGCACCTGCGCCTGCGCGCCGGGGATCTGCCGGGCCAGCCAGCGGGTGTGGCTGGCCGGTGCGAAGTTGTCGTCGGCGCCGTGCCACAGCCGTACCGGCATCCGGATCTCCGCCAGCGTGAAGCCCCAACCGGCCCGCAACGCGAGTACGTCGTCGATCCAGCCGTCTGGGCCGGTGCGCAGCGCCTCCGCGTAGGCGTCGGTCAACTGCCGGCGGATGGAGACCCCGGCCACCACCCGGCGGTCCGCCTCGGTCATCTGCTCCCGCAGCAGCGCGAGCAGCGAACCCGGGTCGTCGAGCACCCGTTCGGCCCGCAGCCGCAACTGCTCGGCCAGCCGCATCACGTCCTGCCCGGCGTTACCGTAGTCCCGGGTGTTGGCGTCGGTCATCCCGCCGAACCAGTCCAGCCCTGGCGCGTCGGACGGCGCCAGGCCGACCAGCACCGCGGTCCGTCGTACCCGTTCCGGCAGCAGGGCCGCGCAGGCGAGGGCGTGCGGGCCGCCACCGGACCGGCCGACCACCGAGAACTGGTCGATGCCGAGACTGTCGGCGATTGCCGCGACGTCGGTGGCGGCGTCGGCCACGCACCGACCCGGGGACCGGCTGGACCCGCCGTAGCCGGGACGGTCGTACGAGATCAGCCGGACGCCGAGCCGGTAGAGCACACTCGGTCTCGGTTGCGGGCCGCTGCGGCTGCCCGGGGTGCCGTGCATCAGGAAGACCGGCCAGCCGCGTTCCGCGCCGGCGACGGCGACGGTGAGGCTCCTCCTTCCGGTACGGACGACGTGCTCGTGGCGGGTCGGCAGGTGCGACACTCAGGCCTCCGAACGGCTGGGAGCGGGTGGTGGCGGCCCGGGCAGCCTTGACCGGAACCTCATCAGGTGGTGTCCTCCGGCGTCCCCACCAGATCGCGCAGGGTGTCGAGGGCGGCCGGCAGGGTGGCGACGGTCGGCGTACGGCCGTGCGTCCGCAGATAGCCGACGAGAAGCTGGCGCAGGCGTGCCTCGTCGAGGAACTCGTCCGCACGGCGGTGTGAGAGCAGCCGGAGCATCGTCTCCGGCGGGATCTCCCGCCATGCGAGGTCGGCGTACTCGCTCAGCGCCACCAGCAGCCACAGCGCGGTCCGGTTGCCGACCCGGGCGTTCGCGAAGTGTTCCGCCATCTCGGCGCAGACCACACCGTCGTCCAACGGCAGCTCGTCGAGCCGCTCCTCCAGGTCGGCGAGGACCGCCCGGACCCGGGGTACGTATCTGCCGGGCAGCCGGTCGAGTCCCCGGCGGAGGATGAGCGCGTGCAGTACGGCGTGGTCTTCCGGGGTGCCCACCGAGTCGAGCAGTTCGGGGAACTCGTCGATCAGGTAGGGGCAGGCGAGGATCAGCTCGGGCGGGGCGGTGACGGACCGGGGCAGCCGGGTGACCGCGATCCGGGTGAGTCCACTGAGCACCTCGCGGGGCAGTTGTGCGCCGTCCTCGGTGAGACACTCCAGCAGCAGCGTGGCGCTGGTGCTGGACACCGTCTCCGGCCGCTCGACCGCCCGCTCCAGCAGCCGGCGGTAGCTGCGCTCGTCGTACAGCGTCAGTCGGGGCAGTGACGGCACCGGCCAGCGTCGGGTGGCCAGCGAGACCACGTCGGCGTGGAACCGGGCGCTGTCGAAGCTGTCCGGGGTCTGGCCGCGCCAGGTCCTCGCGCCCGCCTGGAGTTGGCCGTACGTCGTGACGTCACCGAGCAGCCGGGCCTCCTCGGCGACGATGCTCACCGTCTCGCCGCGCTGCGCCCGACGTTCCGCCACGATCAGGCCCTTGCCGTCCCGGGTCAGCGAGCCGATCATCGCCAGCTGGCCCTTCTCGTCCAGCCCGGCACGCCACAGCCGTACCGTCGAGATCCAGGTCTGCTCGTCCATCAGGTCGGTGTGGGGGACGCCGTCCGCACAGACCAGCGCGGCCAGGCTCACCAGGTTGGCGGTGTAGGCGGCGAGCAGCCGGACGGGGTCGTGCGGGGAGGGGCGGTAGCCCTCCACGCCCGCGAGGTTGCTGCGCTGCCGGGCCTCGGCCAGCAGGGCGGCGATGGTGTCGACGATGGCGTCCCGTTCGTCCGGGTGACGGGCGGCGAGTTCCCTGGCGAACACGACCACGGCCTCCCGCTTCACCAGGGGCTGGTGGGAGAGCAGGGCGCTGAACTGGCCGGTGTCCAGCTGGGCGCCGAAGCCGGGGCCGGTGTACATCCGGCCGCGCAGGTCGGCGAGTTCCCGCAGGGACCCGATGACGTGTTCGGCGATCAGGAAGTCGCCGATCGTGCCGTGCAGGAACTCGTAGGTGCGCCGGGCGTCCTCGCCCTGCAGGTCGTCCGGACCGTACACCACGAAGAAGGCAGCGGTGACGAGCTGCTCCGGGCCGAGCACCTCGCCGAACTCGAAGCGGGCGCGGCCGGTCGTCCGGGAGGCGAAGCAGTCCAGATCGGCGCGGAGGTCGGCGCGGTTCACCACCTCCCGGTTGCGGTTGAACATGGCGAAGGCGGTGACGGCCAGGTCCCGACGCAGCCGGCGCTCGCGGAGTTCCCGCTCGGGCTGCGGCAGCGACTGCGGGGCCTTCTCGGCGATCTGGCGGCGGATGAACGCGGTGAGCAGGCCGGTGAACAGGTCGGAGCGGGAGATGCCCCGGTCCGGGCGTCGGTTGACGCTGTGTTCGTTGTAGTAGATGGCCAGCAGGGTGAGCAGGAGCGGTTGCCGGGCCAGTTCGTTGTGGGACATCAGCTCCCGGGCCGAGAGCCGGCGGAACCCGTCCCGTTTCTCGTTGGCCTTGTTGACCGCCTTGACCCAGGTCGTGATCTGCGCGTCGGTGAGGTCCTCCAGCCGGATCAGGACGGTGCCGTGCGGCACGCTCGCCCGGTCCATCACCAGCATCCGGGAGGTGATGATCGGGATGACCGAGGCGCCCAGTTCCCACTGGGCCTCCTGGAACTCGGCCACCCGGTCGATGTACTGCGAGTGCGCCGTGCCGGTGGCCTGGACGAGTTCGTCGAAACCGTCGAAGATCACCACCACGGTGGTGGACTCGGTGGCCCGGCGGAGGTCCGCCCAGCGGATCCGTTCGTCCAGGAGCTGCTCGATCGCGGACTCGATCTGCTCGGACGGGGAGGCGTCGGTGATGATCCGGCGCAACGGTACGACGATCGAGGTGAACCGGGTGGCCGGGAGACGGGCCGCGATGACTTTGGTGAGCAGGGTCTTGCCGGCCCCCGGCTGACCCAGCACCAGCAGGGGCCGGTGCAGGCTCGCCGGGTCGGTCAGGTAGTCGGTGAGGAAGCCGACCAGGTCGGTACTCCTCGGCTGGTCGTTCCACCAGATGTCCCGTTCCGGCGCGGCGTGCTTGCCGTACTCGGCGATCCGGAAGTCCGGGCTGATGAAGCCGCCCTCCACGGTGGGCAGTCGCAGGTGGAAGTCGATGTCCTTGATGTGCAGCAGCGGTTGCCGGAAGACCCCGCTCATCCACCCCGCCACCCGGTCGAGAGTTTCGCGCAGCGGGTCCGGTCGCTCGGCCGGGACCGGTGCGACCAGTTCCGCCAGGTTCCGGTAGAGCGCCTCCAGGGCGTCGAGCCGGTCCGTCACCCGCGCGGTCAGGGTGCGGTGGTCGGTCAGGTTGTGCTCGAGCGCCTGCCGCATCGTGCGGAACCCGAACTCCGGAAGGTCGGTGGCGAGACGGTCGAAGCGGTCCTCGTAGTACCGCACACTGCGGTCGACCACCCTGGTCCGCAACGAGGTGAGGTCGAGCCCGTGCCGGACCTCCGACCAGGCGGCGAGGCCCTCGCAGAAGGCGATGGTCGAGTCGTAGAGGGCGACGTAGGCGGCGCCGACCTGGCGGCGTGTCTCGTCGAGGCCGCGGACCGACGAGGGCAGCGGGAAGTGTCCACTCTCGATCTCGTGCGGCAGGGTGTGCCGGTTGCGGTCCCGGGGCAGCGCGGCGAGCTTCTCCGCGTCGGTCAGCTCGAGCCGGTCGAACCCGGGACCCACCTCGTCGCGGAACGCGTCGAAGAACGCCGAGAGCGCCAGTACGGTGTGGCTCGCCTCGAGCAGTTCGTAGTACGACTTTCCGCCCGAGGCGCGGATCCGGCCGGCCTGGTTGTCGCTGACCTCGCGGACCCACTGCAGCAGGGAGTTCTTCGGGCCGAGCAGGGTGAGGGCGGCGGGGTGGGACAGCGCTCCGGCGGCCAGGATCCCGCCGGTGATCGTCTGGTCGATGTCGGTGAGGGTCGTGCTGCCCGGAGCCAGGAGGCGCAGCGCGGCACGGTAGCTGAGACTCGAACGGCGCGGCATGCCGCCCCTTCCGCCGCGGGAACCTGAATCCCTGCAAAGCATACGAATCTCAGTCGCGGAATGCTATCAGTCCTGACCTGTCGGTAGTCTTTGTCGCTTTTCCCGGTCGTCCCGGGAGCCGTCGCCCCGCCGGGCGTGCGGCGGTGACCCCCCGCCCGTACGGCCGTCACCGCCGGCCGGTCAGCTGCCCTGACCGCCGGAGATCGACGACTTGTCCGGGAAGACGGAGTACTGGTCGGCCGAGGCGTACGCGTCGGCGGTGACGTTCAGCAACTCGATGTAACCGCCCGACATGGTGATCGCGTCGGCCGCGTGCTGGAGGGCACCGCGTTGGTTCATCCGGAGCGCCTCCAGGAACTTCTGGGTGCTCAACGCCGACGAGGTGTACGTGTAGTGCGGCGTGTTCTCGATGGCGCCGCGGATGTCGGACTGGGTCCGGTCGGCGCCGGGGACGTGGCGTTGGATCTGGTTCACGCCCTCCTCGGCGCCCCAGAAGTCGGCGCCCAGCTTCGCCTCGGAGTCGGCCACCAGCGCGTTGAACCGGTCCGCCAGCGACCTGGCCCGGTCCAGCACGGTCTGTTCGTGCGCCAGCAGATCCTCGGGGCGGACGTGCACCGACTCCCACTCCGGCCCGCTCGACAGCAGTTTCTGCTGGTCCGGTTGGTCGGCCCCCGGGTCGCCGGAGCCCGACTGGCCCGGGGTGCCCGGCCCGTCGCCGCTGCCGTCACCGCCTCCGGAAGCATCGCCTCCGGCAGCACCGCCGCCCTTGGCGTCCGGGACGACGGTGTGCAACGGCTGTGGGCCCGTCCAGTTCACCCGCAGCGACTTGGCGGGCACGACGTTGGGCGGGCTCGACGCGTCCGGCGTGCCGTCCCCCGGGTCCGGCAGCGGGTTGGGGTCGTAGGCCGACCGGTACCTCGGCATGTGTCTTCGCCACTCCTCGTGCTCGCTCCCGGCCCAGTATCCGTCGCGCGTCGGTGGCGGTGCCGAGTCCCTCATCGGCTACCGGCCGGGGTCCCTGGAAAGTGACTGTCCGGGCGTCCGACCGGATTCCTATCGTCAGACCGGGTTGCTCTGCCACCACGCCCGTACCCCGAAACCAGCTAAGGAAGCCGGCCGTGCCGAGGGAAGTGTCACTGCAGGAATTCAGGGTGATGATGCGTGTCTTCGGCGAGGCGATCGAGACGGTCGCCGCCCAGAACCGGCGGGTCGAGGGAGTCCTCGGAGAGCTGCGTGGCGCCTTCGTCGCCGCCCAGGACGAGTGGCGTTCGCCGGCCGGCGCCACCTTCGCCGACCTGGTACGGGAGTACGACGCCGACGCGGCCGACCTGAACGGGCTGCTCGCCGAGATCCTGCGGCGGATGCGGCAGACGTACCACAACTACCACGAGGTCGAGGTCCAGGCGGCGGCGAACCTCAACAACACCAACCCGAAGCACCAGGGGGCGGGATGACCAGCCCCACCGGTGGCGCCCCGGTCCCCACCGGCACCACCTACAGCTCCGGCGACGCCGACCTGGTGATGGACCTGGCCGGGGTCTGGGCGATCGGCAAGAACACCATCCCCGGGTACGTCGACGAACTCGTCGACGCGCTGGACCGGATCACCAACGCGCTGGAGTCGATCGAGCTGAACTGGGCCGGTTCGAGCCAGCGGGAGGCGCAGGACATCAACGACCGGTGGCAGGCCTGCGCCAGGTCGCTGTTCGGCACCAAGCAGCAACCGGAACTCGGCGTACTCAACCGCATCGCGGGCGGGCTGCAGGGCGCGGCGCTGAACATGAGCGTCGCCGAGTCGCAGATCGTCGACCTGTGGCAGAAGTACATCGACCTGCTGAACAAGATGCTCGCCGGCCAGGATCCGGGCGACACCGCCGGCGGCGGCGACCACACCCCGCCGATCAGTGAAGTCTGACCGACAACCATCGAGAGACGGCACCCTGACATGACCCGGATCCCGTTCCACCGGCCGGCCCGACTGGCCTACCCCGAGGCACCCAAGGACCGGATCACGGTGCCGACCCCACCGCCGGTGACCCGGGCCCAGGCGTCGAACGCCTGGCTGACCATGATGCTGCCGCTGCTCTCCACGGTCGCCATGGCCGGTTACCTCATCTCGTACCAGCGCCCGTTGTTGATCATGCTGGGCATCGGGTTCGTGGTGCTCTCGGTCGTCGCCACGGTCGGCATGCGGTGGCAGATGAAACACGCGGCCGAGGCGAACCAGCGCCGGCAGCGCGAGCGTTACCTGGAGATCCTGGACGACGTACGCGGATCGGCACGGGCCCTGGCGGCCGCGACCCGCCGCTCGGCCGTGGTCCACCAGCCCAGCCCGCGTCGGCTGCTGGCCCTGGTCGGCGCCGGCCGCCGCACCTGGGAACGCCGCCCCGCCGACCCCGACTTCCTGCGGGTGCGGTTCGGCGTCGGCGCCGGACCCCTCGGCAGCGGGGTCGAGTCCGGCGGCCGGATGGACCCGATGGCCGAGTACGACCGCACCCTCGTCATCGAGGCCGAGACGGTGGTGGCCGACCACCGGACCGTCGGCGGACAACCGGCCTGGATCGACCTCGCCCGGTGCGGCGTGGTCAGCCTCGTCGGCACCGGCCCGGCGACCCGGGCGCTGGCCCGGTCGGTGGTGGCCCAGATCGCCGCCCTGCACGCCCCGGAGGACGTCAGCATCGTCGTGCACACCGGCGGCGCGGACGGCTGGGACTGGGCCAAGTGGCTGCCGCACACCCACGAGCCCGGCGCCGCCTCGGCGGCGGGCGTGACGTCCCTGGTCGCCGAGGACTTCGACCTGCTCGCCGACCACCTGGAACGGGAACGGGACCGGGCCCGGGAGGAGGCCCGCAACCGGCGCACCTACGCGCCCGGCAACCTCGCCCGCCGACTCGTCCTGGTGCTGGACGGCTACCGCCCGGACGCGCCCTGGGCCCGTACCCCGATCCTCGAGTCGCTCTGGACCGACGCCGGACCGGACCTCGGCATCACCGTACTCTGCCTGGCCGGCTCGCAGGCCGCCGAACCGACCCGGGTCGACGGTCGGGCGACCGTCACCGCCGACGGCGGCCTGGAACTCAGCGGGCCGAACCCGGAACGGTACGCGGTCATCGAGTCCGCCCGGGCCGACCTGAGCCCGCCGGAACTGTGTGAGGCGATCGCCCGCCGGCTGGCCCCGCTGCGGCTCACCGAGGACCGGGAACCGGTACTGTCCCGGATCACCACCCTGCCCGAGATGCTCGGGGTGACCGACGTCGGCCAACTCGACCCGCGACGCGGCCGGGTGCTCCCGGCCGACCCGGACATGCTGCGGGTGCCGCTCGGCGTCGACGGCGACGGCGAACCGGTCCTGCTCGACCTCAAGGAGTCGGCCCAGCGCGGCATGGGCCCGCACGGGCTGGTGGTCGGGGCCACCGGCTCCGGCAAGAGCGAACTGCTCCGCACCCTGGTCACCGGGCTGGCCGCCCGGCACAGCCCGGAACTGGTCAGCTTCGTACTGATCGACTTCAAGGGCGGCGCCACCTTCGCCGGGGTCACCGAACTGCCGCACGTCTCCGGCCTGATCACCAACCTCGCCGACGACCTGGCGATGGTCGACCGGGTACGCGTCGCGCTGCAGGGCGAGCAGCAACGCCGCCAGCGGCTGCTGCGTGACGCCGGCAACGTCGACTCGGTCCGGGAGTACCAGATCCGGCAGGCCGCCGGCGGCACCGACGTCAACGGCCGGCCGCTCGAACCGCTGCCGTACCTGCTGATCATCGTCGACGAGTTCGGTGAACTGCTCTCCGGCCGGCCCGACTTCATCGAACTCTTCGTCCAGATCGGCCGGGTCGGCCGGTCACTCGGCATGCACCTGCTGCTCGCCACCCAGCGGCTGGAGGAGAGCCGGCTGCGCGGCCTGCAGTCACACCTGTCGTACCGGCTCTGCCTGCGTACCTTCTCCGCGGCCGAGAGCCGGGCGGTGATCGGCACCCCGGACGCGTACCACCTGCCGCCGGTGCCGGGCTCCGCCTACCTCAAGGTCGACGAGACCGTCTACACCCGGTTCCGGGTCGCGCACGTCTCCGGCCCGTACCTCGGCGCCCCGGACCCGGACGAGGAGAACCGGCGACAGGTCCAGCTGGTGCCGTTCACCCTCCGCTCGGCGGCGCTGACCGCCTCCGCGCCGACCGAGGTCCGACCCACGCGGACCGTCGACCTGAACACCCGTACCGAACTGCAGGTCGCCGTCGAACGGCTCTCCCGGCTCGACCAGCCGGTGCACCAGGTGTGGCTGCCACCACTGCCGCCGGTGGTCGACCTGGGCAGCCTGCTCGGCCCGGTCGGCGAGGATCCGGACCGCGGCCTGACCGCCGAACTGTGGCAGTGGCCGGGCGGGTTGAGGTTCCCGGTCGCCGTCCTCGACCTGCCGCTCGACCAGCGGCAGGACCCGATGGTGATCGACCTGTCCGGCAAGGACGGCAACGTCGCCGTGGTCGGCGCGCCGCAGTCCGGCAAGAGTGTGCTGCTGCGCACCCTGGTGATGTCGGCGATGCTCACCGGCACCCCCGACGAACTGCAGGTCTCCATCATCGACTACGGCGGCGGCGGACTGCTGCCGCTCGCCGCCGCCCCGCACGTGACCGGCGCCGCGTCCCGGCTGGAACCGACCCGGGTACGTCGACTGCTGGCCGAGGCGATGCGGCTGGTGACCGAGCGTGAGGAGCTGTTCCGGGCCGAGGGGATCGGCTCGGCGGCCGAGTTCCGGCGCCGCCGGGACGCCCGGAACCTGCCGCCGGGGACCCGGGGCGCCGACCTCTTCGTGGTCGTCGACAACTGGTCCGCGGTGCGGGGCGAGATCGAGGAGGCCGATCCGCTGGTGGTGGAACTCGCGGCCCGGGGACTCGGCGTCGGCGTACACCTGGTCCTGTCCGCCAACCGCTGGGTCGAGATCCGGGCCAACCTGCGGGACAGCATCGGCGGACGGATGGAGCTGCGGCTCAACGACCCGTACGAGTCGGAGCTCGGCCGGGCCTTCTCCCGGCAGCTCACCGGCGCGGTACCGGGACGGGGGGTCATCGCGCCCGGGGTCTTCTTCCAGGCGGCACTGCCGACACTGGACGCGGGTGGCGGTGCCGAGGTGGTCGAGGAACTCTCCGAGGCGCAGGCGAAGCTGGTCGCCCGGCTGGCCGGTGGCTGGCGCGGCGCCACCGCACCGGCCGTACGGATGCTGCCGGAGCGGCTCACCGTCGCCGAGCTGACCGCCGTCGCCGGCCCCGGGGCGGGCGCGATCGGCCTGGACGAGGTCGACCTCGCACCGGTCACCGTGGACCTGACCCGGGAACAGCCGCACTTCCTCGTCTTCGGCGACAGTGGCTCCGGCAAGTCGCAGTTCCTGCGTACCTGGATGCGGGCGCTGGCCGAGCGGGTGCCGGACGACCGGGCCCGGTTCATGGTCGTCGACTACCGGCGCAGCCTGCTGGGCGCCGTACCGGACGGGCACCTCGGCGCGTACGCGGGAGACCCGCACGCGGCCGAGGCGTACGCGACGCAGCTGGCGGAGCGGCTCGCGCAGCGCCGCCCGCCCAGCACCATCTCCGCCCGGGAACTGCGGGAGCGGTCCTGGTGGAGCGGGCCGGAGCTGTACCTGGTCGTCGACGACCTGGACATGCTCACCACCGGGGCGTCGTCGCCGCTGGCACCGCTGATCCCGTTCCTGGTCCAGGCCCGCGAGGTCGGCTTCCACGTGGTGGCCGCGCACCGTGCGGCCGGGGCGTCCCGCACGATGATGTCCGGCTCGCTGCTGGCCAGGGTCGCCGAGCTCGGTACCGACGGGCTGCTGTTCTCCGCCGAGGGACGGGAGGGCCCGCTGCTCGGCGGCGTCCGGCCCGGACTCCAGCCGCCCGGCCGGGGCCTGCTGGTCCGGCGTAACCGGCCGCCGGTGCTGGTCCAGGTGGCGATCGACCCCGAGGACGAACTGGCCTTCTCCTGACCGGAGTACCCACCTCCGGCCGGCGTAGCAGCGAACGACCTTCCAGGAGCAGAGCACGATGCCCGATGATCTGGGACCGGACCCGCAGACCGGACTGATGCCGGCGCGGTATCCCCCGGGCGCCGCACCGGACTTCGAGGCGATCTACGAGTACGCCAAGCAGTGGCTCGACCTCGGCGACGAGATCTACCTGTACTACATCAACCTGGCGTTCCCCACCCTCAGCCTGACCTGGAGCGGCGGTGCCCGGGACAAGGCCCTGGAGTCGCTCGAACCGCTGCGTCGGATGCTGGTCGACCCGAAGCAGGACCCGAGCGGTCAGTCGTTCCTCAGCGCCGCACGGATGGTCTGGAACGTCGGCGAGTCGATCAACTGGTACGCCGACAAGCTCCAGGAGCAGCGGAAGAAGGAGGAAGCCCAGGCGATCAAGGAGATGTTCCTGGGCATCTTCATGTTCGCCCTGATCTTCGTCGCCTTCATCCCGGCGCTCAGCTTCATCGCGAACCTGATGGCGACGTTCACCCGGCTGCTCACGGCGGTGGTCCGGATGTTCCAGGGCGCGGTGTGGATGCAGCGGCTGGCCGGCTTCGCCGGCGGTGCGATCGACGGCGCGCTCGGCGCCTTCGTCAGCGACAAGGTCTTCAACGACCTCGCCGGAAACATCGCCGGCACGCACCTGGACGAGGACCCGAAGAACATCATCATCAACGTCGCGGTGGGTGCCGGCGTCGGCGGCATCTTCGGGCTGGGCGCGGTGGGCCGGAACGCGCCGCACGACATGCCGGGCGGGATCGGCGGCCCGAAGACCATCGGTACGGGGACGAGCGTCTCCGGACCGAAGAACGTCAGTACCGGCGTACCGGACGTCACCGGCACCCCGGGCGGTGTGAAACTCCCCGGGGACGGGCTCTTCAGCGGACCGAAACTGGAAGGGCGGGGACCGGTCACGGTCCGCGGTGACGGGGACGCGGTGCTCTTCGACCCGGCGCCGCCGTACAGCGCCAGGCCGACGGAGAACGTCCGGCCCGGCGGGCCGACGTCCGGTGTGGAGTCGCCGTCGGTTCCCCGGGACGTCCGCCCGGGCGCCCCGAGGTTTCCGGGTGAGGGGAACACCCTCGGCGCCCGACCCGAGGTCAGCGACCTGCGTCCGGCGCCGAACGTGCGTGACGTCTCGCCGGCCGGGCCTGGTGTGCGGGATGCCTTGCCTGCTGGGCCTGGTGTGCGGGATGTTCCCCCGGCCGGGCCGCACGAGCCGGTGCCGGCGGGTCGGCCGGATGCTGTCGCCACTCCGCCGGGCGGCGCGAAGTCCCCGGACGCGGGCAACGCGCAGAGCGCCCGGCCGGACGGGTCCCGATTCCCGGGCACCGGTAACACCCTCGGCGCCAAGCCCGGGGTCAGCGACCTGCATCCGGCGCCGAACGTGCGGGATGTTCCGCCGGCCGGGCCGCACGAGCCGGTGCCGGCGGGTCGGCCGGATGCTGTCGCCACTCCGCCGGGCGGCCCGAGGTCCCCGGACGCCGGCAACGTGCTGGGCGCCCGGCCCGCGGTCAGCGACCTGCGGCCGGCGCCGAACATCCGTGACACCCCGCCCGCCGGGTCGACCGGCGTCCGGGCCGAGCCCGGTGGCGCGAGGGCGGACACCGTCGCCCCGGCCAACTCGCCTCCCACCCGGGACACCCCGCCCCCGGCCCGTGACCTCGGTGACCGGCAGGCGGCGGCGACGTCGACCGGAGACGGCAACGCGGTCTCGGCCCGCTCCGGGTCCGGGGACCGTCCCGGCACCGGTCAGGCCGCCGGCAACGACGACCGTCGCGGCGGCGGCCAGCGTACGGACGGCGACGGCCCCGTCGTGTTGCCGGGCCATGTCGGGCCGCCGCCCGGGGCCGGGCGCGAGGTGATCCGGATCGACCCGGAGACCGGCGCCCGGGACCTCGTGACGATCGGGAAGAAGCCGTTCCCGGGCACCGGCCGAACCTTGGGTGCCACACCCGGCAGCGACCTGCACCCGGCACCGAATCTTCCGCAGGGACCGTCGCCCCGCCAGCCCCAGAGCCACGGGCAGGGCCAGGGCGGCCGCGCGGGTTACGAGTTCCACGAGATCGACCCGGCCACCGGCCGGACCAGCCCCACCGGGCTCGGACCGGACGACGTGGTGGTCAGCGCCAAGCCAGTGGACCGGCAGGTCTTCCGCACCAACGTCAACACCGGTGAGCGCGAACTGGTCACCCTGTCGCGGCTGCCCGGTCGGGGCAACACCCTGGGCGCCGCGCCCGGCACCGACCTGCGTCCGGCACCCCGGATCGGGGAGGGCGCGTCCTCCCGTCCGGGTCACGGGCCGGGAGCCGACGGCACCTACCGCTACCACGAGATCGATCCGCACACCGGTGCCGCCACCCCGACCGAGGTCGGCCCGAGTGAGGGGATTGTCCGGGTCCAGCCGGCCAGCGGTGTCGAGCAGCGCAACTTCGTCGTCAGGAACGGCGAGAAGATCCCGGTCGGCGCGCCGGACGAACGCGTGCTGCGGTACGACTGGGGCCGGCGGCAGTGGGACGTGGACACCGTGTCGCCCGGGCCGGCGCCGGCCGACCGGTCGGGCAACCCGTCCCCGGGAGGGGGGAAAGACAACCCGCTCACGGATTCGCCCCCCGGGCTCCAGGTGCTGCGCCGGGACGCCGACGGCAACATCGACCTGCTGACGTACCGGCGTGACCCGGTGCGGGTGGCGAACGGCAGGACCGACGGATTCACCTTCCAGGAACTCGGCACCGGCCGGACCGGATGGCACGAGGGGGAGTACTTCGGCACCCCGAAGGTCGAGCGGGTCACCACCGTCCCGGACGCACACCGGTTGGACGGGACACCGGTCAAGCTCACCGAGCACGGCGTCCTGGTGCGTGATCCGGAGACCCGGCTCTGGACGCCCGTCCGGAGCGGTGGCGGTGCGGACGTACCGGTCGCGCCGGCCCGGCCGGGCGGCTCGTCGTACTACCGGGCGACTCCGGAGCAGGACGGGTTGACGCCGGCCGGTGTCAAGGGTGACCCGTTGCCGGTCATCAAGGTGCGGGGCGACGGCAGCGTCGAGACCAGCACCTTTTCCCCGTCCGGCGACAGCCTGCCGCAGTTGCGGGTGGGCCGCAACGGCGAACTGCTCAACTCCACCCCGAACGGCATCCGCCCCGAACAGCTCAGCTTCGACCCGAAGTCCGGCAATCTGACGTTCCGCGAGCCCACCCCGTACGAGGCGGGCGGCGGGTCCGGCGGTTCGGGTGGCGGTTCCGGCGGTGGGCCGGGCGGCTCCGGTGGTCCCGGTGGCAGGCCGGGTGGTCCGGGCGGTGGTTCCGGTGGTTCTGGTGGTGGTCCGGCGCGGGGTGGCGGTGGGCTTGGTCAGCGGCCGACGGGGACCGGTTCGCAGACGCAGACCCAGACGGAGACGCGGACGATCACTTTCACCGAGGACAAGCCTCCGCAGGTGGGTGACCGGACCCACGGCGGCGGCCCCGAGGACGTGGTCGGCGAGCCGAAGCCGGTTGGCCCGGAGCCGGTGCCGAACGACGGTGGGATGGTCGGCGGTGGTCGACCGGATAGCGGCGCTGGTACCCGGACGGTCCCGGCTCCGGCGCAGCGGCCGGCGCCGGAGCCGAAGCCAGCGCTGCCGGAGTCCGGCTCGCCGCAGGTGGGGCCGAAGCCGGAGCCGGTGTCGTCGCCGGTCGAGGGTGGCGGTGTGGGTGGTCGGCCGTCGCGGGAGCAGTTGGCGGCGGCGGCGCAGCAGCGGATGAACGCGGGTACGACCCCGGTGGACGATTCGGCGCTGGTGGTGCCGAAGCCGGAGTCGGCTGGGGCGGTTGGGGTGCGGCCGGTGGAATCCGGGCCGGTGTCGGAGCCGGGTCGGCAGGTGTTCCGGGTTGATCCGGTGACCGGTGAGCGTGATCTGGTGACGTTGTCGGTGCCGAGGGAGCGGTTCCCGCAGGGTGGTGGTGACACGCTCGGCGCGCAGCCGGGGACGGTGAAATATCCGGCGCCAAGGAGCGTGGGTGCTGGGCCCGCTGAGGGAGTTGGCGCGTCTCGGGGTGCCGGTGGCCGGGGTGGCTACGAGTATGTCGAGGTGGATCCGCGTACCGGGGTGGAGACTCGGACGTCGGTGCATCCGGACGAGTCGGTGCTGCGGGTGCAGCCGGTCGGCGGTAATGGTCAGGGTGCGAGTGGCCAGGGCGGCGGGCGGAGCCCGGTGGGTGAGCCGACGGAGCGGGTGGCGGTTTTCGACTCGCGTACGGGTCGGTGGGATGTCACGACGGTGAGTGCGCAGCCGGCGTCCTCCGGGGTGGAGTCGCGGAACTATCACGTGGTGGTGCCTCGGGGGCGGACTCTGGCCGAGCCGGTGCCGGAGCCGCCGACGTTCCAGGTGTTGCGAGGCGACACGAGCGGCAATGTTGACCTGTTGACGTTCGACCGGCCGCCGGTTCGGGTGCCTGAACCGGATGCGGGTGCCGGCTCCGGGTATCGGTATTTCGAGTTGGAAGCGGGTCGGTGGTACGAGGGTCGTTTTGACGGCACCCCGTCGAGGATGGAGCGGGTGACGACGGTCGGTCCGAGAGGACACCGGTTGGACGGGCAGCCGGTGGAGGTCGATCCGGGCCAGAACCGGGTGCTGGTACGTGACCCGGTTGCTGGGCGTTGGGGATTGGTACGCAACGATCGGCCGCAGGACGCGGCTGCCGTGGAGCCGGTGGATCAGCCGGTGGCGGGTGGTCTGACGTACTTCCGGCCGGGGGACGACGGCACGGGTTTGCGGCCGGTCGGGGTCAGGTCCGAGCCGTTGCGGGTGGTCCGGGTCGACGCCCACGGTGGGGTGTCAATGACGACGTTCTCGCCGTCGGGTGGGACGGGTTCGCCGCAGTTGCACCTGGATGCCGACGGTGTGCTGGTCGGGGCGGGGCCGGACCGTGTCCCGTCCGACCAGTTGGTTTTCGACCCGGGGTCGGGTCGGTTGACGTTCACCCAGTCCGACGCTTCCGGGACACAGGGCTCAGGCGGCCCGTCCGGCGGTTCTGGTGACGGGCGGACACTGGGTGGCTCCGGTGGTGGACCGGCACGGGGCGGTTCCGGCGGCGGTCCGGCACGGGGCGGCGGTGGGCTCGGCCAGCGGCCGGCGGGGACGGGCTCGCAGACGCAGACCCAAACGGAGACGCGCACGATCACCTTCACCGAGGACAAGCCGCCCCGGGCCGGTGGACGACCCGGGGACGACCTTCCCGAGCCCGTGGTGCGGCCGCCGGCTCCGGCGGAGAGCGGCACGGTCGAGCAGCCCCGGGATGTGGCGGACGGCGACGGGCCCGAAATGGGTACCGGCGGCTCCGGGGCGCCCGAGGGGACCCACCCGGTAACGCCGTCCTCCCTGGTCGGCTCGGCGGACCACACCCCGTCGTCCCCGGTGGACGAAGATCGTGTCGGGGTGCCGATCGTCGGTGGGGAGCGACCGCTGCTGTCCCTCGAACCGCTGCTCCACGGCGATCCGCTGACCACCAACCGGCGCCTGGCGGACGATCCGGCGTACGCGACCGACGTCATCACCGCAGCCTGGTCCCACCCCGACGCGACCCTGGCCTACGGTCGCAGCTACGCCCTGCTGCCCGCCGCCGACCTGCCCCGTTTCATCACCGTCGGACAGGGCGCCGTACAGGTCAGTACCGACCGGCCGCGGTCGGTGCCGGACGGCCACCAGTTGCTGGTCTTCGACTCGTACCGCATCCAGGTGCCGTACGGCGATCGGGCGGTCACGCTTGTCACCGGCTACGAGGTGGAACTCCTGGGCCGCACCCGGCTGGGAGCGCGTTTTGTGCAGCCGCCGGATCCCGACGTCGTACCGCCGGCCGGTGCCCGGCGCCCGGATCCGTCGGTGTCCGGGCAGACCGGTCCGCAGGACGGCGGATCGGCGGTCACACCGTCGGAGACCGCAACCACGCCGTCGGAGGCCGCGGACACCCGGATGCTGGACCGGATCAACAGCCGGGTCACGGGCGAGATCACGAACAGCGGCGGCGACGACCTGCTGGCGGACCTGTTCACCGCGCGGTATCCCGCCGGGGCGCGACTGCCCGGCGGCGGCGATGCCGGTCAGGACATCGCCTGGCGGGCGGACTCGGCGGCCGAGGGGCCGGGCTGGCAGCGGGTCGCCTCGTGGCAGGACGTGGCAGCGGCGGCGGGGCAGGCGGGCCGGGGCGGCTTCGCACTGGTACGCCTCGAGGACACCAGCCGAGATGCGGTCGGCGTGCACGTGGGGCGGGACGGCACGCTCTGGATCGTGCACGTACGTCCCGGCACGGACCCGGTGTACCACCGGTTCGACGAGGCCGGTACCGCCGGGCTTCCCGACCCGGTCCGGGTCGCCGTCCTCGACTACTGCGCCGACGTGCGGTCGGCGACCTGATCCCCGCGCCGCAGGAGCTGCGCCCTGGCCCGCCGCCGATTCGTCTCGTCGGCGGCGGGCCGCACGCTGCGGGGGCGTCGGCCTACCCGCCGGGCAGGAGCAGCACCTCGCTGCACCTGTTGAAAACCATGATCTGCCGGGGCGGTGGCGTCCCGTCCATGGTCAGTGGCACCGGAACCGGTCCCTCCGGGGTGAAGCTGATCTGCCAGAGCTGCCCGTCCTCGCCGTGGGCGAGCACGGACGGCGGATGGGTGTCGTCGGGCAGGACCACCACGAAGCCGCTGTCGTTGGCAATCTCGAGAGCCACCTGCACCCGCCGCCACGAGTCGGTGCGGAGGACGCCGGCCGTACCTCCGGCGACCGCCTCGTTGAACCAGTCGGCGACCGCCATCCCCTCCATCTCCGGCTGACCCCGGTGACGGATCTCCATGAAGCGGGCGTCGAGGAAGTCGACCAACGGCTGACCGCCGGCCCGGTACGCCCCTTCGGGCAGCCTCCGCGCCACGTTCAGCAGCGATCGGACGGTCTCCGGCAGGTCGGCCTCGGTGGACGGGGGAGCAGCGGCGGTCGGGGGAGTGCCGGCGGTTCGGGAGCCGGCGGCGGTCGGGGGAGTGCCGGCGGACGGTACCGCGCCGATGCCGTCGAACGGATGCCGGACGGTGGCGTCGTACGGACTCCGTAGGGTGAGGTGACCACCGGATCCGCCCGGAAGCGGAAGCTCGTCGTTGACGACATCCCACGGTTCGCTGCCCGGGGTGAACAGCAGCCAGCTCTCCCCGCCGACGGTCAAGAGTTCGGCCCGCTCGTCGGAGAGGCTGACGAACAGGTCCGTCACCGGGGCCGCCACGTGCCAGCCGCCCGCCTGCGCCAACCGCCGGGCGAACCCGTCCGGCAGTGCCCCGGTCGCGCAGGAGAGCAGCGTCACGTCCGCGCCGGCCGGCAGCAGCGCCGCCAGCATCGTCGCCAGTTGCTCGGGGGTCAGCAGGACCTCGCGGACCGCGCCCTCCGCCTGCCTCACCGGCACCCGCACGAACTGGCCGGCCGGGTGCACCAGCAGGGGCACACCCCGGCCGGCTTCCAGCAACGGCCGCCCGGCCAACTGCGTCAACTCGGCATCGGTGAGCAGGGCCCAACCGTCCCGTGCCTCCGGCACCTGGCGCCACAACACCTCGGCGCCGTCGGCGTACCACACGTTGTTCCCGCCCGGTTCGAGCCGCGACACCACCGGAAGCGGGACACCGTCGGCCCCGACCGGCACCCCGTCCGGGGACACCGGCCCGAGGGGGAAACCATGAGAGGCGGTCGGCAGACCGGCCGCCTCGACGTGCGCGTCCCGGACGATCCGCTCGAGGTCCGAGTACGTCCGCTCCAGCGGCCCCAGGTCCATGAAACGCAAGCCCAGCGCCCGCGCCTCGAGCACGATCAGCCCGTCGACCAGGTTGTCGAACTGGCTGTTCACCCCGAGCATCTCGCCCTGACTCCGGCGGACCGCGCCGGTGTGCAGCAGAGCGTTGTCGAGGTAGCTACCAGCACCGGCGACGCTGAGTGGTCTGATGGCGGGCCCGCCCTGCCGGCCGGTGAAGGTCCGGTGGTCCTGCTCGAAGTCGGGGTACTGCTCGCCGAAACGCTGCTCGAAGACGGCGCGGATCCACGAGGCGTAGTCGTGGACCACCCGGCTCGCCGCCGGGCTCAACCCCTGGCGGATCCGCCACAGTGGCTGCCGGGCGACCAGTGCCACGTGGTGTTTCCCGGCGCTCCGGGCCGTCGTGCTGAGGATCACCCCGGTCACCTGCATCGCGGCGAGGGCCAGCAGTCCCTCGATGTCCCGTACCTCGGCCGGGGAGAGCTGCGCCCGTTGTCGCAGCCCGCTGGTGATCTCCTCAGCGAATTCGACGGCCCACTCGGCGTCAAACCTCGGGTTCTCCAGCCAGGTCATCCCGGCCACCCCGGAGATGATCGTCCTCAGGGCCCGGAGCCGGGCGCCGAAGCTCATGTGCGCGTACAGGTCGGGGACGTTGCCGGGCCGTACGGGAACGAAGTGGGCGTGCCGGGCCTGCTCGTGCAGCGTCCACCCGTCGACGGCCCGCAGCAGGTCGGTGAGCCGGACCGAGTACTCCCGCGAATTCGGGGCAAGAAGACGGCGGGACGAGCGGGCGATCTGGTTTATCGCCTGGCGGAGGGCCTCGGCCGCGTCCCACCGGTCCATGCCCATCTCACCCGGCAGCATGCGAAACGGCCTGGTGTCGACGAACTCCATGATCGGCAGAATCTCGGTATCCCGTACCTGCTGCTCCGTCAGGCCCGGCACGTCCTGCCAGACCTGACCGTTGTGCAGGAACCGGAACGTGCCCCGGTCGAGGACCACCTCGATGCCGGTCTGTGGATGCCGGGCCAGCCAGGGCAGGCGGCGCCGGTCGACGTTGTCGGGAAAGGTCAGGTAGCCGCTGTGCACCTCGGTCTCACGGCCGCCGAGCCCGGCCTCCCCACCCGTCAGTTGGTCCGGGTCGACCCGGGTCGAGCCCGGTGGCGGGTTGATGCCGGGGGTCAGCGGGAGGAAGAACAGTTCCCCGACCTCCGCCGGCATCCGGGCCAGACCGCCACGCTGCCCGTCGAGGGGTACGACGCCGTGCGCGTCCCGTACCAGGTTGAACGCGTGCGAGACGCCGGCCCCAGCCTCTCCTTCCGTTCCGGCGGACGCCGGGGTCGGCGGGCGTACCAGCAGGATGCCCCGCGCTCCGACCTCGGCCGCGCCCATCACGGTCAGCACCGGTTCCAGGGCGGTCCGGTACACGATTGAGTCCGTGGCCGGCAGGCCCAGCCGGTCCCGCTGGTATTCGACCAGGTGCGACTCCGGCATGATCCCCTCGGCCGGCGCCTGCCAGACCAGTTCCTCACCCGGCACCAGGTTCATGTCGGTGACCATCGCGGTCAGCACGCAGTTCGTGACCGACGCGTCCGGATTGACCGCCGTCAGCCACGGGTACGCGGCCCCCACGGTCTTGTCGTCGGCGAACCGTGACGGGACCACCTGGTCCGGCCCGCTCTCCGGGGCCGCACCGGCCCAATAGGAGCCGGAGCCGTCGAACCGCGACGGGTCGGGTCCACGGTACGACGTGCCGACGTTCGGCCGGGAGGAACCTGAGCGGGACGAGCCGGTCCCGGAGGAACCTGCCCCGGAGGAACCTGCTCCGGATCGGCTCGTCCCGGACCGCCCGCCCCGGCCCTGGCCGGTGGGTACGGACGCCGGCGGCAGCCCGGTCGCGGTCGACGGATCCCGCAGTCGCACCCAACGGACGCGGTCGTCGCCCCGTTCGTGACTGACCCGCCCCAGCGGATCGCGGGCGGCGTCGACAAGCTGGCCGAGCAGGGCGGCTGCCCGGGGCGGCAGGACCACCGGGGTGATCTGCCGCGCCCGGGTGATCGGGTCCTGGCGACCGGCGAAGGAGTCGCTCACCGACGTGATCCGCTCACGCAGTTCCCGGCGACCCGCGATGAACTCGATCACCGCGTCCCACACCACGGCAGGGTTCGCGTCCTGCTCCACCACCGGACGCACCATCGACAGGTTCAGGTTGCCGGGATTGTTGTGCAGTTGTGCGACCAGCGTCGAGGCGACGTCGGCGATCCGCGCGTAGGTCGCCGCGGCGTCCACCACCGGAGGCGGCGCTGTCGGCGCCGCGAGCCAGGTGTGCTCCTGCCCGATCGAGAAGAACCGGTCCTCGTCGCCCAGGTCCGGCAACTGCCACCGACCGTCGAGGCGGAGCTGTCGGGCCATCGGCCCGAGCACCCGCTCGGACGGGCCGGTACGGTGGATCACCTCGTTGCGTACCTGGGTGTAGCCGTGGCTGTGCACCTGCCGGGCGAGTGCCAGGACGTTGGCGGGGATTTCTCGACTCGGGTCGAGCACGTTGTTGATCCCGGCCGGCCGGGTGTAGTTGTCCGACACGGAGGCGGCGTACGCCCGTCCCAGCCCGGTGTTGGCGGCGGCGACCACCACCGCGTTGTTGACCCGGGTGATGAGCCGGGCGAACCCGTACCCGCCGGGCGTGCCCAGCACATGCTCCAACATCGGGTCCAACGGACCCTGGATCTGGTTGTCGACATCGGTGTAGACACCGCCGAACCGCTCCAGGATCTCGATTCGCAGCAGGTCACTGGCGGTTCCGTAACCGGCACCGGTACGTCGGGACATCTCACTGCGGTAGAGCGCCTCGACCGACATCGCGTTCGGGCCGGCGAACACCTCGTCCACGTTGACCAACTGGATACCGTGCTCTCGGGCCCAGTTCACCATGTCCAGGACATTCGCCTCGACGGTCCCGGGCCGGGGCGGCGGGTGCATCCCGCGGGCCCGCTCGATCTGCGCCCGGGGCACGTCGGTCCACAACACCACCTGGTAACCCCCGGACGCCTCGACCACACGTTCGAGGTTGTGGCGGGACTGGGCGTGCTGTCCCTCGCCGGTCAACGGCCCGCCCAACCAGATCGCGTGCACGATGCGGGGTATCCGGCGTCCCGTGATCCGTCCCGCCCGTACCCCGGCAATCCGGGGCTCACCGACGACCGAGTCCGGGTCGGCGACCAGGTTTCTCGGGTCGACGTCAGCCCGCCTCGGGGTGCCGCCGTTGGTCAACGAGATGGCCCGGAAGAATCCGGCCCGCTGCCGCGACTTCAAGGCGTCGAAGTCGTAGTTCCACAGGAACGCCGGCGGCTCCGGGCTGGTTCGGGTGCCGAAGTAGTCAGGACCGATCGACCCGACGGTACCGTCGCCGGCCGGCCCGGCCGGTCCGCCCACGCCCCGCGCGTTCGGCCGGTACCGATCGACCAGGAACCGGGTGAGCTGCTCTACCGTCGGCGGGCCCGCGTCTTCGGCCATCCCGCTGGCCGTGGTGCCCGCACCGGACGGCGTGGGCGCCGACCACCAGGCCATCCCTGCGGGGAGGGACGCCGACCTGTCGTGGCTGCCACCGTCCAGGCCCGGCACGGTGCCGGTGCGGATGTGGTGCGCGGTCCACTCCGCCAACCCCACCGGGTTGCTCGGCAGGGGATGTTGTTGCCGCAGTTCGGTGAGGTGCGCGGTCGCCTCGGCCGCGTCCACCGGCGGATGGTCGTGGTCCGTGAGCCACCGGTTGACCCGGGTCAGGAACTCGTCGTCGACAACGGGTGGCGTCGCCGGCAGCCGGGGCGTGTCCGTTCCGGGCGGTGACTCGCCGGTGGCGTACCAGCGTGCCACCCGGGCGGCCTCGTCCGGGCCGTACCGGTCCAGGACGTAGGCGGTGCTGCGCAGGCCCGGCAGCTCGAGCCGCAGCGACCGGCCCGCCCCCTCCGGATACAGGTCGCGCGCCTGCGCCAACAGCTGCTCGTAGCGCTCCTGGCTGCGCTTGCGGAGTGCCCTGGTGAGCTCGTCCTCGGTTGGCAGCACCGGACCGGCGGCCCCCCAACCGAGCGCCGGCACCGTCTCGGCTGGCACCGTCTCGGCCGGCGACGGCCCAGCCGGCACCGTCTCGGCCGGGCCACCGAGCGCGGCTGCCGGGGTCGGCCGCCGGTCGGTGCCGAAGTTCGCCGGCGGCAGGACAGGCTCACCCGGCCCGGCCCGGCCGGTGGTGAGACGGGACCGGTCCCCGAACGTCGGGAGCGGTGAGCGGAACACGTCGCTGCCCGCGCTGAAAAGGACCTCGCCGGCGGGCGGCTCCTCGTCGACGTCGGGCGTCAGGGCGAGACCGGACGGCGGCGTCGCCCGGGCCGGCCGCCCGCCCTCCGGCAGGCGCGCCGATTGCTCCGGCAGGCGCGGTGAGTCCTCCGGCAGACGCGGTGACCCGAGGTCCGGCTCCTCGACCTCGTACGCGGCGGCGCCTCCGGTCGACGTCGGCTCGCGCAGCGTGCCGTAGGCGTGCCCGAGTGCGCGGGAGAGCGCGGCGGCGGCGGTCCCCCCGCTGGCGTGGAACTCGGCCGCCACCATCGTGGTGAACGCGTCGAGCAGCGCGAACTGACTTGTCTGCCGGGGGGTGGGTCGGTGGGTCACCAGGGGACGCTGGTGGTCGACCGCCACCTGGAATCCGGCCCAGGCGAGGGCTTCGCCGTACGCCTCGGTGCGCTCGCCCAGCAGGTCGAGGTGGCGGCGGGCGGCGTCGAGCTGGTCTCGGTGCACCGGGGTCAGCCGTACGATGTCCGGGCTCCTGCTGTCGGCCCAGGACCAGTTCGAGTCCGGGCTCAGCGTGGCGATCAGGTTGTCCGGCGTGGTGACCGTCGGGTCGACGACGTCCCGCCCCAGCGCCGCGCCGACGAGCCGGGTCGCGAAGACCACACAGTTGCTGGTCAACAGATGGTAGTTCTCCCCGGAGCGCGCCACGGCGAACAGGTACGCGTCGGCGAGCTGTCCGGCGGTGATGTGGTGGACCCCGAGCACCCGGGCGTGCCGGGCGAGCAGGTACCGGGTGTCGTCGTTGATCCTGCCCTGCGCGCCGAACAGGCCCTCGTCCGGATAGAACCCGAGGGCGACCTGTCGCCCGTTCGGCAGCCGGATCGCCACCACCGCGTGTCCCGGGCTGAACGCGGCATCGGTGGCGAGCACCCGGGACGGCGCGGCCATCAGGACGAGTTCGATGTCGGCGGTCGGGTTGCCGGCCTCCTCCCGGGCGTACTCCTGCAGGGGGCGGGCGAGCTCGACGAATCTCGTCACCCACTCCTGCGGCTCGGGTCGGGACAGGTCGAACCGTCGGGCCGGCGGGGGCAGCAGGGTGAAGCCGCGCAGGGTGCCGTACGTCCGTCCGAGCCGCTGTGACAGGTCGCGCGCGGCGCCCTCGCCACGGGCGACGTGTTCCGCCGCGACCAGGGTGGTGAACGAGTCGAGCAGGTCCAGCTGTGCTCGTCGGGTGGTGCCGACGTACCCGGTCACCAGCGGGCGCTGGTGGTCGAGCGCCACCTGCTGGGCCGCCCACGACCGGGCCTCGTCCACCCGTGTCCGGTCGGTCCGCCCGGCCAGCGAGGACGCGGCCGAGGCCAGGGCCGCCGCGTCCGTACGCTCCAACGTGGTGACCGGGTCGGTCGCGTCCGACCAGGTCCGGCTGGAGTGGCCCAGCATTGCCGTGACGAACTCGCCCACGGTGGCGTCCATCGGCGCGTCGGTGATCGGGTGACCCACGGCGGTCCTGGCGAACCTCCGGACGAACTCCGAGTTGCCGTCCCGTAGCGAACGCACCCAGAGGTCGGAGTGTTCGAGGCTGAACAGTACGGCGCGGGTCAACTGCTCCGGGTTGACCCGGATCGTCGCCGCGACCCGCAGCGTGGGGTCGAGCAGGCCACTGGTTGTCGGATCCGGTCCGAGACTCACCGGATCGACCCGGCCCGGAACCCGGACCTCGACCCAGACCCGGTCGGCGGCACCGGACGCCGCCACCACGACCAGGTCGACCGTGGGAGCGGACTCCGTCTCCGCCGCGCGCTGTGCGTACTCCCGCAGGGGGCGCAGGCGTTCCATCATCAGCAGGAGGCTGTCGCCGTCCGCCTCCGATTGGGGGAAGGGGACAACAGCGGCCGGTGCTGGCGTTGGTGCCGGCGCCGGGTCGCGGTCCGGACTCGGCAGCGGATCGGGATCCGGCTCCGGCTCCGGTTCCGGCGTGGCCGGGGTGAGATCCAGGTCGGCGCCGCCGGGGGAGAGGGCCAGGCCGAGCGTCCGGGGGGTGATCCGCGGTGCGGTCGGATCCGGGTGCAGCAGCTCCGCGACGAACTGCCCGGCGGTGGTGACGGGTACGCCGGTGCGTGCGTCGAGCAGCGGCACCGTCCAGAGGTCCAGCTCGGTGTCGTCCGGCAGCCCACGTTCCGCCCGCAGATCGGCGGCGAAGTCCGGGAACCGGGCGGTGAAACCGGCCGCGAAGAGGTCACGGATCACCGGCGCGTGCTGGACGAGGAAGTCCTGCAGTTGCGGGCCGGCCGCCTCCCACTGGGTCAGCATCGGTTGCCGGGCGAGCAGGGTGGTCCCGGACCGCACCGTCGCGCCCGGGTTCGCCTGGTCGGCGAGCACGTCGGAGAGCTGCACGTGCAGCAGGGTCATCAGTTCGACGGTGGTGGCGACCGACCGGTCGGCGGCGGCGTGGGCCGGGATCTCCCCGACCGGTGGTGTCGTACCGGTCCGGGCGGCCAGCAGGTGACCCGCCACCTCGTACCCGAACTGCCGGGCCGCGACGAGAGCGTCCCGGTCCGCCGGTCCGCTGCTGTCGACGAGGTCGTCGAGCAGCCGGAGCAGACCACCACCGAGCGGGGCGGCGGTCCCGGGTGGCGGCGCGGCCTCGTGGGGCTCCGGTCCGCTCCCGGCCGGTGTGCCGGTCGACCAGGAGTTGTCACCGCCCGGCTGGATCCGACCGTCGACGTCGACCAGCACCGCGCTGGCGCCGACCGCGTCGCGTACCGGTGCGGGCAGTTCGCCCACCGAATGGATCCGGCGGCGCAGCGGATCGACCCAGCGGACACCGGTGGTGGTGGCGACCAGCGCGAGCGCCTGGTCGTCCTGCCCGTCGGGCATCCGTAGCAGCACCAGCGCGAGCCGGGGACCGGTCGCGGTGGAAGCGTCCAGCGGGTCGAGCCGGCTGGGACGGTTCACCTCGTGGGCGAGTCCGGCCAGCGACGCCACCGGAGCCCAGCCGCCGGTTCCGGCCGGGCTGTCACCGGGCGCGGCCAGGCCGGCGACCGAGTCGCTGTCGGTGGGCGCGGCCAGACCGTCGACCGAGTCGGTGCCGTGCAGGGCTGCCGCGAGGCCGGCGACCGCCGCGAGGTGGTCCGCCGGGGTCGGTACGCCGTCCGGGGTGGCCGGTAGCGTGTTGACCACCGACCGCAGTTCGGACACCGCGAGGGCGTGACCGGGCGGCGGGGCGGTCGCCGCCACGGACTCGACGGCCAGCAGGGCCGCGTGCTCGGCGGCGATGTCGCTGCCGGACGCCCGTACCGTCTCGGTCAGCAGCAGCCGGTCCACCGGCTCCAGCCGGTGGGCGCGGACCGCCTCGGCGCGTACCCGGTCCGCCACCCGAGGGTCGGCCCCGGTCGGGGTCGGCAGCAGCCCGCGTGCGGTCAGCTCGCCACGGACGGCGGTGCGGAACAGCGCCAACGCCAGCTGTTCCGGGGCGACGCCGGGCGGTGGGTCGGCCGCCGGTGCCCAGCGGCCGAAGCCGGTCACCGGCGGAACGTTCTCCTCCGACACCTCGACGAGGGTCTGCCCGTCCGGGCCGGCGCCGTCCCGGCCGCCCGGGGTCGATCCGCCGTACGCCGCGCCGGCGACCACCCGTCCGGTCAGCCGTTCGGTCTCCTCCGGACCGAGGCCGAGGACCCGCAGGTTCTCCGCGACCAGAGCACGCAGCGATTCCCGGGTCAGCACGACCGGTCGGGCGGTCGCCCCGCTGGTCCGTACCACCGGCGGCCGCTGGCCCCCGGGAGACCGGGACCGGTCGAAGGTCGTCTCCGCCAGCCACGAGGCGGTGGCGACCAGGTCGACCGAGGAGCGGGGGTCCGCCGGCGGGTCGCCGACCGGTACGGTCAGCCGCGCCGGCGGGCGGGTGGCGTCGTCCGAGCGCAGCGGAAGTCCGCTGCCGAACCGCACCGGACGGGTGCCGTCGGCGTCGTGGTGGCCGACCGCGGTGTACGTGCGTCGCACGTGCGGGGGCACCGGCGCCGCCCGCCACCGCCCGTCCTCGTCGCGGACCAGGTCGGTCACGGCCCGTACCCGGTCCAGCAGCGACGCGGCGCGCAGCCGCTCCACCACCACCCGGACGACGATGTCCGGCTGCTCGTGCCGGCCGGCGAGCCCGGTCAGTCCGGCCAGGTCGAGCCGGGTCGGATCCTGGGCGAGCTGGTCACGGGCGGCGGTGTGGACCCGGTCGACGAGGTCGAGCGTGCCGACCCGGTCGAGCAACGGGACGGGCCGGCCGTCGGCGGTCGGGGTCCCGGCGTAGCGCCAGCCGAGGCGGTGCGCCTCGACGAGTTCCCGGGTGGTGATGTCGGCCTGCGACCGGGTCAGCCCGCTGCCGAAGACGGTGAGGTGGCCGCCGGCCTCGACGACAAAACCACCCCGGGGGTACGTGTCGTCGGTGCCCTGCGGGACGACGCCACTGGTGGTCGACGACGTGTAGACCGTGACGTCGAAGCCACGCGCCCGCAGCGCGGTGCCGAAGTCGGCCCCGACGGTCCCGCCGATCACCGCGATGGACCGGACCGGCAGGTCGGGGTCGGCGTACTCGCCGGCGAAGGAGCCCTCGTCGGCGACCAGCCGGGCGAGGGTCGCCCCGTCGACTGCCGGTGGGGAGACGACCGCGAACGTCCGGGTCTCCGCCACCCACGGCACGGTGAGGTCCCGGAACCGCGCCGTGCCGTCGGACGGTGCCTCGTGGTGGCGGGCGTACGCGCGGTCGCAGTCGGCGATCCAGCGGGCCACCAGGTCGGCCAGGTCGTTGTCCGACCCGCCGAAGGAGAGCCCGACGGTCCGTCCCCACCGGTTCGACAACCGCTGCGGCCCGGCCGGACCGCCGGTCGCCGAGGGGCTGCCGGAGCCGGACGGGGGCGGTGGTGCCAGGGTCCCCTCGCTCACCGGGTCACCACCGTGCCGGGGGCGGGACGGAAGCAGTTCATCGGTTTTCCCTTCACAGCGGGTCGCGGTCGTCGGTCACGGACCCGGGAGAACGGCGAGCCGCCGTACCCGGGTCGGGCACGGCGGCTCGCCCTCGACGGGCCCGTACGTCACGTGGCGACAGCGTCCCCGTTCGTGGCGGCGCACCCGGACGGCGACCCCGGACCGGACGTCGGTCAGAAGCTGCGGCCGAGGTTCCAGAGCAGTGCGTAGACGTCGTAGACGCCGAGCAGCAGCGGGGGCAGGAGAAGCTGACAGGTCGTCAGCAGCGCCCGCAACGGTGACCGCTGGTGGCGGCTGTCGTCGACCCCGCCGGTACCGGAGCGCCACAGCAGCACCGGCACCCCGACGCTGACCGCCACCACGCCGGCGAGCAGCGCCAGCGGCAGCACCAGCGGTTCGGTCGCGGTCCAGTGCGCGAGCGCGGCGAACAGCCCGAACGCTCCCGCCATCGCGGCCACCACCGGCCCGATCGCCTCGGTGGTGAACTCGAACGTGCCCGCCCGGACGAGCAGCGCCACCACGGCCACCGCGGCCAGGGCGAGCGAGAAGACCGAGGTGTCGCGGGTCAGCACGAGCAGCGCCACCGCGACGTACGCCGAGGTGACCCCCATCAGCAGCACCAGGGTGCGCTGGGCGCGGAGCACCCGGTCGCCGAGCCGGTCCGGGTCGGCGTCCGGTTCCACCGTCGGTGACGACATCCGCAGCCACGAGGCGGCGGTGAGCAGACCGGCGGTACGGGGAGCGACGGCGAGGAAGAGCGTGCCGACGGTCACCGCCGTGGCGGCGGTGGCGGACGGGGTGGCGCCGAGCGCGATCACGAGTGTGGTCATCGTGCCGGCGGCCACGACCAGCAGCGTCACCGCGGCGAGCATCACCCCGGGCACCGCGACGAGGGCGATGACCAGGCCGAGCACCGTCCCGATCTGCCCGTAGACGAGGTGCCGGACATCCCAGCTCGGCGGACCGAGACTCAGCAGCGACACCACGATCATGCAGGGGACCACCGCACAGCCCAGCAGCGTCCGCAGGTGGTGCGGCAGCACCCTCGGGTACGGCTGCAGCAGCCGGGCGGTGATCGCCAGCCCGATTCCGACAATCGCGGCGAGCATCGCGACGAGGAACCGGCTGCGGCCGACGACGCCCAGGTAGCCGAGGAAGACGAGCATCCAGCCGGCGCCGAGCAGCATCGCGGCCCGGCCCCGGGCCCGGATGTCCCACCGGGGGCCGCGGCCGGACTTGCCGAGTTCCGAGACCACCTCCCAGACGCTGCGGACGACCGGCTCGTCCGCCTCGCCGTCGAGGACGTCGCGCAGATAGAGCACGGAGCCGTCGACGATGCCGGCGCCGGTCAGCGAGCTGGTCACCGGCAGCGGCGGCGAGCCGACCGGGGCCAGGCTCCAGGTCGGCGGCAGCGCCTCGTCGGAGTCCTGCCCGACCAGCCGTGCCAGCAGGTCGGCGTACTCGGCGATCGGCGCGTCGGCGGGTACCGCCAGGTCGACCCGTTTGCCGGTGCCGACGACGGTGACGAGGCAGCGGGGCTGGACCTCAGTGCTTCCAGGTTTCGACATTGGCCCATTCGCAGTCGGTGTAGTTCTGCCAGGTGATGTTCATCGCGCGGGCGATCTGACCGAGAACGCCCTCCGGCCCGAGCAGTCCCTCGGCGGCGACGTTCCACTCCTGCTGCAGGCCCTCGTAGTACCGCTTGTTCTCACCGTCCCAGTTGTCCAGCACCGGCTGGAGCTGGTTGCGCAGCTTGATCAGCTCGTCCTCGATGGTCTGGGCCATGTTGTTCAGGTACGGACCGGCGTGCTCCAGGTCCAGGGGTACGGCGATTTCGCGGGAGTCGATGCCGCCGGGCATTGGGGTCTCCTTCGGGGGCGACGATGTGGACGGACGGGCGGATCGGCGGGTCAGAACCGGGCCGGCGGCAGGTCGAAGCCGGCCTGACCCGGCATCAGCTGACCGTTGACCGGCTGCAGGTTGCGGACGTTCTCCGCCTCGGTGTCGGTGTAGTTCACGTAGTTGCCCTGCAGGCCGAGGCTGATGTTGGTCAGCGCGTCGTGCATCATCCGGGCGTAGATGTCCCAGTCGGTCATCAGCTGCTGGAAGGTGTCCTGGGCGATGCCGTGCCAGGTCGCCTCCAGGCCGACCACGTAGTTGCGCAGTACGGCGAGCTGCTGCCAGACCTGGTCGGCGGTCTGACTGCAGTTGATCGAGGCGCCGTGCACCATCTCCGGTGTGACGCGAAAGCCTGGCATGGTCATGGCTGCTCCATATGGAGTACGGTCGATTCCTGGTGCTCGCGGGACCGTCGGGCCGTACCCGGGTGGTGTCGGGACCCCGGGCGCTGCCGCGGCGCGGGCCGACGGACCCAGTCCAGGTTCACACCGTGGCCACGGCCCCGCGAGTTACCAATCGGATGTCCCCGCCGGGACCACCCGCCGGGCCGGTCCACCGCGCCGCCTGCTCACCGGGCTGAGACGTAGCCCAGCTCGATCGCCCGCCGGGTCAGTTCGGCCTTGTTGCCGGCGTTGAGTTTGGTCCGGATCCGTTTGACGTAGGTGCTGACGGTCGACTCGGTCAGCCCCATCCGGCGGCTGATCTGTCCGTGCGTCAGGCCCTTTGCCACCCACCGCAGCGTCTCGATCTCCCGGCTGGCCAGCTGGGGCTCCCGACCGGCCGGCTCCGGAGTGGTCTGGTGGACCAGGTGGCCGAGCAGATCGGCGGAGACGTGCAGGCCGCCCTGGCGTACGGTCTCGACCGCGAGCAGCAGTTCGGCCGCCTCCGACTCCCGGGTGAGGAAGGCGTGTGCCCCGCCCTGCAGCGCGGCGGGCAGGTTCGGCGGGTCGTCCGGCCGGCACAGGGCGATGGCTCGGCTGCCCGGTGGCAGCAGCGCCCAGAAGCTCGCCCCGATCCGGGTGCTGCGCTGCGGGTAGAGGTCGAGGACGACAAGTGCCGGCGGGTCGTCCCGGGTCGGGAGCGCGGTGACGCTCTCCACCCCGTACCGCACCGCCACCCCGGGCGCCTCGGCCAGCACGTGGGCCAGACCGCTGCGGATGATGGTGTTGCCGGACACGACGGCGAGCGGGAGCGGCCCCCCGCCGCTGTGCCGCGCGTCGTCCGGTCGGACGTCGACGCTGTTCATGACTGCTTCCCCCGCGGGTCTGCTCCGACACCTCGCCGCTGCCGCGGCCCGTCCGGTCGGGGCGGGTGGTGCGGCGGCGGGCTGGACACCAAAACGGTGTCCCCCGTCCCATGCAAGATCGAGAAGCCCGGGTTGCCCAGGCGGGATCAGTGGCGGAAATCCGAAAATTGCCGAATCTGCCGGTGAATCCGCCCACTCTCCGGGCGGCCGGCCGCAGGCGGATCGCCGGCTTGTCGGTGGCGGGCTGTACGGGATGTGCCGGGCCGCTCACCGAACTCGTCCACGACGATAGCGAGTGGACCGGCCCTCGTCTGCCCCGTCACGACGTCCCAGAACGGGTACTGTCCGGTAGCCGTCACCGGCGGATACAACTTGTCCATGACCATGCCCGACTTCCGCCAGTTGACCGAGCAACTGGCCCGGTTCAGCAGCGACGTGCAGCGCGCCCGCGAGGAGTTCGAGGCGGTCGAGGTGTACGGCAGCTCACCGGACGGCGCGGTACGGGCCACCATGCGCTCCGGCAAGCTCGCCGCCCTCACCATCGCCCCCGGGGCGATGGAGCAGGAGCCGACCCGCCTGGCGGATCAGGTGCTGGCGGCGGTGCGGGACTGCGAGGACCGCTCCACCGAACTGCTCACCCGTCGTACCGCTCCGATGGCGGGCACGATGGAGAAGATGATTGAGGAGCTGAGCTGACGGCGGACTGTCCCGGCGTTGTCATCAGCTGGCTGAGCAGCCGGGGGACGAAGGTCACCCGCTCCTGCACCTGAAGCAGTTCCTCGGCCAGCAGCCGGAGCGGATCCTCCAGCCGGTACCGCGAGGGCGACGAGGTCGGGGCGAGCAGGCTCGCGTCCACCAGTTCCTCGACCGTCTGCTCGGCGCGGTCGGGGTCCGACTCCAGCAGGGTCGCCGCGACCGGTACGGAGGCGATGCCGTCCGAGGTCAGGGCCAGCCGCCGGAACAGGCGTTGCGCGTCCCGGCTCAGCAGCCGGTACGAGCTCTCCAGGACGGGGCGTACCGCCAGGTCGCCGGCGACCAGCCGGGACAGCCGGGTGCGTCCGTCGCGCAGCCGCCAGGCGAGATCGCCGAAGGCCCACTGTGGACGTACGGCCATCCGGTTGCCGGCGATGCGCAGGGTGAGCGGTAGGTGACCGCAGAACCGGGCCACCTGCGTCGCCTCGTCGGGTTGGGCGACCAGCCGGTGCCAGCCGCTGATCAGCCCGAGCAGGGTGAGCGCCTCCCCACGCTTGAACCGGCTCAGCTGGATTCGTTGTCCGGCGTGCAGCCCGGCCAGGGTGCGGCGGCTGGTGACGACGAACCGGGCCCGGCCCTCGCCGGTGAGCAGCGGCCGGATCTGCGCCTCGTCGGCGACGTTGTCGAGCACGACGAGCAGGGCGCGGTCCCGGGACAGCGCGCGGAACAGGCCGGTCCGGTGCTCCACCGACGTGGGGAGTTCGGCCTCGGGGACGCCGAGACCGGTCAGCAGCAGACCCAGCGTCTCGTGGGGCTGACGCGGCCGGGGGCCCAGACCCTGCAGGTCCACGAAGACCTGGCCGTCCGGGAAGTGCTCCACGAGCCGGTGACCGGCGTGCACGGCGAAGCAGGTCTTGCCGACGCCGGGCGGGCCGGAGATGAGCACCGGCGCGGAGCCGAGGTCGGTGGTGCGCTCCGCCCAGAGCAGCAGCCGGTCGAGGTCCGCCTCCCGGCCCACGAAGTCGCACAGGTCGGCGGGCAGGCCCCAGGACTCCGCCCGCTCGGGCTGGGACCGGGTTTCGTCCGGGCCGGTCCGGGGTTCGCGGACCGGCCGGGCCACGGCCCGGAACGTCTCGGCCTTCGCGCCCCGCAGATCCAGCGCGCCGACCAACGCGTCGACGGTCCGCCGGTGTGGCCGCGCGATGCGGTCGCGTTCCAGGTCCCCGACGGTACGGACGCCGAGACCGGAACGGAGGGAGAGTTCCTCCTGGGTCAGGCCGGCGTGCAGTCGTGCCTCGCGGAGCAGTCTGCCGAAGGTCGTCCGGGGCGTGATCATCGCGGGAAGCTCCGCGTCCGCCGCCACGGGTAGCCGTTGGTGGGAGGGCGTCGACCCGTCCCGCGTCGACATGGAGGAGATCAGCACCACCGCTGCCGTTTCTCTGCCGAATGTTCTGCCATCAGTCCAACCCCGCTCAGGCATCGTAGTCGCGGCCACCGACGGTAGTGAGCCCACTGGGCGGTTAATCACAATGGCCGGGGTTTGTGACGAGCGTGGGCCGCGCGAGTTAACGCACAGTGAAACGGCCTCCGACCAGTTAACTCCTCCCGCGATGCGGACTGACGGCACCCTCAGGCGACTCGGTCCGGCAGGTCCGCCGGGACGAGCAGCATCAGGTCGTTCTCGGTCGGGTCGGCGACCTCGGCGACCCGCTGGGCCTGGCGTTCCGTCATGTCCTGGAACGTCTGCCGGGCCGCCCGGCCGTTGCCGAAGCGGACGTCCCGTTCCAGGGCCGAGAAGTGCTCCAGCAGCGCGACGCCGGTGGCCTCCGCCAACCGGTACTGGTGGGCGCGGGCCTGCTGGCCGACGATCCGGACCAACTCCTCGGGCGTGTAGTCGGCGAAGGTCAGGGTACGGGTGAACCGGGAGGCGAGACCCGGGTTGGAGGCGACGAAGCGGTCCATGTCCGACGGGTAGCCGGCGGCGATCACCACCACCTCGTCGCGGTAGTCCTCCATCAGCTTCACCAGTGTGACGATCGCCTCCTGACCGAAGTCACCGCCCTGGCCCGTCGGCACCAGCGAGTACGCCTCGTCGATGAAGAGGACCCCGCCGATGGCGCGCCGGAACACCGCCTGGGTACGCGGCGCGGTGTGCCCGACGTACTCGCCGACGAGCATGGAGCGGTCCGCCTCGACCAGGTGACCGGAGGCAAGCAGTCCGATCGCGGCGAGCAGCCGCCCGTAGAGCCGGGCGACGGTGGTCTTGCCGGTACCGGGGTTGCCGGCGAAGACGAGGTGCCGGCCGAGCGGCGGCGGCTGCAGCCCGGCCTCCTGCCGCTGCCGGACCATCTGCATGACCTTCACGAGCCGGCTCACGTCCTGCTTCACACTGGCGAGCCCGACCAGTCCGTCGAGCTCGGCCAGCAGCTCCGGCAGCGACTCGCCGGCCGTCGCCGGGATGTCCCGGCCGGCGGTCGGGCCCGGCACCGGCCCGCCGGACGCCGCCGCGCCGACGAGTACGGCGGTGCGTGCCGGGCGGGCCGACGCCGGCAGGTCGTCCGCGGCGACCCCGGAGGAGCTGCACTCCGCGAAGCTCGCCTCGGCCCGGGGGTCGAGGCTGACCCCGCGCGCCGTCTCGGTCAGCCGGAGCCGCCGGAACGTCGGATCGGCGCCGGCGCCGACGTGCAACGCAGGGTAGCCGGCCCTGGACACCACGCAGTCGTCGAACGCTCCGTGCGCCTCCGCATGCAGGTAGATGCCGTTCTTTCCGGTGTCGGAGACCGTACTGGACCGGACCGTGGGGCGGGCCCCGGCGCCGACCACCAGGCCGGTGCCGCCGGTGTCGGAGATGGTGCACCCGTCGACCCAGGCGGTGCCGTGGTCGGCCAGTCGCAGCCCGACGTCGCCGCTGCCCCGGATGACACAGCCGGAGAGGAACGCGCCGGTGCCGGCGGCGACCAGCACCCCGGTCTGCCCGTTCCGGGCGAACTCGCAGTCCCGCAGCAGTGGGCGGTGCCGGCTGGCCAGCGTCGACCCGGTCGCGCCGCCGACGACCGTACAACCGGTCGCGGTCAGGTCACCCCGGTCCGCCACGTCGAAACCGCCCATCTCGGCGGCCCGGATCCGTACCTGGTCCAGTGCGGCCAGGCCCCGTTCGACCACGCGTACCCCGAACTCCGGGGTGTCGTGCAGCTCGGCGCGGGTGACGACGACCTCGGCCCGGCCGCCGACGTGCACCGCCGTGTAGCGGGTGGCGCCGAGCCGCAGGTCGGTGAGGCGGGCGCTCGCGTCGTCGCGGACCAGGACCCCGTTGGCGCCGGCCCGCTCGACGGTGACCCGGTCGGCCGCCAGCTCGGCCCGGTCGCGTACGGCGAGGCCGGAACTCCCGGCGTGGCTGACCGTGACGCCGTCGACCCGGACCCGGGCGGCGTCGGCGACCAGCACCCCGGTACGTCCGGGGTCGGTGACCGTGGCGTCGCGGAGCACCGCGCCGACCCGCCCGGAGAACCAGACGCCGAAGCCGGCGGCGCGGGCCACCTCGACCCGCTCCAGCAGGGGACCGCCGGTGCTCGCCCCGGTCGCGGCCGGGGCCGACGCCGCCGGCCCGCCGTCGCCGTCCGGTTCCAACGGCGGTGGACCCTCGACCCGGATCCCGTCGCCACGTGGATCGCGGACGCGGGTGCCGCGGACCGTCGGCGCCGCCTGCTCGCGCAGCACCAGACCGGCACCACCGGGTCGGCTCACCTCGCAGTCGTCGACCAGACCACGGGCGGCACCGGCGAAGACCAGCCCGTCGGCGCCGGTGTGGCTGACCCGGGTGCCGGTCAGCTCCGGTTCCGCGTCGCCCCGGACCAGGATGCCGACGCCGGGGGCGCCGGTGACCGTACAGTCGACCAGCCGGGCCCGGCTCACGTCGTCGAGGACCACTCCGGCGTCGGTCACCCGGCAGGTCCGCAGCACCGGAGCGGCGTCACCGACCACCTGGACCGTGCCCCGGATCTCGCAGCCCTCCACGGTGACCGCGCCCCGCTCGGCGAGCACCGCCACCGCGCCGTCGGTCGCCTCGACGGTCAGCCCGTGCAGACCGCCGGTCTCGGCGAGCAGGGTGACCGCCGGACCACCGGCACCGGTCAGCCGGACAGTGCCCGGGCCGCCCTCGGCCCGGATCACCACTGGTTTGTCCAGGATCAGCCGCTCGACGTACTCGCCCGGCTGGACCGAGATCGTGGCCCCGGGCGCGGCCGACCGAACCGCCGCGCCGATGCTGCGATGCGCGCCCCAACCGCGGGGCGCCACCCGCTCCCAGGCCGTCCGCACGTCACTCGGCGACGCAGCGCGCCTTGACCGCACCCCCGGCCAGGTGCGGGTACGTCATCGGGTAACCGTACGGGTTGCCACGGTTGGTGAGCTTGACGCCGATCATGCCGTTGTGCACCGGCCAGGTGCCGAGCGTGACCCAGCTGCTGTGGTGGGCGCCCTGGTTGACGTACTTGTCGCCGGACGGGTTGACGTAGGTGGTGTTGTCGATCGTGGTGCCGTGTACGACGGCGAAGTGCGCGTTGGTCGCGGCCACGTCGCGAGAACTGGCGCTGGTGGGTACGTAGAGCGACAGCGTGCACTGCTGCGCCCGGCTGCCGACCTTGAAGCCCCAGACGATGGCCTGCCCCGCCGTGTCCCGGTTGGCGTCGCCGGACATCGGCATGTCGGTGAACTGGCCGTTGCAGCCGTTGCCGGTGTAGCTGCCGTGGGCGAGTGTCCACCAGCCGGCGTCGCCGTTGGTGTACCAGCCGTGCTCGGTGTACGTCGTACCGGGGCTGGTGCAGCCCCGGCCGGCGACGCCGGTGTAGGTCACCACCGGCTTGGGTGTGGTCCGGACGGTGTTGGTGTTGGAGTCGGTGGAGGATGCCGACGAGCCGGTCGAGTCGCCACCGGCGGTCGAGCCGCTGCCCCCGGTCGGCCCGCCACCCGGGGTGGCCGGCGTACCCGGTGCGCCGGGCTGGCCGGGTGCACCCGGTGCCCCCGGACGGCCGGGCGCACCCGGCTGGCCGGGTGCACCGGGTACGCCGGCCACCGGTGTGGTGCCGGGCGTCCGGGTGCCGGACGGGGACGGAGCCGCGCTGGACTCCGCGGCGGTCCGGGTCTGCTTGTCGCCGCCGCGCAGCAGTGCCCCGCTGGCCACCACCACGGCCGCGAGCACCACGATGATCAGGGCGCTGATCGCCACCTGGCCCATCGGCGAGCGTGGCTGGTCGCGGCGGACGGTACGGGTGAAGGCGCCGACGAACCCGCCCCGGGCGCTGCGCGGCCGGGCAACCGGCGACGCCTCCGGCGAGGGTTCGGCCAGGGGCTCGGGCGTCCGGTCCGGCTGCGCCCCGGTGGCGCCCGCCTGCTTCGCGGTGCCCACCTGCTCGGCCGTGGCGGATGCCTGCTCCACGGTTCCCGCCTTCCCGGTCGCGGTTGCCTTCTCCGCCGTGGCGGCCGCTGCCGGGCCGGTCTCCTTCTCCGCCGTCGACGCCTCGGTCGGCTGCGACATCCGTCTTCCCTTCGCCCCTGAAGTTCACGATCCAGCGGGTCCTCGACGGACCCGACCCACCATCACCCTGTCTACGCACCGGACGGATGTCCCGGCATGTTCCCGTTCAGGGACGCCGCCGGCCGGCCGGATACCCCGACGGCGCGTACGGCGACGGTCGTCGCTTCCGGGGGGATCGACTGCGACAATCGCCACATGGGTGACAGCGAGCCGGACCTGATCCGTACCTCCGCCAGCGCCAACTTCCTGGAGTGGAACTTCTCGATCATGTCCGGCGGACCCTGGTCCGTCGAACAGGGGATGACGCAGCTGCTCGCGCACGAGAGCGCCGAGGGCCTCTCGCTGCCGCTCGCCGTCGCGGTGCAGTCCGACGCCAGGGTCATCCAGGAACTGGGTCGACGGCGCACCCCGACGGCGGTGGCGGCACTGCGCGCCTTCCAGGCGATGAGTCCGGTCGACACCCAGCGGGACCTCGCCCGGCTGAACGCCGACCGGCTCGTCGCCGAGGGGCAGCCGGAGCCGTCCTGGACGGACACCCTCGGCCGGGTACGCGTCGACGGCTGCTGGTGGGCGCACGACGAGTTCGGTGAGACGGCGATCCTGCTCTGCGCCTTCTCCTACGACGGCGACGACCCGCACGGCATCCTGATGCTGATCGACCGGACCCTCGGCGGCGGCATGGTCCGGGAGCTGACCCTCAGCATGGACGTCGACGCGCTGCGGGGCATCCTCGGCGGCGCCGACGGCGGCGGTGAGGGCATCGTCAGCGAACCGCTCGACCCGGCGTACGCCCGCCGGCTGATCGAGGACGCGATCGCCACCTCGGACGAGCTGTCGGAGAACCCGGAGTACAAGCTCAGGCCGTTGCCGCAGGCGTACCGGAAGATGCGGGCCCTGACGCTGGCCCGGGCCCGGGCGTTGAGTCCGGCCGCCGCGCCACCGGAGCCGTTCCCCGGCAACGTCGAGGTCGAACTCCTGAAGCGGAACTTCCTCGACTCCGACGCGGCGTCCGGGCTCCCCCGGACCGGGGCGACGACCCGGGCCGTCGACCTGCTGGTCGCGCACTTCGTCGAGCAGGCCGCCTGCCACCCGCTCCAGCTCGGTCCCCGCCGGGTCCAGGCCGTGCTCGGGCTGTCCAGCCTCGGGCCCGAGGCGGTGGGCGACCCGGACGTCGTACACGTCCTGCCGGAGGTCGCGCGGGCGTGGATCTCCTGGACGGCGACCGAGCGGGGCCTTTCGGTGGAGGCCACCAAGCAGCTCGAACGGGTCGCGGAGCAGGCCTGCGCGACGCTCGGCGCCGCCGCGTCCGAGGAGGCCGCGTCCGACGGTGGGGTCGCGTCCGACGGGGAGGCGGCGGGGGATCCGAGAGGGTGACCGGGCCGGGGCGTACGCCCGCCCGGCCGAGGGTCGTGTCCGGGGCGGCCTTCTTCGACGACGCCGACCGGATCCTGCTTGTCGATCCGACGTACAAGGAGTTCTGGAACCTGCCCGGCGGCGGCGTCGACGCCGGCGAGACACCCCGGGTCGCCTGCGTCCGGGAGGTACGGGAGGAGCTCGGGCTCGACGTCCCGATCGGAGCCCTGCTGGTCGTCGCCTGGACGGCGGAGGGTCCGGACGGCACGCTGTTCTTCGTCTTCGACGGTGCTCTGCTGCCGCCCGACCGGCAGGCGGCGATCAAACTGGACCCCGGCGAACTGGCCGGGCACGGCTTCTTCGCGCCGGAGGTGGCCCGGTCGCTGCTGCCGGCGTCGCGACGGGTGCTGCTGACCGAGCTGCTGCGGGCCCGGGCCGACGGCCTGACCCGGTACGTCGAGTCGGACCCGGGCTGACCGGCCACCGCCCGCCACAAGGTGGCCGTCTGCTCCCGTGCCCCGAGGGCACCCGGATCAGTAGAGCTGCGGCGGGTTGCCCTTGCGGTCGACCACCTGGCGGACCTGGCCCTCCCACTGCCCGATCAGCTGTCGCCACTCCGGCGACTCGAGATACTCCTCGGCCGGGTCCTCGACGTCGAACTCCGGCAGGTACGTCCCGACAACCCCGCGTTCGAGAAGTCCGTCCGCGACGACCTTGCTCTCCTTGAGGATCAGGATCGGCAGGCCCAACTGGTACGCCATGGCGGGTTCGATGTGCGACCACGGGCTCGTGAACCAGACCTCCCGTAGGTCGTGACTCTCGCGGCCGGCCAGGTCGGTCCGATGGTTGCCCACCGCGTGTTCGACGTACGTCCGGCGGAAGGCGACCGTGATCAAGCCGTTCGACTCGCGCATCAGCCGACGGATCGCCTTCAGCGGTGCGTCCATGTCGTAGTCGGTGACGCCCAGGGTGCGTGGCGCGAAGCCCCGGCTGTCCAGGTGGTCGCAGAGCCGGTCGATGAACCGTTGTTGCTGGTCCATGCAGGGTTTGGGGTAGCTCAGGAAAATCGATGTCTTGAAGGTGGGCCGGTGAGCGGCGCTCATGTTCCCCTACCAGCGTTCGCGGACGGAGTGCTGGGTACCGTACAACGCCCCGGCATCACCGCCGTCGGTGCCGGCTGTCGGCGCGTCGCCCGGCGCCGGCACCGGCGACCCGGTCGAGGCGTTCACCCTGGGCCGGAACTGGGTGAACGAGAACCGCGACTGAGCCGCCGGACCAGGTCGGCCGCTCCGACCGGGGCGGTCTGCAGGACCACCCGGAACGAGGGATCCGCGGCGGCCACCTCGTCCAGGATCGCGAGCAGCGTACCGAGCTGGGCGGGTGCCTCGTCGACGAGGAGCTGTCCGGCGTCGCTCAGGACGAGCGTCGTACCGGTGACCGGCAGGGTGTCGCGGAGGCTGTCGGCGAACGCGTCCCAGTTGTGCCCGAAGTGGTCGGGGAAGTGCAGTACCCGGGCCCATTCCGCGTACAGGCCGGCCCGGGTCCGGCAGGCGGCGCCGTCCAGCACCGTCGCGTCCGTCGTCAGGGCGGCGACGGTCGTCACCCCCAGCCACCGAGGCAGGCGGTCGTCCTCCGGCATGAAGCTCTCCCACAGTCGGAATCGTCGTCTCGGGCCGGTCACCCCCGTGTCGGGGTCGGGCGGACGCCGGTCCACCCGACCCACGACGATCAGGTCAGAGCCGGTAGAAGTCGGTGTAGTGGTTCGGACTGAACCAGGTGACCCCGGTGCTCCGGTTGACCACGATCCGGTACGCGTCCCGCGCGGCACCCTGCGTCCGCGGGTAGACGTCGTACTCGTGGTAGGTGGCGCCGGCCGGCAGTTGCCCCTCACGGTTGTAGAACTGCCCGCCGGCGAAGTTGGCGAGCCCGCCGCTCCAGGAGTACCAGTTGCGGGCGGTGGGGAACCCCTTGGCCGCCCAGCCGCTGCGCGCCGTACGGGCGTCCGCGCAGCGGGCCATGGTGCACGAGCTGTAGACGGCGGCCGAGGCGGAACTCGTGTACGTCGGCACGACCACGGCCGGTCCGACGAGCATCGTCGCGATGGCCGCGACCAGGAGCAGGAGCCGGGGGAAACGCACCCGGACAGGGCGGGGGACTGGGGCGGAGACGGTCAACGGAACCTCCAGAGCCGGTCGGCGGGAGATGCGTGGACCCGCGTCCTGGGCGGGTCCGGCTCCAGTGTGGAGGTTTGTCGATCGCTCGGTCAGTGCCCATCGGCGAATTTGTCGGCAATATGCAATGAATTCGACGCGTGCCGACCCCACCAGCCGCACTCCTCGACGTGCCCCCGCAAACGGGCCCGCGTCCCGGCCGGCGGGCTACAGTTGTGCCCGATGGTGGACGGGGCGTGGTTCGGCGTACTCGCCGTCGCGGCCGGGGTCGCGGTGGCTGTGGTCGTCGGTGTGGCCGTACTGCGTCGCCGGTTCGTGGTGGTGACGGTCCGCGGCCCGAGCATGGAACCGTCGCTGCGCGAGGGCGACCGGGTTCTGGTCCGCCGTCGCCCGCTGGTCGCGCTGCGTACCGGGGACCTGGTGGTTTTCGCCGAGACACCGGCACCCTCCCGTCCACCGACCCGACCGGCGCTGCCGGACCCGGGGAGGGTGGACACGGCCGAAGGGTGGCTGATCAAGCGGGCGGTCGCGCTGCCGGGTGACCCGGTGCCGCGTGAGGCGGGGCCGGCGCTGGCGGTGCTCGACGACGAGGTGGTGCCACCGGGTCGCCTCGTGGCGATCGGTGACAACCCGGGCGCCAGCTACGACTCGCGTCACTACGGCTACGTGACCGCCGACCGCCTCCTCGGTGCCGTGCTCCGCCGCATCTGAGTGCCGTGCCACGCACCATGACCTGACTGCCGTGGCGGCGCTGACCTGCCTCTCCGGGACCGCTATGCGCGCGCTGTACGGCCGGTGTATCGCCGGTGCCTAGCGTGGGGGCAGATCAACATCGAAGGAGGTCGGGGATGAAGAAACTTGTCCGCCGGGTCGCCGACAGGATGGTGACCATGGCCGTGCCGCGCGTCGAGGCGCAGGCGCAGCCCTGTTGGTGGGGTGAGTACTGCTACTGCCGGTCCAGCTATCTCTACTACCAGCGGTGCTGCGCCTCCGGCACCTCCTACAGCTGCAGCTGCCAGGCCCGCACCGGGCCGACCGGCTGCTGAGACGGTCACCGCATCGGCGGCGCCGGCCCTCCGGTCGGCGTCGCCGATTCCGGCGTCACGGACCGAGGCGAGGGGATCGGCGGGATGGCGTACCTGGAGATCGGCTGCGGGATGCTGCTGGCCGTGGTGTTCGCCTGGTCGGCGGTGACCAAACTTCGGTCGCGTACCGCCTTCGACGAGTTCGCCCGGTCACTCGCCCCGCTGGTGAGCCGTACCGTGCCGGCGGCGGCCCTGCTCACCGCCGCCGAGGTGCTGGTGCCGCCGCTGCTGCTGGTGGCGCCGGTCTGGGGTTTCGGACTGGCCGGCGGGTTGCTCGGCGTACTGACCGCCGGGGTGGTGCTGGTCGTCCGACGTCGGCTGGTCGTGCGTTGCCGGTGCTTCGGCGCGGGCCGGGCGCGCATCGGGCGGCGGCACGTCGTACGCAATCTGTTGCTGCTCCTGGTCGGCGGGCTCGGCCTGGTCGCGGCGCTGTCGCCCGGCACGGCGTCGTCGACCGACGCCGCCGGCGTGCTCCTGTCCGTGGGGGCCGCCGTTCTCCTGGCGAGTTTTGTCATCCACTTCGACGACCTGGTCGAGCTGTGGGCCTGACCGCCACACCCGCCTGACCGACACCGAGGGAGATCTGTCGTGCCGTATCTCGTCGTGGCGAACGTCCTGTTGGGAATCGTCGCCGTCGCCAACCTGATCTTCACGTACGGCGTCATCCGGCGACTGCGCGAACACACCAGTCGGCTCGACACACTGGCCTCCGGACCGGCCAACTCCGACATCATGCTGGCGCCGGGCGCACAACCTGCCCCGTTCGAACCGGTCCTGACCACGGCGGACGAGCCGCTCGACCGGGACGCCCTGGTCGGGACGACCCTGGTCGGGTTCTTCTCGCCGAGCTGTGCCCCGTGCCGGGAGCAGGCGCCCCGGTTCGTCGAGCGGGCGACGGCGGCCGGCCCGGGGCGGGCGCTCGCGGTCGCCGTCGGTACCCCCGAGACCGTGCACGACCTGGTGACCCTGCTCGAACCGGTCGCCCGGGTGGTGGTCGAGGTCGAGGACGGGCCGCTGCACCGGGCGTTCGGGGTGCAGGGTTATCCGGCGGTGTGCGTGCTGGACGGCGACGGCCGGATCGGGGCCAGCGGCAGTGTGGTCGACCGGCTGCCCGAACTGTCGGCGGTATGAGCCGTACCACCGACCCGGACGCGTGGCAGGCGGGGCCGTCGTCGGCGCGTCTCGGCGCGACCACGGCCGGGCGCTATCTGCTCGACGCCCTGCTGCTGGCCTGGCGGGCGGCGCCGCTGGCCACCTCGGCCAAGGTGCTGCTCGCCCTGCTGGCCGGTGCTGGTCCGGTGGCGCTGGCCTGGCTCACGAAACTGGTGCTGGACCGGCTCGCCTCCGGTGCGGCCGGGCGGCACCTCGGCGACCTGCTGATGCTGGCCGCCGCGCTCGGCGTGGTGGGTGCGATCGTCGCGGCCCAACCACACCTGACCGGATACGTCGACGGGGTGAGTGGCCGGGCGCTCCGGCTGCTCGTCACCGGCCGTCTCTACACGGCGGTGAACTCCTTCGCCGGGCTGGCCCGACTGGAGAATCCCCGGTTCCGGGACCGCCTGCAGCTCGCCGAGAGCGCCGGACGGCTGGGGCCGGCGCACTGCGTCAGCGGCGGACTCGGCGTCGCGCAGGGTGCGCTGACGCTGCTCGGGTTCCTCGGCTCCCTGGTGGCCGTCGCACCGGCGATGGTGCTGGTGGTCGCGGTGGCGGCGGCGCCGACCACCTGGGTGGAGATCCGGCTGAGCCGGCAACGCGCCGCCCTGGCCTGGCGACTGGGGCACGCCGAGCGGCGGGAGCTGTTCTACGCACGCCTGCTGACCAGCCTCGAAGCGGCCAAGGAGATTCGCCTCTTCGCCCTCGGCGACTTCTTCACCGCCAGACTGTTGCGGGAGTTGCGGCACGTCAACCGCGAACGGAACACGATGGACCGCCGGGAGATGGTCGGGCAGGCGACGCTGGCGCTGCTCGCCGCCGCGGTGGCCGCCGGCGGGCTGGCCTGGGCGATCACCCTCGCCGCCGGGGGCCGGCTCACCGTCGGCGACGTCACGCTCTTCGTCGCGGCGGTGGCCGGGGTGCAGACCGCGCTCGGCGGCATGGTGGCGCAGGGCGCGGGCATGCACCACGCACTGCTGCTCTTCGACCACTACCGGGCGGTCGTCGGTGCGCCACCGGACCTGCCGGAACCGGCCGGGGCGGTGGAACCCGGCCCGCTACGGCACGGCGTCGAGTTGCGTGACGTGTGGTTCCGGTACGCGGACGGCCAGCCCTGGATCCTGCGCGGCGTCGACCTGGTCATCCCGGCCGGGTCGACGGTGGCCCTGGTCGGACTCAACGGAGCGGGCAAGAGCACACTCGTCAAGCTGCTGTGCCGGTTCTACGACCCGGTCCGGGGCGGCGTCCGGTGGGACGGCACGGACCTGCGCGAGCTCGACGTGGTCGGGCTACGGAAACGGCTCAGCGTGGTGTTCCAGGACTTCATGGGGTACGACCTGTCCGCGGCCGAGAACATCGGCGTCGGAGACCTGGACCGGCTCGCCGACCGGGCGGGCATCACGGCGGCCGCACGGTCGGCCGGCTGCCACGACACGCTCGCCGCACTGCCCGCCGGATACGACACCCTGCTGTCGCGGATCTTCCTGGACGACGCGGCGGCGGAGGAGGACCCCCGGATCGGCGTGTCACTCTCCGGCGGGCAGTGGCAGCGGGTCGCGGTCGCCCGTGCACTGCTGCGCGACGAACGGGACCTGCTGATCCTGGACGAGCCGACCGCCGGACTGGACGCCGAGGCCGAGCACCAGGTGCACCTGCGGCTGCGCGCGCTCCGACAGGGGCGGACCAGCCTGCTCATCTCGCACCGGCTCTCCACGGTCCGGGACGCGGACCTCATCGTGGTGCTGGACGGCGGCCGGGTCGTGGAGCAGGGCTCCCACGAGTCGTTGCTGGCCGCCGGTGGGCGTTACGCGGGACTGTTCCACCTCCAGGCCCGGGGCTATCGGGCCCCGGAACCGGAGGGCCAGGCCCCAGAACCGGAGGGCCACCCGTCCGGCAGGCAGGGGCGGGCCTGATCGTGCCCCGGCCCACCGCCGCAGCGCGCTCCGAGGTCTGGTGGAACCACCACGCCGTGTTCGGCCCGGGCTCAGCGGTGGGTGGGGCGGATCTGGAAGCGGGGCGGGGCGGTCCGGAGCAGGCCGGGGTCCCGGCGCAGGATCGCGGCGTGCAGCCGTTCGAGCTCGTGGTCCGGGTCGAGCCCGAGCGAGGTGCGCATCTCCTCGCACCCGGCCCGGTACACGGCGAGGGCGCCCGCCACGTCGCCGAGCCGGTAGAGCGCGAGCATCAGTTGCCGGCGCGGGCGCTCCCGTAACGGAAACTCCGCGATGTGCTGGCGCAGGTCGGCGACGAGTTCCGGACCTCCACCGTGCCCGGCGCCGAGCAGGTCGAGTCGTACCTCGAAATAGTCCTCCGCCACGCCGGTCCGCCGCTCCGCCAGCACCGTGGCGGCGGCCGCCAGCACCGGACCGGTGTGCAGGCCGGCCAGCGGCGGCCCACGCCACAGCCGTAACGCCTTCGTGTACGCGGACTCCGCCGCGACCAGATCGCAGTCGAGGTGTCGGTGGCGCGCCTCGGTACACAGTCGGTCGAACTCGACGAGATCGACCAGTTCGGGGCCGAGACGGAGTCGGTATCCGCCAGGCTCGGTCGCGAGCTGCCCGCTGTTGTGGAACACCGCCCGCCGCAGTTCGGTGACGTACGTACGCAGGTTGGGGATCGCCGACCGGGGTGGCCGACTGTGCCACAGCTCGTCGACCAGCCGGTGCCAGGGCGTGAGCTGGCCGGCGTGCAGCAGCAGCAGGGCCAGCAGCGTCCGGGGCTTGTGTGCGGTGAGCGGGACCGGCTGTTCCCCGTCGTGGAGCTCGAACGATCCCAGAAGCCGAAACTCCAGCACCACGTCAGTCCTCCCCCGAGCAGACGTCGATAGTCAAGTTACGGAAAGGTTCCGGAACTATCAATCGACCATGGTGCTCGGTTTCGGTGGTGACGACGACGGTGGTGGTCGATCAGCCGAACTCCTCGACGTACTCGCGGCGAGGCTGCTGGCGCTGCTGATCTGCCGCCCGAAGGCGTTCGGCCGCGACGAGCTGGATGCCATGCTGCGTGCGGCGCGTGCCCCCAAGGTGCACGACTGGCTGGTGAACTACGTGGTGAAGAAGAGCCCGTACGCCGAGGAGCTGCGGGTGGCCTGGTTCGCCGACCCGGATCCGGTGGTCGCGAGCGCCGGCTGGGCGCTGACCACCGAACGCGTGACGAAGACGCCCGACGGCCTCGACCTGCCCGGACTACTCGACATCATCGAGGCGGAGATGAAGGACGCCCCGGAGCGTCTGCAGTGGGCGATGAACCACTGCCTGGCCCAGATCGGAATCGAGCACGCCTAGTACCGCGCCCGGGCGATCGGCATCGGTGAGCGCCTGGCGGTGCTCAAGGACTATCCGACCTCGCCGGGCTGCACGTCGCCGTACGCGCCGATCTGGATCACCGAGATGGTGCGCCGACAGCACGGCAGCTGATACCGCAACGGCATCGAGTGTGTCGCGTGGCTGCTTGTCCTGTCCACATCGTCCGGGTGCCGGCAGTACGTTCCATCGTGATTGAATGACACTGCTGACGCGCGGCGGAGGGCACATCCGCGTCACGGAGAGCGGGGGGGCTACATGGTGCGCCGAGGCTGGTGGTTCAAGGCCCTGGTGGGCCTGGTTGTCGGCGCTGCCGTGGGCGTGGCGGTCTACTACGCGAGTCTGCTCAAGGGGCAGAACCTCTTCATTCTCGCCGGAGCCACCGCAGGCGCCGTGGCAGCGGTGGTCGTGCACGCGTACAGCGTCAGCGGGATCCGGCTGACCGACGTCAAGGTGACCGTGCCTCAGCTCAGTGAGCTGAACTTCGTGCTCACCCGTGACACGCAGCAGGTCGCCTGGCGGCTGTTCAAGGAGATGACCAGCCGGGTGGCCGTACGACCGCTGGCTCCCGGTACCGGTCGGCTCCGGGAGGCGCTGTCCTCGCTGCACGCGCTTGTACTGCTGACGCGGCAGATTCTCGACGAGGTGAGGCCGAGCAAGATCGTCGGCGCGGCACCGTCGGTCGAGCACCTCGCGCTCGCCATGCTGAACAGGGAGCTCGCGCCGTTCCTCTCCCGCTGGCACCCCGAGCTGCACGCCTGGGAGCAGGAGTCGCCCGGTCGGCCCGACCAGGAGTGGCCGAAGAACGCCGAGTGCCGAACCGAGCTCGCGGCCATGCAGACGCGGCTCAGGGCCTACGTGCTGGGCTTCGGGAAGCTCGCCGGCATGAGTGACGACACGGTCAGGGCGCTGCTGGATGGAGAGCCCGGCCTCGACAACACAAATGCGAAGGGCACCGGCTCGCTGCCGCACCAGCGCAACACCGCCTGACCGCATTGGACCCGGGGCACACATGTCGATCGGGTCACGGCTCGGCGGGCTGACGACGTCCGTCGCCAGTCAGCACAATCTTCGATTTCCCCACCACTGGGCACGGTGACGTGGAGGTGCGCTCATCAGGCGGGACGCGTTCATCTCGTACAGCCACCAGCGAGACAAGCAGTTGGCGAAGGCCCTCGAGCACGGGCTGAAGCACCTGGCCCGACCCTGGGCCCGCCGACCGATCATCCGGGTGTTCCGGGACACCACAAGCCTGTCGGCCAACCACGACCTGTGGTCGTCGATCCTTGGTGAGCTCCAGGAGAGTCGGTACTTCATCTACCTCGCCTCGCCGGAGGCGGCCGCCTCGCGGTGGGTTCGCAGGGAAATCGACTTCTGGGTCGCCAACCGACCCATGGAGCACTTCCTCATCGCGGTCAGCGCGGGGACCCTCGTCTGGGATCCCGACGCCAACGACTTCGACTGGTCGCGTACGGACGCCCTGCCGCCCACGCTGCGCGGGAGGTTCCCGGCCGAACCGCTCTGGGTCGACCTGGCGGTGGCCCGTCTCGGTGAGAAGTACTCGCTGCGGCAGGGCGAGTTCCGGGATGCGGTCGCCACGCTCGCCGCGCCGCTGCACGGTCGTACCAAGGATGACCTCGACAGCGACGACATCCGCCAGCACCGCCAGTTCACGCTGGTGCGCCGCCTCGCCTTCGCCATTCTCGCGATCCTCCTGGTCGTTGCCGTGGGCGCGTTCGTTGTCGCGTGGCAGCAACGGAACGAGGCGTTGAACCGGGCACACGTCGCGGCCTCGCAGGCGATGGCGGCACGGTCAATCGAGGTGGCCGACCAGGACCCACGCACCGCCGCCCAACTGGCGCTGTACTCCCGCAGCGCCCAACAGACCAGCGAGTCCACGCGGGCCCTCGCCGCCGCGATGGACGCCAACCGGTACGTCGTCCGGCACCTGCGGGGCGGCTCCAACGCCGTCGCCGGCTATACGGGATCAGCGGGCGGTTACGACACCCAGGTGGCGATCAGTCGCGACGGTGGGACGTTGGCCTACTACTCGCACTACGACCCGGGCCAGACCGTCCACGTCCACGACATCCGGACCGGTGCCGAGCGCCAGTTGGAGACCGGCGGATTTCCGATGGGTACCGGATTTCTCGAGCTCAGCGCCGACGGAGGGCTGCTGGCGCTCGAGGTCTCGCCCAACCAGATCGAACTCTGGGATGTCCGCCAGGCGACGCGGCTGCGCACCCTGAAGGCCGGGGATCCCTCGCAACTCGCCAACGCCGTTGACGGGCTCTGGGCCACCGCGTTCTCCCCGAGTGGACGGTGGTTGGCCGCCACATACCACACTTCCGGCGTCGACGACCGCCAACTGACCATCTGGGACGCGCAGACCGGCGCGGTGCTGAGCCAGGGCGCGAGCCGCGTCGAGGAACTCGCCTTCGACGAGGGCGAACGCCTGCTCGCCTGGGAGCCGGGTCGACTCCGGCGGTTCGCCACCGGCACCCGGGCGTGGACGGGCATCGGCAAGCCCCGGGCGATCGGGGCGGAAGAGGAGGTGCAGGCACTCTTCCCCGACGGCCGTGCGCTGATCAGTACGAGCTCCGGCAGCACCACGGAGTTGTGGGACCTGCTTGCGGGGCGGCGGCAGGGAATCACCCGCAGTGGTGGCCTGCTGGCGATGCTGCCCGCCGACGACGCCTCGACGGTGGTGGGAGCGCGCGGTGGTGAGATCATGATCTACGACACAGCGCTCCGGTCGCAGGTCACCCTCGGTTCGTTCGCCTGGCCCGCCCGTAGTATCGCCGTCTCTGGCGACGGGCGTTGGATCGCCGCCGGATCGACCGACGGTGCGGTGACGCTCTTCGACGCCGATCGGGCGCGCACCGGTGAGGCCCTGGCGGGCAGCGTGCCGAAGGGAGGAGACCTCGTCTCGCACGGACGCCTGGCCCTGCGGGTGGTCGAATCGACCACCGAGGTGTGGGCCGGGACGGATGACGGCGGTGGCCCGCGTCGGCTGGGAATTCTCCCGGTGGTGGTCAAACCGGGGGAGGACGCTCTCGCCGTCAGCCGCGACGGAACGCGGGCAGTCTTCGTTGACGAGGGCGAGCCACCGTTCACCGCAGAGTTGTCGTTGTGGGACTTACCTACCGGCGAGCAGATCGGACTAAGCGATATCTATTTTGACTATGACGTGTCGTTCGAGACCGAGGACGGCGTCCATTTCCTGGCCGATGGAGTTCACGTCGTCGTGCTCGGGCGGGACGGCCCGCTGCTCATCGACACCCGGAGCTGGGCGCGCCGGCAGATCGGAGACGAGGGCAGCGGCATCGGCGCGGTGGCGGCCAGCGACGACGGCACAACGTTGGCACTCCTGGACACCCCGACCAACACCATCAGGGTCTGGGGGTGGACCGACGGCGAGCTCGAGAAGATCCGAGAGGTCCCGTACGAGTCACAGGGCGCCGAGTTCGGCGCGGATCTGACAGTGAGCCCGCACGGGGACAAGGTCGCCCTGATCGACGACGACGGCCGGCTGTTCATCGTCGACGTCGACAGTGGCGAAGTGGTCAACGGGCTGGCGGGGAACGGGGACGATCACGCCGTCTTCAGCCGGGATGCCCGCCTGCTCGTGCAGCCCGACCGGGTCGGGCCGGTCGTCGTACTCCGATTCTGGGACACCAGCAACGCGGAGTCCGCAGGAAGTTGGACGGTCCGGCAGAGCAGTGATGCGGGGATGACTCTGCCGGCCGGAGACCACGTCGTTGTCGTCGCCTCCGACGGATCGCTCACCGTGTCGGAGGTGGACATCGACGCATGGCGGCACTCGCTCTGCGGGCTCCTCGACAGTTCGAGACCAGCGGCGCCTTACGACCGCTACCTCAGCGGGCTGGACATCGACGATCCGTGTCGCAGCTGAGTCCACCGCTCCGGCGCCCGGCCCGGCCAGCCAGTTGGGATTGACGGGGAGGGACGCGCCGAGCGCTGGGTCGTCGGCGAGTACGGCCCGGTGCAGTCCCCGCAACTCCGCACCGGGACCGACGCCGAGCTGCGCCACCAGCACCTCCCGCACCGACTGGTACGCCTGCAACGCCTCGGCCTGCCGGCCGGCCCGGTACAGCGCCACCATCAACCGGCACCACAGCGACTCCCGCAACGGCTGCCGGGCGGTCAGGTCCCGCAGCTGCGGCAGCAGGTCACCGTGCCGGCCGGCGTCGAGCAGCAGGTCGAGCCGGCGTTCGGTGGCCGCGTACCACTCCTCGGCCAGTCCCGGCGCGTACTCGGCGACGAGCCACTCGGAGCTGACGTCCTGCAGCGGTTCGCCACGCCAGCAGCCGAGCGCGCGGTCAAGAAGGTCCAGTTCGGTGCCGGGGTCGGCGGTCCGGGCCGCGCCGACCAGGGCCCGGAACCGGTACACGTCGACCGTCTGCGGTGGCGTGGTCAACCGGTATCCGCCGGTCATCCCGGCGACCACGTCCGTTCCGAGGTCGTGGCGCAGCCGGGTGACGATGGTGGAGATCGCCCGACGGGCCAGCGCCGGAACCTCCTCACCCCAGAGGTACCGGGCCAACGCCCCGGTGCTCACCGTCCGTCCGGGGGTTAGTGCGAGCGCGCTGAGCGCCACCTGTCGGCGGGGCGCGGCGATCGGCACCGGCCGGCCGTCCACCACGACCTGCGTCGGCCCGAGCAGATTGATTTCCAGGACACCGTGCACGATTCCCTCGGTTTCGTTCGGCTCCCGGACCCGGTCACCAGCAGGTGCCGCAGACCGGGCTCGGCATCGAGTCGCCGTGGCGGACCACCCGGACGCAGCGGTCGACCAGCGGATCGTCGGTGGGCAGGTGTTCGACGGTGACCCCGACCTCCGGGTCCCAGCCCACCCCGACACATCCGATCCGTACCGTGTGGTCGGTGACCACGCAGATCCCGATCGCGCCCGGGGCGAGCGGATTGGTCTCCTGGAACGGGGTCGGTGCGGTGGTGGCGTACGGGCGCAGCCGGATGTCGTACAGCACCCCCTGCGGCTCGTACTCGTGGTAGGTGGCGTACCCGAAGGTCGCGGTCTGCTTCGGATCCGCGCAGTCGAGGTGGCCGGCGAGGGTGAGGTAGTTGATCCCCTTCACCTCGTCCGTCTCGACCTCCAGCAGGTCGATCGCACCCGACCCGCACGGGATCCGGTGCCACACCGGCTCACCGGCCAGCGCCGGTCCGGCGCCGCTGAGTGCGGTGAGTACGCTGACCGCCCCGGCGGCCAGCATCGCCAGCAGTCGTCTCATCGTTCGTCCCCCTCGGTTGGTTCACACTCGGATGTCTTCGACGGGGTCGCCGCCTTGGACGGGGTTGCCGCGTTCAGTGCGCCGAGGGCGAGTCCGAGCTGGAAGCGGTTCTCCACCCCGAGCCGGTCCATCAACGCCCGCAGCGTGTACGTGACCGACCGGGTCGAGATGCCGAGCTGCTTCGCGGCACTGGTGTCGGTGTGCCCCTCGGCGAGCAGTCCGACCACCGCTCTCTCTCGTGGTGTGAGCACGACCTCGGGTACTCCGTTCCGGCGTGGGTCGGTCGCGTCCGTCCAGTGCCGGGCGAACAGCGAGACGAGGGACTCGACCGCGGCGGGCTCGACGACCTCCCAGGTCCCGCGGTCCAGCCCGCCTGGGTCGACGGCGACCAGCGCGACGCGCCGGTCGAAGATCATCAGCTTGTGTGGCAGCCGCGCCGCCTCCCGGTACTCCCCACCCAGCCGGGCGAACTCGGTCGCGTGCCGCGACGACCGGTCGCCGTCCGCCGGTGCCCGGCCGAGCGACCGCAGTCGGATCCGGCGCCGGAGCAGTGCGAGGTCCATCGGTGCGGCGATCGCCAACGCCTCCGTACTGAAGATCTCCTCCGGGTTCATCGCCAGGTGCTCGGCACGTTCGACCGCGACCAGTTCGGCGATGCGGCGTCGGGTGGCGGCCCGGTCCGGCAGGTGCCGGGCCGGGAACCCCGGGTTGGACGACCCGGGGCCGGAGCCGGCACTGACCGGCGCGGCGGTGGCACCAACCGGCGCGGCGGTGCGCCGCAGCGCGCGCCGCCGCAGGGTCGCCACCGCCGCGTCGACGGGCACCGCCCGCCAGCTCACCGCCCCCGCCCCGTAGGCGGTGGCCGGCCCGGTCACCCCCACCAGGTCGGCGTCGTCGAGCTCCTCCACCGCGGCACGGACCCGCCGTACGGGGAGCCCGAGGCTCGCCGCGACGGCGCCGGCGTTCCGGGGGCCGAAGCTGACCAGGCAGCGGTACACCAGGTCGGCGTCGGCCGACAGCCCCCACCGGACCAGCAGCGGCACCGCGGTCCCGACGGCCAGCACCCCCGTGCTCCTGCCCGTCATGGGCAACCCCCCTCCCCCCGGAGTTCGGTACGCCGCGATACAAGCACAGGCCGGCGCTGATGTCTCGGGTCGACGAGATCACCTCGCGGATTTGTTGCGTGATCGCGCAACCGGCCCCGTCCGGGCAGCTCCGGACGTAGCTGACCCGGCACGGTCGCGGTCCTGCCGCCGCCACGGGGACCGGTGAAACCGGACTGGTGACGCGGTGAAGCCGCGCTGAAGGCGGAGGCGTCCACCCTGGCGTCCGCTCGATCCGAGGGGAAGGGACGTGACGTGCGGGGGATCATGGGGGGACGGGCCGGACTCCGGTGGCGGGCCGGGGCGGCCGTCGTGGTGACGGTCCTGGCGGCGGTACCGCCGGCCGTGGCGGTGGTCGAACGGCAGGAACCGCTCGGCGCCGCCGACCGGGTACGGCTGTCCGAGGCGCCGGAGGCGACCACGGCGCTGGCGGCAGCCCGGAGACAGGGCAGCCGGGTGGAGGCGGTCGAGCTGCGGACCGCGTCCCGGACGGTGTACGCCGAGCCGGACGGCACGATGACCGCGGAGCTGGACAGCCGTCCGGTACGCGCCCAGCGGCCGGACGGCACGTGGACGCCGGTCGACCCGACGCTGGTACGCCGGCCGGACGGCACCGTCGGCCCGGCGGTGGCGACCGTGGAACTGTCCTTCTCCGGCGGCGGCGTCGACACCCCGCTGGTCCGGTACGGCAACCGGGGCGGCTGGCTCGAACTCTCCTGGCCCGGCCGACTGCCCGCGCCGACACTCGACGGCGACACCGCCACCTACCCGGAGGTGCTGCCCGGCGTCGACCTGCGGCTGCGGGCCGACGTCGACGGCTACGCCCAGTACCTGGTGGTCAAGAACCGTGCCGCGGCCGCCAACCCGAAGGTCCGGCAGACCCGGCTCGGGCTGCGTACCTCCGGACTGACCGTCCGGGGCACCGAGTCCGGCGGGTTGGAGGCCCGGGACCGTACCGGCACCGTGCTGTTCGGCTCTCCGGCGTCCCGGATGTGGGACTCCGGCACGCCCCGACGGAACGCCGAGGTGGCCGTCACGGTCGGCAGGACAACGCTGACCCTGCGTCCGGACCCAAAGCTGCTGGCCGACCCGGCCACCCGGTATCCGGTCACCGTGGACCCGCTGTGGCACACCGCCGACAAGCAGTCCTGGGCGTCGGTGCTCTCCGGCAACGCCGGCACGTCGTACTGGAACAGCAGCGGGGCGCCGCCGTGGGCGCAGGTCGGCCAGTGTTACGTCCCGTCCGGCGAGTGCAACGGGATCGGTGAGGCGTGGACGTACTGGCTCTTCGACACCAGCTTCCTTACCGGGCGGCTGATCATCTCGGCGGACCTGAACGCGACCGTGGTGGCCAGCCCGAACTGCACCAGCGGGACACACCAGCTCTACCGGGCGAACGCGGCGCTGACCCAGGCCAGGAGCAGCTGGAACACCCGGGCGGGCGGAACGCTGGTCAGCGAGTTCTCCGCCCCGGGCGTGCACACCAACTGCGCCGGCTACAAGGAGGTCGGACTCTCCGTCGCCGGCCACGTCAACCTGGGCGGCAGTACCACCTTCTTCGTCAGGGCGAAGGATCCAGCCGACCAGTTGGCGTGGCGCCGGTACCAGAACAACGCCCAACTGCGGGTCAACTTCAACCGGGTGCCGGGTGTTCCGACCGACCTGCGGACCGACCCGCCGTTGCCGGAGCCGTGCCGCTGGTGCGCCGGGGTCCGGTACGTCGGCGACGCCGCCGTGCGGCTGACCGCGACGCTGGCCGACCCGGACGGCGACCAGGTGCAGTCGCTGTGGCGGGTGAACGTCGGCGGCGCCTGGTACGAGTCCCGCAGCAGGTACGTCGACTCCGGCCTGGTGCACTCGTACACGGTCGACACCGACGGCCGGCACGGTCAGGCGGTGGAGTGGGCGGTGAAGGCCGAGGACACCGCCCGGCATGGCGGCGACTTCGCGTACGGCACCCGGTTTGTCGTCGACCGCCAGCCGCCCGCCGCGAAACCCGGGGTCCGGGGCACGTTGTACCAGGCGGACAACCGTTGGCACGGCGGGGTCGGCGTACCGGACCGGTTCGTCTTCGACTCCGGCGGGGTCGGCGACGTCGACCACTACCGGTGGGGGTGGACCCAGGACCCGACCAACGTGGTCCCCGCCGACGCGCTCGGTGGCGGCGCGACCGTGGAACTGACCCCACCCGGCGACGGGCCACGTGACCTGTTCGTGCAGAGCGTGGACCGGGCCGGGCACCGCGGCCCGGTACGCCAGTACCACTTCTACGTCCGGGCCGGCAGCGGGCCGCTGGCCCAGTGGTCACTCGACGGCGGTACGACCGACGACGCGTGGCTCGGCGACCGGGACGCGACCGCGGTCGGCGCCGTCACGTACGGGCCCGGCGCGGTCGGTCAGGCAGCCCGGCTCGACGGCACCGCGGCGTACCTGACCGCGCCGCCCGCGGTCCGGACCGACACCAGTTTTGCCGTCTCCGCCTGGGTCCGGCTCGACAGCGCCGGGTACGCCCGGGCCGTGCTGAGCCAGAGCGGCACCAACTTCGCCGGCTACGTGCTCTGGTACCGACCGGAGGACGGAGGCCGGTGGGCGTTCGGGATGCCCCGGTCGGACGCCGGCTACCAGGGCACCGACCTGGCCACCTCGGCCCAGCCGGCCCAGGTCGGGGTCTGGACCCAGCTGACCGGGGTGTACGACGCCCGCGCCCGGACCCTGCGGCTGTACGTCGACGGTGTGCTCGCCGGCAGCGCCGAGCGGACCGTCCCGGACTGGAACGCCACCGGCTGGACCCAGATCGGCCGGACGATGTGGAACGGCAGTGCCGGCGTCGACCACTGGCCGGGCCTGGTCGACGAGGTGCGGGTCTACGACCGGGCGCTCACCGCCGACGAGGTACGCGCCTCGGTCGGCACCGACAACGTGCAGGTCGGCCACTGGCGGTTCGACGAGCTGACCGGCGGCACCGGGCGGAACGCGGTGTCCGGCGGCGAGATGCTGACCCTGCACGGCGACGCCGCGTTCACCGGTGACGGCGACGGCGACGGGTTGGCCGACGGTGGCGCGGTCGGCGGCGCGGTACGCCTCGACGGCGACGACCACGCCGCGACCGCCGGCCCGGTGCTGCACACCGACCGGAGCTTCACCGTCGCCGGCTGGGTCCAGCTCGACGTGTCGCCGCCGGCCGGGCAGTCGGCCACCGCGCTGTCCCAGGACGGGGCCGCGACCAGCGGGTTCTTCCTCGGCTACCGGGACCGGCCGACCGGCGACGTGTGGGAGTTCGCCACCCCGGGCGCGGACGCCACGAACGCCCCGGGCGGCGCCGGGATCCAGTCGTCGACTCCGGCGCAGCCCGGGGTGCCGACGCACCTGGCCGCCGTACACGACGCCGACGGGCGGCAGATCCGGCTCTACGTCAACGGCGTGCTGGCCGGCAGCGCCGGGCGTACCGACGGGTTCGACGCCACCGGCCCGCTGGTGGTCGGGCGCGGCCTCGACGGCGGGCCGGCCGCGTACTGGACGGGCTGGGTGGACGAGGTACGGGCGTACAGCCGGGCGCTGTCCGAGGCGGAGATCCAGGCGGTGGTCAGCCGGGACGACGTCGCGCTCGGCGAGTGGCGGCTGGACGGTACCGCCGGGGGCGGCAGCGGCCACGGCGGCGACGGCACCTTGCATGGCACTCCGGCCTGGGGTGCGGGGCAGGGCGACGTACCGGACCCGACCGACCTGGCGGTGCTGCTCAGTGGTGACGACCATGTGACGGTGCCGCTGACGGTCGACGTCCGGCAGAGCTTCTCGGTCGCCGCCTGGGCCAGACTCGACGAGGCCGGCGGCACCGCGACCGTGGTGTCGCAGGACGGCAGCCGGGTCAGCGCCTTCCAGCTGATGTCCGGCTCGGACGGCCGGTGGGCGTTCCTGATGCCCGGCAGCGACGCGGACAACGGGGGTGTGCTGACCCGGGTGTCCGGTCCGACCGCCCAGGTCGGCGTCTGGACCCACCTGGTCGGCGGCTACGACGCCGGCGCCGGCAAGCTGTTCCTGTACGTCAACGGGGTACCGGCCGGCACCGCGCCGCACACCCAGAGCTGGCACCACCCGGCCGGCGGCCTCCAGGTCGGGGGCGGCTGGTGGAACGGCAACCGGCAGAACCGGCTGCGGGGCGCGATCGACGACGTGACCGTGTACGGCCGGGTGCTGTTCGCCGGGGAGATCCGCGAACTGGCCGGCCGGGACCTGACCCTGGCCCACAACTGGCGGCTGGACGAGGGCAGCGGCGGGCAGGCCGCGGACGCGGTCGGGCGGCGGGCCGCCACCGTGGCCGGCGGGGTCACCCGGACCCCGGGGCGACTGGGCAACGCGGTCGCGCTGAACGGCACCGACGGCCGGCTCGGCACCGCCGGGGTCGACGTCCGGACCGACGCCGACTTCACCGTCGCCACCTGGGTGCAGCTGGACCGTACCTGCGTGCCGGCCGCCGACCAGTTCGAGTGCAAGCTGGTCGCGGTCAGCCTGGACGACCCGGCCGGCCCGGCCAGCAAGTTCCGGCTCGGCCACTGGCGGGACCGGGGACAGCACGCCGACGGCGTCTGGGTGTTCGAGATGCCGGAGCCGGACGGCACGATCACCAAGGCCGCCGTGCCGGTCCTGCCGTCCGACTTCGGTCGCTGGGTGCACCTGGCCGGCGTCTACGACCGGGCCACCGGCAAACTGTGGCTCTACGTCAACGGCACCCGCAAGGGCGACGGCACTCTCAACCAGCCCTGGCAGGCCACCGGCGGCCTGCAGATCGGCCGAGGCCGGGACGCGGCCGGCGACCCGGGCCAGTGGTTCCCGGGCCGGGTCGACGACGTACGGCTCTACACCGGTGCGTTGGACGACGGCCGGATCGGCGGCCTCTACCACTCGTACCCGGTGCAGTGCGGCACGATCGGTGCGCCGACGCCGTGCACCCTGCCGAGCGCCGGGGCCGGCCGGTGGCGCTTCGACGAGAACACCGGCAGCACCGCCGCCGACGCCTCCGGCCGGGGACTGGACGCCACCCTGGGCGGCGGCGCGGACTGGACGCCCGGGCGGATCGGCCACGCCGGACGGTTCAACGGGGTCGACGGGTACGCGCAGACCGCCGGCCCGGTGCTGGACACCGCACGCGGCTTCTCGGTCTCGGTCTGGGCGTACCCCGGCACCGAGACGTCCGCCGCCGACCAGGTGATCGTCGCCCAGACCGGCACCCAGTCCAGTGCGTTCTCCCTCTACCAGGACGCCGGCGGCCGGTGGGCGGCGGCGACCACCACCGGCGACACCGCCGCGCCGACCGTGCTCCCGGTCGTCTCCACCGAACGGGTCCGGGCCGGCCACTGGACCCATCTCGGCCTGGTCTACGACGCCACCCTGCGACAGCTCCGGCTGTACGTGAACGGCCGGCTCTCCGCCGCCCGGACCGGGGTCGTCACCTGGTCCGCCACCGGTCCGTTGACGATCGGCCGGGGCCGGTCCGGTGGCACCGACGGCCGGTACCTCACCGGGGCGGTCGACGACGTGCGGGCGTACCCGACCGCGCTGCGCGACGGCGAGCTGGCCGAGGTGTACGACGACACCAGCCCGGCCGCGTACGGGAACTGGACGTTCGACGACAACACCGTCACCGACTCGTCCTGGCGGGCGAACCCGACCAGCACCACCGGCGCGGTGAGCTACGTCGACGGGGTCCGGGGCCGGGCGCTGTCGCTGGACGGCGAGAGCGCCGCCACCACCGGGCAGCTGGGGGTGCCGACCCAGGCCAGTTTCACCGTCTCGGCCTGGGCGAGGCTGACCCACGAGCCGGCGGTGCAGACCGTGCTGGGCCAGGACGGCACCCGGACGGGCGGGTTCGCGTTGCGCTACGACCCGAGCCTGGACCGGTGGGTGTTCGGTGCCTGGACCCAGGACGCCGACGCCGCCGAGTTCCGGTACGCCCGGTCGGACGTGGCGGCGGTGGTCGGGGAGTGGACCCACCTGACCGGGGTCTACGACCACGCCGGCGGCCAACTGCGGCTCTACGTCAACGGGCAGCTCGCCGGCAGCGTCGACGGCGTCACGCTGTGGCCGGCGACCGGCGGGCTCACCATCGGGCGCGGCTGGCGGCACGGCGCACCGGCCCACCACTTCACCGGCCAGATCGACGAGGTACGGACCGATCTCGGCGTGGTGCCGGACAGCGAGATCAACCAGCGGGCCGGTCGAGACTGAGCAGGAGGAGAAAGTCGTGACACACAGTCCCTTCCACCCGTACCTCCGTCGGCGGCTCGTCTGGCTGGCCACCGTCGTGGTGGCGGCCACGCTGCTGGTGGCCGTACCGGCCCCGGCGGTGGCGGCCGGCCCGTCGGTGGGGCTGCCGCAGATCCCGTCGGTGCCGGTGAGCGCCGAGACGATGGCGGGCCGGCCGGTCGACCCGGCGACCGGGGACGCGCTCGGCGGCGACCAGTCGGCCGGCGGGCAACTGGCCGGCGGGGGCGATCCCACCGCCAGCCCGCTGTCGCCGTCGGCGACCTGGTCCGTCTCGACCCAGTCCGGCGACTTCGAGTGGTCGTATCCGCTGCGGGTGCCGCCGGTCCCCGGTGACCTGGTGCCGGAACTCGCGCTGTCGTACCGGTCGTCGACGGTGGACGGCCGGACCAGCGCGTCCAACAACCAGCCGTCCTGGATCGGCGACGGCTGGGACCTCAACCCCGGGTTCGTGGAACGGGCGTACGGCGCCTGCGCCTCGGACAGGGAGGGCGGCACCGTCCCGCCGACCACCGGTGACCTCTGCTGGCGCAGCGACAACGCCACCGCCGGCTATCCGGGCGGCGGCGGTCAGCTGGTCCGGGACGACACCAGCGGGCAGTGGCGGGAACGCGCCGACAGCGGGGCCCGGGTCGAGCGGCTCGGCGGCGCCGGCAACGGGGACGACAACGGCGAGTACTGGAAGATCACCACGGTCGACGGGACCCAGTACTTCTTCGGCTCCCGGCCGGCGGCCCGGTCGACCTGGACGGTGCCGGTCTTCGGTGACGACACCGGCGAGCCGTGTCACGGCGCCAGCTTCACCGCGTCCCGCTGTGACCAGGCGTGGCGGTGGAACCTGGACAAGGTGGTGGACCCGAACGGCAACACGATGCTGCTCACCTACCAGACCGAAACCAACTCGTACGGGGTCAACCTGACCAACACCGCCGTCCCGTACGTCCGGGGCGGCTGGCTGGAGCGGATCGAGTACGGGCTGCACGACACGGCGGCGCAGACCCCGGCGGCCCGGGTGCTGTTCGGGGTCACCGACCGCTGCGTACCCGGCGCCACGTGTGCGCTGGACCGGCCGGAGAACTGGCCGGACACCCCGCTGGACCGGCGCTGCGTCACCGCGACCTGTGCCGACCAGTGGTCGCCGACGTTCTGGACGACCAAACGGCTGGCCACCGTCACCACCCAGGTACGCCGGGACGGCGGCTTCACCGACGTGGACCGTTGGACCCTGGAGCAGCAGTACCCGAGGCCGGGGGACGGGGAGGACTCGGCGGCGCTCTGGCTGCGGTCGATCACCCACACCGGGCTGGTCGGCGGCACGGAGGCACTGCCGCCGGTGACGTTCGAGGGCACCCCGCTGCCGAACCGGGTCTACCAGGAGGATCATCTGTCGCCGCTGTTGCGGTACCGGCTCACCGGCATCGTCGCCGAGTCCGGCGGGGTGATCTCGGTGCACTACGCCGAGCCGGACTGCGTACCGGGCCGGTCGATGCCGACGGACCCGCACAGCAACACCCAGCGCTGCTTCCCGGTGACCTGGAGCCGGCCCGGGCACGACGACCGCACCGACTGGTTCCACAAGTACGTGGTGTCGACGGTGACCCTCTCCGACCGGATCAGCAGCAGCACCGAGCAGGTGTACGCGTACGAGTACCTCGGCGGCGCGGCGTGGCACCACGACACCTCCGAGTTCACCCCGGCCGACAAACGGACCTGGAACGAGTTCCGGGGCTTCGCCCAGGTCCGGGTCCGGCAGGGTGTGCCGGACGACCCGGCGGGCCCGGTCAGCCGGGTCGAGCAGCGGTTCCACCGGGGCATGCACGGCGACCGACTGCCCGGCGGCGGCAGCCGGTCGGTGACGGTGACCGACTCGGAGGGGGTGGGCTACCCGGACCACGACTGGCTGCAGGGCTTCGAGCGGGAGGCGGTCAACCACCTCGGCGACAGTGCGACGGTGGTGGCGAAGACGCTGACCGAGCCGGTGTGGCGGGGGCCGACCGCCGCCCGGGGCGGCCTGCACGCCTACCAGGTGCTGGCCGGCACCGAACGGCAGTTCACCACCCTGGAGCAGGGGCGGCGGGAGACCCGGGTGGTCACCGGGTACGACGACCGGGGGCTGCCCACCGTCGTCGACGACCTGGGTGACGTCGGCACCGCCGACGACGACCTCTGTGTCCGGACCACGTACCTGCGGAACACCTCGGTGTGGCTGCTGGACACCCCGTCGCGGGTGCAGACGGTCTCGGCCCGGTGCTCGGTCACCCCGACCCTGCCCGGGCAGGCCGTCTCCGACGAGCGGTACTCGTACGACGGCCGGGCCTGGGGCGAGGCGCCGACCGCCGGCAACCGGACCCGGGTCGAGGTGCTGGACCGGTACGACGGCACCGAGCCCCGGTACGCGCCGCGCTCCACCGCCCGTTACGACGTGCACGGGCGGCCGGTCGAGGTCGGCGACGGGTTGGGGCGGACCACCCGGACCGGGTACAGCCCGGCCGTGGGCGGGCCGACGACCGGCACGACGGTGACCGACCCGATGGGTTTCACCACGACCAGCGTGCTCGAACCGGCGCTCGGGCAGCCGGTGACGGTGACCGACGTCAACGGCAACAGCACCGACACGGCCTACGACCCGCTGGGTCGGGTCAGCGCGGTCTGGTCGCCGGACCGGCCACGGAAGTGGAACCACGCGCCGGCGCACCGGTTCTCCTACCTGGTCCGCCGGGACGCGCCGACCGTGGTGACCACCACCCGGGTCGGCCCGAACGGCAACCCGGTCAGCCGTAACGAGTTGTACGACGGGCAGCTGCGGCTGCGCCAGGTGCAGGTGCCGGCGGTCGGCGGTGGTCGGCTGATCACCGACACCCGGTACGACTCGCAGGGGCGGGCGTACAAGACCACCAGCCCGTACTTCAACGACCGGCCGCTGGACACCACCCTGTGGCGGGCCTCCGACGTGGAGGTGCCCGGGCTGACCGAGACGGTCTTCGACGGCGCCGGCCGACCGGTCGAGTCGGTGTTCAAGGCCGGTGCGGTGGTGCGGTGGCGCACCCTGACCCGGCACGGCGGGGACCGGACCCATGTCACCCCGCCGGCCGGCGGCACCCCGACCACCACCGTCCAGGACGGGCGTGGACGGACCGTCGAACTGCACCAGTACCGGGGGGCCACCCCCACCGGCCCGGCCGACGTGACCCGGTACGCCTACACCCCGCCCGGGCAGCTGGCCCGGGTCACCGACCCGGCCGGCAACGCCTGGAGCTACCGCTACGACCTGCGGGGCCGCCAGGTCCGGGCCGAGCATCCGGACAAGGGCGGGACGCGGATGGACTACGACGCGGCCGACCAGCTGACGTCGGCCACCGACGCCCGGGGCCAGACCCTCGCCTACCGCTACGACCGGCTGGGACGGCTGCTCACCCTCCGGTCCGGCGACCACGACGGACGGCTGCTCGCGGAGTGGACGTACGACACCGTGCCGGACGGCTTCGACGGGGTGGTGAAGGGCCAGCCGGCGACCGCGACCAGCTACGACGCCGACGGCAACCCGTACACCCGGGCGGTGCTCGGCTACACCGCGCGCTACCAGCAGCGGCAGACCTCGGTCACGGTCCCGGCCGTCGAGGGTGTGCTGGCCGGCACCTACGTCTCGCACCTGCGGTACAACCCGGACGGCAGCCTGGCCGGGCAGAGCCACCCGGCGGTCGGCGGCCTGCCCGCCGAGGAGGTCCTGTACACCTACGACGACGCCGGCCGGCCGCTGACCACGCACGGCGGCCCGGACGGTACGACCGTCCACTACGCGGCGGGCAGCGACTACACCCGGTACGGCGAACTGCAGCGGTTGCAGCTCGGCACCGGGAGCCGACGGGTCTGGCTGTCCCGGTACTACGACCCGGCGACCCGCCGGCTGGACCGGGCGATCGTCGACGCCGAACTGCCCCGACCGATGCAGTCCGACCTGCACTACCGGTACGACGAGATCGGCAACCTGACCGGGATCGCCGACACTCCGCTGGAGCAGCCGGCGGACCGGCAGTGTTTCCGGTACGACAGCCTGCGCCGGCTCACCGAGGCGTGGACACCGGCTGGCGACTGCGCCGCCGAACCGTCGACGGCCGGGTTGGCCGGCCCGGCGCCGTACTGGCACTCGTTCCGGTACGACCCGACCGGCAACCGGACCAGCCGGGTCGAGCACACCGCGACTGGGGACGTCAGCACCGGCTACCGGTATCCGGAGGCTGGCGCGGACCGCCCGCACACGGTCCTCGCCACGACCGGCCCGGAGGTCCGGACGTACGGGTACGACGCCGCCGGCAACACCGTCGCCCGGGGTGACCAGCGGCTGGACTGGGACGAGCAGGGCCGGCTGGCCGCGGTGACCGGAGACGGGTCCACCACCAGCTTTGTCCACGATGCGGCCGGGCAGCGGCTGGTCCGGCGTGAACCGGGTGCGGTCACCCTGTACCTGGGCAACCAGGAGGTCCGGTTGGACCGCTCGACTGGCGCGGTGACCGCCACCCGCTACTACCGGCACGGCGGCGAGACTGTGGCGGTGCGGACCGGAGCCGGGCTGACCTGGCTAGCCGCCGACCACCACGGGACCGCACAGGTGGCGGTCGACTCGGTCAGCCTGACGGTCACCCGGCGTCGGTTCGACCCGTTCGGCAACCCTCGCGGCGGCCCGCCGGCTGCCTGGCCGGACGACCGGGGCTTCGTCGGCGGGATCGTCGACGCCGGCACCGGCCTGACCCAGCTCGGCGCCCGCGCCTACGACCCGGGGCTCGGCCGGTTCGTCTCCGTCGACCCGGTGCTCGACCCGGGTGATCCGCAGCAGATGAACGGGTACGGGTACGCCAACAACAACCCGGTGTCGATGTCCGACCCGGCCGGTACGTACCACATCGTCGACCACGAGGGGCGGATCCGGGCCCCGGCCGCCCCGGGCTGGACGGAGAAGGCGAAGCAGCGGGTACGGGCCCAGGAACGCCGTTGGGCCTCGTACTACCGGTCGCAGCGGCTCCGGGAGCGGACGCAGCGGTCCTGCCCGCCCGACCGGGACTGCCGGTCGCCGCACGAGAAGGCCCGGGCCGCCGCCGAGGCGGCCCGGCGCCGGCAGGCCGCCCAGGCGTTCGCCACCCTGATGTCCCAGCTCGACGATCTCGATCCGACAAAACTGCTGGAGGATCCGAAACGGATCCGGAACCTCTACAACCTGGCGATGAAGGCGGCCGGGGGCCTGGAGTTGCCGATCGACCTGCAGTCGGTCTCGTTCTGTGGCCAGGTCGAGGGCGGGGCCGGGCTCGGGGTCGGTGAGGAGTTCTGCGTCAACGCCGACAGCAGGGGCGTGACCGCCAGCGTGTCGGTCGGTGCCGGCCTGGAGTTCGGCGCGGACATCGACGCCTCGATCGCGCTGAAGTTCAACAACCATCCCGCGGACCAGGTGCACGGCGAGGGGGTGACCCTGGACCTCGGGGTGGACGCCGGTGGTCTGCTGCACGGTGGGGCACGGGCCCAGTGGGCCGACCCCGGTTTCAGCAAGGAGGGGGCGACACCGGACTCGATCCTGGTCAAGTTCGGCGTCGGCGTCGGGTTCAGCGTCGGCAGCCTGCGGCGCTCGGCGTACGCGGAGAACACCGGCTATCTCGGCCACCTCTGCCGGGGGTACGGCTGCTGACCGTTTCCCCTGATCCGCCGGCGGCGGCCGTACCCTCCGACGGCCGCCGCCGGCCCGTCCGGTCACGGGTTAACTCGACCCGATCTCCACCACCTTCGCCCACTCCGGCGGCGAGTCCGGTACGTAGTCGGGGTCGTCCTCCGACCACGACTCCCGCTGCCTCGGGAACAGCCCGACCACGGTCCGGCACGCCGGCCGCTCCTGCGGCCAGCGCGTCTGCCCGTCGGTCAGCACCACCACCACGTCCGGTCGCGGTCGGGTCCGCAGCGCCCGGGCGAAGCCGGTACGCAGGTCCGTCCCGCCGCCGCCGACCAGTGGCACACCCTCGGCGCGGCACAGCCGGTGCACGGTGTGGGCGGCGGCGTCGCAGGGCAGCACACTGACCAGGTCGCGTCGACCGCCGACCGCGCGGGCGATCGCGGCGACCTCCAGCAGCGCGCTGCCCAGTTCGGCGTCGCTGACCGACCCGGAGGTGTCGACGACCACGCAGACCCGGGGCGGCCGGCGCCGCAGGCTCGGCAACACCACCCCGGGCAGGCTGCTGGAGCGTCGCGCCGGCCGGCCGTACGTGTAGTCCTCGCCCGCCCCCTGACCGGTGGCCGCCGAGCGGATCGCCGCCCCGAGCAGGTCCCGCCACGGCTGGGGCGGATGGAACGCCTCCTCGGCCCAGCGTTGCCACCCCTTCGGCACGTCGCCGGGTCGGGCGGAGATGCCCTGCGCGACCCGGAACCGCACCGCGTCCCGCTCCTGCGGGCTGAGCCCGTACGCGCCGTCCGGCCCGAGGTCCCACTCCCGGTCCAGTCCGTCGGCGCCGCTGCCGCAGTCCAGCCAGACCAACCCCTGGGTACGTGGCCCGAGCGTGAACTCGCGCAGGTACTCCTCCATCAGCAGGCCCTCGGCCAGGCCCAACAGCCCCGGTACGGCGGCGTCGCCGGGGCGGGGCAGGCCGTCCCCGTACACGTCGTCGTTGATCTCGAAGTCGGCGGCGATGTTCATCCGCAGCCGTTCCCCGGGGCCGTGCAGGTCGCGTTCGGCGGCGACCCGGTCACCACGGCCGTGGTGGTCGCGGAGCAGGTGCGAGACCTCGTGCACCCAGACCCCGGCCAGCTTCTCCACGCTGCTCCGGGCCACGAACGTCGGCGAGACGTAGCACCGCCAGTGCCGGTCCACCGCCATCGTCGGTACCCGTCGGGACTCCACCGGCCGCAGGGCGAACAGCGCGGCCGCCAGGTACGGCCGGACCCGGGCGGCATACAGTCGGGCGGCGAAGAGCTTCGGGAGATCCAACGCCGTCGGCGGTCCGACCGGTACTGTGTCAGCGGTCACCGGCCGCTTCCGACGACGGTCCTGACCCGGCCCGCGACCTGGTCCACCCGTGCCGTCAGCGACACCACGTCGGTGAGGCGTTCGATCGACGCCGGCACGTCCCAGTCGGCCCGGCGCAGGGTGGCGAGGGTGGTGGCGGGAACGACCACCAGATCCGGGGCCCCGGTCTCCAGGACCCGGGCCAGCAGGGTCCACGCCGCGTCCCAGCGGGACCGTTCCGGACGTTTCCGGACCGCCTCCACCACCCCGTCGAGTACGGCCTGCCGCAGGTCGCCGCGTTCCGGCAGTTCGACACCGGTCGGGTCGGCAAGGACCGTCTCCGGGTCCGGCAGGTCCAACCGGTCCAGGCTGGCCAGCAGCTCCAGTCCGGGACCGTCCCCGACGGTGCCCCGGACCAGCAGGGAGAGCACCTCCCGGGAGGTGCCGGCGGCGGTGGCGAAGGCGATCAGCCGCAGCGTCATCTCCCAGCTGCGCGGTGACGGCCAGGCGCCGCCCTTCTGCGTCTCGGTGCGGGGCAGCCGGTGGACGAAGGTGGGGCGGGCGGTGAGGAAGGCGCAGACCGCCCGCCGGGCGAAGGCGACGGCCTCGGCCAGCCGGTCCGGGTCGAGCCGGGGCAGCGTCGCCGCCGGCCAGGTGCCGCCGAGTCCGCGTACCACCACCTCGTGCTCGTACGTCCAGTGCAGGTGGACAAAACGGTTCGCCAGCGGGGCGCTCAGCTCCCAGCCGTCCGCCGCCGACGAGCGTGGGTTGGCGGCGGCGACGATCCGGACGCCGGGCGGCAGCCGCAGCGCGCCGACCCGTCGTTCGAGCACCAGGCGGAGCAGGGCGGCCTGCACGGCCGGCGGTGCGGTGGAGAGTTCGTCGAGGAAGAGCAGCCCCCGGCCGGCCCGGACCAGGCGTACGGCCCAGTCCGGCGGCGCCATCGGCACACCCTGTACGGCGGGGTCGTCGCCGACCACCGGCAGGCCGGCGAAGTCGGACGGTTCGTGCACGCTGGCGATCACCGTGGTCAGCGGCAGGTCGAGGGAGGCGGCGAGCTGGTTCAGGGCGGCGGTCTTGCCGATCCCCGGCTCGCCCCAGAGCAGGACCGGCAGGTCGGCGGCGACGGCCAGGGTCAGTGCCGTCAACTGGGTGTCCGGGCGTGGCTCGGTGGTGGTGTCGCCGAGCAGGGTGAGCAGCTCGGTGGCGATCCCGAGCTGGTCGGTCGGGTGGGGTGTGGCGGTCGCGGAAGCAAACAGAGTGGACATATGTGATCACCGTTGTGGGGTCGGGCCGGCCCGACCGGAGGCCGTGCCGGCTGCCGGGTGAGGAGACGCGCGGAGGTGGAGATGGCTACGGGTGCAGACGGAGCGGACGCTGGTCCGGGTCAGCCGGCCCGCGGGTGACCGAATGGCGTGCGTTGCGCGGGTGTCCCCGATGGTCGCGGGGACGGTGGGCGGGCCGGGTGTGGATGGAACGTGTGGTGTCGGCCAGACCGGCCCGGAACAGTCCGTACGAGACCTGCCGGAGTGCCGCCGTCGCCAGTTCGTCCCGCAGTACGCCGTCGGGCAGCGTCGCCTCGGGGCCGAGCAGGTTCTCGACGACGGTCAGCGCGCCGACCGTGTCGCCGTGGTCGAGCCGGGCCCGGATGTCGGCGAGCTGCTCCGGTTGCCGGTGCACCTCGTCGATCGCCCGCAGACAGGCCAGCGGGGTGCCGGTCAACGCGGCCAGCAGCTCCTCACGGCGGATCTCGGCCGGGTCGTGGTCGAGTGGTACGAGGACGCCGTCGACCAGGCCGATCCGGTGCTGGGCGCCGCGACACTCGACCAGGCGGGGGCCGGTCGGTGCCTCCACCGGCCCGGCCGTCGGGTGGTCCGGTGCCAGCGCCGCCGCGACCAGGGGATGCAGCCGGTCGGCTCCGATCAGCCCTTCCCGCAACAGGAGCACGTCGGGTGGCACCCAGGTCGCGGCGTCCGGCAGCAGCGGCAGCCCGGTGGTGTGGCGGGCGGCCGGGCCGGAGACGAGACGTACCCCGTCCGGCCCGCCGGTCAGCTCCAGCAGCAGCCGACGCCGGCCGCCCAGTCGTACGGCGACAGCGCCGGCGTCGACCCGGTTCTCCGCCCGGAGCAGGAGGGCCGCCTCGTCCGCCCACCGGTCGACGGCGTAGCCGAGCTCACGCAGCCCGGCAAGCTCCGGGTCGAGTGTGCTCTCGCCGGCCGGAACGTCCAGGCCGGCCCGGGTCCGTAGTTCGGCGCTGCGCCGCGCGTCCCAGAGGTGACGGTGCAGGTCGAGCCGGAACCGGGGATTCGGGCGGCGGTGCGGGTGGGCGGCGGCGTGGTTTCCGGGAGCCGCCTCGTCCCACAGGGCGAGGCTGAACCGCTGGCCGCCGTCGGCCCAGCCCGGCGGGGTCCGGGCGACGAGGTGCACCGTGCCGCCGCCGTCCCGTTGGTACCGGGCCAGTGGCAGGGTCAGGCCGGGGCGGACAAGCCCGTCCGGTGTGACCCTCGGCAGGTGCCACCGCAGCAGGTCAGGGGCCAGATGTCGAAGGTCTGTCCGGAGTCGGGCGGCGAGTTCCCGCCCGTGGCTGCGAGCCACCGCGCGCAGGTCCAGGTCGACGTCGACCCGGGCGGCGGCACACGCGCCCGCCCAGTCGCCGACAGCACGGCGGGCGGTCGCTGATCTGATCATGGACTGCGGCACGGCGTACTCGCGTACGTGCCGCCAGAGGGAGAGACGGGGCTGTCCGTTCACAGTGGAGCGCATCAGCACTCACCTTCGGTGAACGAGACCCCCAATCCGTACGAAGAGGTGTTCATCGCCGGGGAGCATACCGTCCAACGGGCCGGCCAGCCAGAGCACGACCGACGGTGGACGGCCACCGCCGGCCCGGGCACCCGGGCCGGCGGCCTCCCACGGTCGGCTCAGAAGCCGGTCAGCCGCAGCTCAGAAGCTGGTCATCCCGGCGCCGTGCGGATAGAGCGGGTTGCCGTAATTCGTCGCCGGCGGCTGCCCGGCGTTGATGCTGGCCCGGATCTGTTCCCGTTGCGCCGTGGTGGCGCCCAGGTCGTACGGCAGGTCCCAGGCCTCGTTCGCGTCGGCCAGCACGTCCGCGCCACCCGGCCGGAGCACCTGGTCCAGACTGCGCGGCAGCTGCCAGGGCAGTTTGCCGCGCGGGCTGTAGTCGCCGAAGAGCAGGCTGGCCAGCGCCGGGCCCATCTCCTCGCCGCCCCGGTAGGTGACCACGATGGCGCTGGCCAGGTCGTGCCACTCGGTGATCACGTACGGCCGGGGGAGCACCAGCGCCACCACCACCGGGATGCCCCGGGCCCGGAAGTTCTGGATCACGGCGAGCTGGTCCGGCGGCAGGTACGGCTGCTCCTTCACCCAGCTGGTGGCGTGCGTGTAACTGGTCTCGCCGACCGCCACCACCGCCAGTTTCGGCGCCGGCCCGTCGTTGGCGTACACGTTGACCCCGGCCTGCGCGGCCCGGGCCTGGACCGCCTGCAGGATCGTCTTCGAGCCGTACTCGGCGTGGAAGAAGCTGGTCCAGACGCAGCAGGCGGCGGTGTCGTTCGCGCGCGGCCCGGCGACCACGATGTTGTCGCCCGGGTTCAGCCGGATCGGCAGTGCGCCGCCGGTGTTCTTGAGCAGGGTCATCGCCTCCCGTGACGCCTGGTTTGCCAGCGCCGTGTAGGCCGGGGTGTGGAAGCGGTACGGACCGTTGACCGGGTCACCGTACGGGGCCTCGAAGATGCCGAGCTGGAACTTGATCCGCAGTACCCGCCGGACCGCGTCGTCGATCCGGGCGGCGGGCACGTTCGCGAGGAACGTACCGATGGAGAAGCCGGCCGCGCCCGGGTCGGCGCCGCCCATCACGTCGGAGCCGGCGTTCGCCGCGCCGACCCAGGAGCCGGACGGCAGCCAGTCGGTGGTGATCAGGCCCTGGAAGCCGAGGTTCTGCCGCAGGTAGGCGAGGATCGGCGCGCTGTCACCGGCACCCGGGCCGCCCGGGTCGAGGTACGAGCTGCCGGCGTATCCGGGCATGATGTTGACCGCGCCGGCCTCCATCGCGGCCCGGAACGGGATCATGTGGTACTTGATGGTGACCCCGTCGAAGACGATCAGCGCCTCGCCGCCGGCCCCCTCACCCGGCCAGTGCTTGACGGTGGCGAGCACCGACTGCGGGTTCAGTTCCGGACCGCCCTGCAGCCCGGCGACCAGGGCCCGGACCTGGGCGGCGGCGACCTGCGCGTCCTCGCCGTTGCCCTCCTGGATACGCGGGTAGAGGACCTTGGTGCCGACCTCGGCGAGCGGCCCGAGCACACCCCGGGTGCCGACCTCCAGCTGTTCCCGGCGCTGCAGGTCGCCGAGCCGGTAGTCCAGCGGGTAGTTCTTCGCGGCGGCCAGCGCGCTCTGCATCGGATAGCTGGTCTGGTAGCCGTGGATGGTGTCGCCGGCCGAGACCGGCGGGATGCCGAGCCGGGTACCGGCGGCGGTGAGCAGGATGTTGTGCATGTCCTGTGCCTGTGCCGGGCCGAAGTGCCAGCCCGAGCGCGGGAACGCCTGGGCGTTGTAGAACATCTGGTACGCCTTCTCCTCGGCCGTCATCCGGCCCAGCAGGTCGGTGACCCGGGTCTCGACCGGCAGCCGCCAGTTCTCGTACGGCTCGATCGTGCCGTTGAGGTTCAGGTCCCGGGCGCCGTCGACGATGTTGACGCCGTCGGCGACCGTCTCCAGCGTCGGCACGTACACGCTGAACCGGCGGATGTTCGAGGTCAGCGGGGTTCCGCCGGCTGTGGTGACGTACCACTTGTACGTCCACCGGTCCGGCAGGTCCCAGCCCGGCGTGTACGACGTACCGGTGGTCTCGGCGACCCGGGTGTAGAGGTCGATCAGGTTGCCGGCGGCGGTGAAGTCGTAGTCGGTCCGGCTGACGTTGATCCACACCTGGTAGCGGTTGGCGCCGGCGACCGCGGCCCAGGAGAGGGTGGGCCGGCGGGTGGTGGTGACCATGGCGGCGTCGGCAGGGGCGGTCAGCGCGAACTGGTTGACCGTGTCGGGCGCCCGGGTCGGGCCGGAGAGCAGCGGCGGGGTCGTGGCGGCGGTGTCGACGGTGCCGTGGACCTGGAACTCCCAGAGTGAGTAGCCGTAGCCGGTTGCCCGGGCGGTGCCGTGGAACCGCAGGTAGCGGCCGGTGCCGGTGACGGTGAGCTGTTCGACGCCGCCCTGCCCGGTGGTGGTGGAGTAGATGGTGGTCCAGGTGGTCCCGTCGTTCGAGGTCTCCAACCGGTAGCCGGTCGCGTACGCGCCCTCCCAGTTGAGCACCACCCGGTCGACCGTGGCCACCCCGCCGAAGTCGACGCGCAGCCACTGCGGGTCACTGAACTCGCTCGACCAGCGGGTGGTGGTCCGGCCGTCGAGCGCGGCGGCGGGGGCGTTGCCGCCCTCCCAGGAGGAGGCGGAGACCTGCTTGAACTCGGAGATCGGCTGGCCGGTCGGCGGGTCCGGGTTGCCGCCGGTGGTGCCGTACACCCGGAACTCCCAGAGTGAGTAGCCCCAGCCGGTGGCCCGGGCGGTGCCGTTCATCCGGACGTAGCGGCCGGTGCCGCTGACGGTCAGTGTCTGGGTGCCGCCGGTCCCGGTGGCAGTGCTGTGGATGGTCTGCCAGGGGCCGTCGGGGCCGGCGGCGACCTGGATCTGGAAGGACCGGGCGTACGCGCCCTCCCAGACGAGTTCGACCTGGTCGACCGTGGCGGTGCTGCCGAGGTCGACTCGAATCCACTGTGGATCGCTGAACTGGCTGGACCAGCGGGTGCCGGGGTCGCCGTCGGTGGCGGCGGTGGCCGGGGTGCCGTCGTTCTCGACGGAGGAGGCGACGGTCGGCCGGCCCTGGGAGATCAGCGGTCCGGCGGCGGCCGCCTGCGGCGCGGGGCCGGCGAGGTGGCCGGCGAGCAGGGCGAGCAGCGCGATGACGGCGTACCCGAGGTGGCGGCGGTGACGGGCGGGGGACCGGGGTGGGGGTGTCGGGGTTGACGGCGGTACGGGTGTCGGCATGGACGGCTCCCGGGTGCGCGGTGGCGGGGGTGAGCGCGCCTGCGGTGGGGGACGGGGCAGAGAGCGCTCTCTACAGAGTCATCGCACGCCGTCGATTGGTCAAGAGCCGTGTGAAGATGTGAGCCGAGCGCATCCCGCCCTCTGGGGCCGTACGGTGCCGGAAGTGCTGGCAGCCCGACGGACCCGGGTTCCGAGAGCGCTCTCTCGCTCGTGAACGGGCTCCCGAGGAGTGAAACTCAGCTGGACCGATCGCGCTTGAGAAGACGATCTGTACTGGCAGACCCAGGACCGCAAGACCCTCAAGCGCATCAACGCCCTGATCGCGGACATCAAGCGGGACCCTGACGGGCCGGGCATTGGTAAACCGGAGATCCTCCGGAACAACCTCGCCGGGCTTCGGTCACGTCGTATCGACGACGAGCATCGGCTCGTGTACGCCGTCGAACCGAATGAGACTACGATCATCTTGTGCCGCTACCACTGCGAATGAGGCTGGTCGCTGGCGTTCAGATCGGGTCGGGCAGGAGCAGCAGATGATCAGCGATGCAACGCTCGTCCGGATCAACGAGGGTGTGCAGCTGCACCACCAGCAGGGCCGGCGTGAGGCCGCTCGCGACCTGTTCGCGCAGGTCTGGGACGAGATCGGCGGGGAGCAGGGCGATCCGTTGCACATCTGCGTCCTCGCCCACTCGATGGCCGACGTGCAGGACGACGTACGCCAGGAACTGATCTGGGACCAGCGGGCGCTGGCGGCGGTCGACCGGCTCACCGACGAGCGGATCGCCGAGGCCGGGGTGCCGATGTCGGTGGCCGGCCTGTATCCGTCGTTGCACCTCAACCTGGGTGAGTGCTACCGCAGACTCGGCGACCTCGACCGTGCCCGGGAGCACCTCCGGCACGCGCAGGCGGGGATCGGCGCGCTCGGCGACGACGAGTACGGAACGTTGATCAGGGGCGGCCTGGAGCGGCTGGCCGGGCTGCTGGCCGCCGAGTAGGCGCGCCCTGCCGGTTATGCTTCCCGAATGCGGGTGCTCTTCGGATCGGCGCCGTTGCTCGGACACGTACTGCCGATGGTGCCGCTCGCCGAGGCGCTCCGCGACGCCGGGCACGAGGTGCTGATCGCCACCGGTGCCGAAGCGCTCGCCGTACGCCGGACCGGGCTGCCGGTCGAGGACGTCGCGCCCGGGTTCCGGTTCGAGCGGATCGCCCAGCGGACCATCCTGCGCCATCCGGGACTCGCGGTGGCCGAGCTGACCGGTCGGGCCGGCACCCGGGTGGTCGGACTGCTGTTCGGCGCGGTCAACGACCAGCTCACCGACGGGCTGGTCGCGCTGGCCGACCGCTGGCAGCCGGACCTCGTCGTCCACGAGCCGCTGGCCGTGGCCGGAGCGTTCGCCGCCGTACGCCGGGGTGTGCCGGCGGTGTTGCACGAGAACTCGCTCTACGACGGCCCCGCACTGGTCCGGGCGACGATGACCCGGCTGGACCGGACCCGACGACGGGCCGGAATCGGTGACCTGCCGCCGAGCGCCCTGACCCTCACCATCGCGCCGCCGAGTGTGGTCGGCGCCCGGGACGGCGAACCGATGCGGGGTGTGCCGGCGCGGGGCTTCGGCGAGCTGCCGGACTGGTTGGCCGCACCGGGCGAGCGTCCCCGGATCCTGGTGAGCCGCAGCACGGTGGCGGGGCCGGGCGGCGGCAATCTGATGACCGCCGTGGTCCGGGCGGCGTCCACGATAGACGTCGAGGTCGTGCTGGTTCGCCCGGACCGCCGGGTGCTGCGCCGGGGCCGGCTGCCGGAGAACGTACGGACCGTCGACTGGATCCCGATCAACGCGGCGCTGCCGTACTGCGCCGGGGTGGTGCACCACGGCGGGGCTGGTTCGGTGCTCGGCGCGCTGGCCGCCGGCGTACCCCAGCTCGTGGTGCCCGGGCCGGGCGACCGTCGGCACAACGCCGACCTGGTCGCGGCCCGGGGTGCCGGGCTCGCCCTGCCCGAACGGGCGATCACTGCGGCGGCGCTGGACCGACTGGTCAGCGACCGGGCCCTGGCGACCGCCGCCCACGAGGTACGCCGGGAGATGGCCGCGATGCCGACCCCCGCCGACCTGGTACCCCGCCTCGAAACGTTGACCGGCTGATCGTCGGTCGGGTGGCGGGCAGGTCCCGGCGGGCGAGCCCGAGCTGCTCGGGCGAGCTGCGAGCCAGGGCAGGGTTCAGGCGTCGGGCATGTCCGACGGGTCGACCGGGCGACGGGATCGGGCGGCTGCCTGACTCAGGCCCGGGTGGACGCCGGCCAGGTTGCCGCTGTGCTCGGCGAGCCGCTGCAGGACGGCGACGAGCTGTTCGCGTTCGGCGGCGTCGAGCGGGGCGAGGATTTCGTCCTCGTGCTGGTCGGCGACCCTGCTGGCCCGAGGTAGCAGCTCACGGGCCGCGTCGGTGAGGTGGACGGCGTGAGCGCGGCGGTCGTGCGGATGCCGCCGGCGTTCGACCAGACCGCGCTCCTCGAGATCGTCGAGCAGGCCGACCATGACCTTGCGGTGGATGCCCAGTACGTCCGCGAGCTGTTGCTGGGTGCTTCCCTCGCCGCGCCCGAGATGCATGAGCAGCCCGAAGTGGTTCGGTGCGATGCCCAGCGGCGCCAGCCGCGCGGCGAACGTCTGCGCGATGTGGAACCCGAGCTGGGAGAGCAGAAAGTTGGCCCGGCCGACCAACGGCCGGTGCGCGCCTGATGTGGAGTCGTCGGACACCCGAACATTGTACGGCCAAGTAATTGTCCTGTACGGTAACAATCACTGAGGTTCCGTATCTGGGGAGATGATGATGAGACTGACTGTCTTCGGCGCGACCGGTGGCGTCGGACGCCAGATCGTGCGCCAGGCGCTCGACCAGGGGCACGCGGTGACCGCGGTCGTCCGCGACCCGGCCCGCCTCGACGTGCGGCACCCTGAGCTGACGGTGGCCGTGGTGCCGGCCCTCGACAACGCCGACACGTTGGCTCCGACGCTGGGCGGTAGCGACGCCGTCCTGTCCGGAGTCGGCCCGCGCAAACGCAACGACGGGCCCGTCGCCTCCACCGCCACCCGGACGATCCTGAGCGCCATGCACACCGCAGGCGTCCGCCGCCTCGTCGCGGTCAGCGCCACGCCGGTCGGCCCGGTCCCCGACGGGGAGAGCTTCCTCAACCGCCGCGTTCTCCTGCCCGCCATCAGCGCCCTGCTCAGGGACGTCTACGCGGACCTGCGTGTCATGGAGCAGTTGATGGCGGACAGCCCGGCGGACTGGACGGTCGTCCGGCCGCCGAGGCTGGTGGACAAACCGCTGACCGCGCGGTACCGCACCGCGATCGACGGCAACGTCGCGCGGGGTTACACGATCTCGCGGGCCGACGTGGCCCACGCCATGCTCGCCGCCACGGGCGACCCCGCGACGATCCACCGGGCGATCGGCATCGCGTACTGACCGATCGCACCGGCGGTTGATGCCCCGCCCCGACCGGGGAGAGCCGACCTGTCCGCCGCACCCGTCGGCAGGTCGCCAAAACCATGATCACGTTGTCATGCGGCGGGTGCCGGCTCGGTGGGCTGCGGTGTGAAGAAGCGGACGATGTCGTCTGCCGCGGTGGGGGAGAGCATCATCGCCTGGACCCGGGCGGACATCTCGGCGATCGGGTGGATCCGGGCGAACATCGCCTCCTCGTACGCCCGGATCGCCGAGTCGGGGTCGGCGGGGTTGGTGGCCAGTGCGGTGGCGAGTTCGGCGCCGTCGAGCATGGCCTGGTTGGCGCCCTCGCCGACCGGCGGCATCAGGTGGGCGGCGTCACCGATGAGGGTGATGCCCGGCTGGTGCGTCCAGCGCGTACCGGTGGGCATCGCCTCGATCCTGCGCGGGGTCGGCGGGCTGTCCGCGGCTTCGATGAGTGCGGTGAGTCGGGGGTCCCAGCCGTCGAAGATTTCCCGCAGGGTGCGGGTGCTGCGGTAGGTGTCCAGGTGGCGGTCGTCGGCGGGTAGCGAGATCCCGACCCGGATGCCGCCGTCGCCGAGGCGTTGTGCCGCCAGGATCCGGCTCACGCCGACGCACCAGAGGTTTCCGGGGCCAACCAGCTCGGCGAGATCCGGATGGTGTCGGTCGGCGTCGCCGATGGTCAGCTCCACCAGGGTGGCGACGGGGGAGAGCGGCGCGTCGGTCAACAGCGACCGGACGACCGAGCGTGCGCCGTCCGCGCCGACGAGGAGGTCGCAGTCGGCGCGGTGGCCGCCCTCGAACGTCAGCCCGAAGCCTCCGTCGCTTCGTGGTGTCGCCGCGACGAGCCGGTGCTGCCAGGCCACCGTGTCGGCGGGGAGTGAATCGAGCAGCAGATCACGCAGTGCGGCGCGGTCGATCTCGGGGCGTCCGGAGAACGAGCCGGGTTCTGGTCTGTGGTGCACGAGGGTGCGTCCGGCCGGGTCGAGGATGCGGTGCTCCTCGCCCTCCGGCCGTGCCTCGGACCGGAACCGGTTGGCGAGGCCTGCCGCCGCCAAGGCCCGTTGCCCGGACTCCGGGTGCAGGTCGAGCGATCCGCCCTGTGGTCGCGTGGACCGGCTCGCCTCGCGCTCGTACACCACCGGGTTGATGCCGTGGAGGTGCAGGATTCGGGCCAGCGTCAGGCCGCCGAGGCCACCGCCGACGATCGCGATTCGTGTCATCATCTCCCTTACCGTACGCTGTACCTCATGGATACACCGTACGGTAGCGCACCGCTGCCCGTCTGGGAACGGCCCGAGCCCCGGCCCCGGGCGGCGCCGGTGCCGCTGAGCCGAGCGAAGATCGCTGCCACGGCGATCCGGATCGCCGACGCCGACGGCCTCGACGGGCTGTCGGTACGCAAGATCGCCAAAGAGCTGGGTGTCGGTCCGATGCGGCTCTACGACTACGTGCGCAACAGATCCGAACTGCTCGACCTGATGGTCGACGCCGTGTACGCCCAGATCGCCGAGGCCGGTCAGCACGCCGAGTGGCGGGCCACCGTGCTCGCCATCGCCCAGGCGACCCGCGAAGCCGCTCTTGAGCACGAGTGGTTCGCCGACCTGCTCGGGGCAAGGCCACACCTGGGACCACACGCGCTCGCCGTGGGTGAATCGACGGCGGCGGCGCTCAGCCAGGCCCCGGGCGTACGTAGCATCGACGACCTCCAGCGGGCGGTGGGCGCCCTCAACGCGTTCGTCGTCGGCGCGCTCCGCAGGGAGATCACCGAGCGACGTACCGCCCGGTCCACCGGCACCGACCTGTCCGCCTGGCAGGCCGCCCTCGGGCCCTACCTGTCACGCATGCTCGAAACAGGCCGCTACCCGACCGTCGCCCGGCTCGTCGTCGATGGCGCCCACCTCGACGCCGAGGAAACCTTCCACCACAACCTGAGCACCATCCTGGACGGTTTCACCGGCCCGCCCCGGAGGTGACCTACCGCTTGTTGACCTCAACCAGGCTTCAGATGCTTCGCTGTCGGCCATGAACCTCGACGGCCTGCGCGTCGCTGTCACCGGCGCCGCACGTGACACTGGGCGCCTACTGGCCGAAGCCTTCGCCGAGCGCGGTGCACAGATCTTCCTCTCGGCCCGCGACCTGGCTGCGGCCGAGCAGGTCGCGGACGCGATCAGCCGGCGGGGGCCAGGACGGGCTGATGCCTTCCACTGCGACCTCGCCGTACCGGAGTCGGCACGCGCGTTCAGCACAGCCGTGGCCGAGCGGACGAACCACCTGGATGTGCTGATCAACAATGGTGCCCCGTACCTCGACGGTGACGATCTGGGGGACGTCCCGGACGACAGGATCGAATCGGTCATGGCCGCGGGCGGGACCGGCACCGTGTTGCTGACCAAACATCTGCTGCCGCTGCTCCGGGCATCGGCGCGGCCCGACATCGTCAACATGATCTCCGCGTGTGGCGAGGTGGGGCACCGTCGTTCGGGCGCGCATCCCGCCTTCTACGCCGCCAAGCACGCCCACGCCGGACTCGCCGAGATCCTGTCGCACCGACTCAGGCCGGAAGGGATTCGGGTGATCTCACTCTTCCCGCCGGATTTTGTCCAGGAGGGGCCCCGACAGGCGGACCGCGACCTCACCGCGCGGTCGGTTGTCGACTGCGTGCTGTTCGCGGTCAGCCAACCACGGGACTGTTTCATCCGCGAGTTCCACTTCGAGCAGGTTCGGCAGGCGCCCACACGAACTCCCCCCGAGTAGTCCTAACCGCTCGACGGCGGACGGCGCGCCAGCTCGATGGCGAAGGTGTCGGTCGCGTCATGTCGGCAATCGCCCGCATAGCGGCCGCGTGCCCCTCCGCGGTCGCGAAGCAGACGCGCCAGAAGGTGCTGGGCGTACTTGTCACCGCCCTGGGCACGCTCACGTAGCTCACCGTCGCGGCCGTCCTCGTTCAGGAATCGGTCCAACCGGCGCCGCGCGTGCACGTCGGTCTCGGCTCGATCAACCAACTCGCGCAGCAGCCCGGCCTTGACCAGCAGATCCATGTGCCACAGGTGTGCGTTGTGCCGGTAATAGTCGTCGCTGTAACACTCGGCGAACCCGCCCACAACGGCGATCGCGGAAGCCCAGTCGCCGCGCGCTTCGGCCGCTTCCGCCGATGCCTGGTCGAACCACGCTGTCACCACACCAGTATGGCCTCCGGTCGCGGTCCACTCTCTGCCGGAGACCGGGCGACGTGACGATTTGGTACGACTCCGCGGGGATCCGGAACTCGTGGGAGGTGCGGGTCCGACGCACATCCCGAATCCGCCAGGTGACACGTCGTCGATCCGCCACAGGGGCGAGGCGGTGATCGGCCCTCGATCGTCGTCGTGTTCACTCTGACGGTGGATCGTCAACGGCTCAGCAGCATCGCGCACACGCACCACCCGATCGCGGCCCCGATCTTCGGTGTCAACGTCAATCGGCTGCTGCGCCGCGCGGACCGGCAACCGTCGGCACGTATCCTCGACCTCGGCTGTGGGGAGGGAGCCTGGGCACTGCAGGCCCTCGCCCACTACCCCGACGGCCACGCCGACGGCGTCGACGTCAGCCCGTACGCCCTCGAACGCGCCGAGGCCGCCGCTGTCGAACGTGGCCTCGCCGACCGGCTGACGCTGCACGAACGTGACGCCCGGACGTACGTGCCGGACGGTGACCACGACCTCGTACTGTGCGTCGGATCGACGCACGCGTTCGGCGGGTTTGCCCAGACGTTGGAACTGGCCGGTCGGCACGTGAATTCCGACGGCATCCTGATAGTGGGTGAGGGCTTCTGGCAGGCTCCGCCGACGCCGGAGGCTCTCGTCGCGCTGGATGCGACGCCGGAGGATTTCACCGATCTTGCCGGCCTGGTCGACGTCGCCGAACAGGCCGGGTGGACCCCGGTGTACGCCCACGTCAGTGACGGCGCCGAATGGGACGACTACGAATGGTCGTGGACCGGCTCCCTCACCGAGTGGGCGCTCGACAATCCCGGCCATCCTGGAGCTGCCGAGGCGCTCACCGTCGCCCGGGAACACCGTGACGGATGGCTGCGCGGGTACCGCAACGTGTTGGGTTTCGTGACGCTCGTACTGCGGCGTACCGGGTCCTCGACGGTTTCCTGAGCCGCACGTACCGAGCGGCTCGCCGCACACCCGACCGCGGGTTGGGCGCCAGCGCTGGCACGCCCTCTCGTCGGTGCGTCGTGGCATCGGGCTGGGCCATGGATCATCAGGGGACGTTCCGTGCTCTGGCTGTGAGGGCGCGCCTCCGCTCTCCAACACGCTGTCCAGGTGGCGTGCCACATGGAGGCTGGGCGTCTTGCGGCCGGTCTCCAGCTCATGGAGGTGGCCCTTCGATCGGTGGCTGATCCGCGCCAGGTCGCGCAACGAGAGTCCGCGCTGCCGCCGCAGGTCACGCAGGATCTCGGCAAACTGGGGGTCGACAAAACGCGGCATGGCGTACCTCCCAGGGACGGGCTGGGGGTGGTGGCAGGCCCAGGGCTGTCACCCTGGACCGCCATCTCGGACGGTACACCGCAGCGCCGACGTGCAGAGCATCACCACTCGACAGAACGTGATCTTCCGGGTACGGGATTGCCAGGTGCGGGTCCCCCGATCGGGGGACGTACCGGTGCGCCGGACGCGGGTGCGGACCGGAGTAACGGCCGGTAGCCGGCCATCGGCGAACCTGGATACCGTGACGGTACGTCGATGTCGAGGAGCCGTCATGGGATACGAGGTCGGGCAGGCGGTCGTCTGTGGCGAGGACGGTGCCACCATCGTCCGGGCGATCACCACCAAGGAGGTCGCGGGGAAGACGTGGACGAGTCTTGTCCTCGGCTATCCGTTCGACAGTGACGAGCCGGAGATGATCGCGACACCCCTGATCGACAACGACAGCCTGGCGCCGTTGTCGGAGGTGCTCGGCCGCGGTGGCGTACCGGCGGTGCTGGAGGTGCTGGCCGCCCCGGTGCCGGACAAGGAGCCGACGACCTGGGGGTCGGTGTTCGACACGTACCTGACGATGATCGGCGGGATCACCGCGGACGCCGGCCGCGACGGCATGCCGGCGGTGCTGGAGGCCCGCCAGGTCGCGCAGGTGCTCCGGAACCTGACCGTGCGCAGCCAGCGTGAGCCGCTCGACCCCGGTATGAGCCAGCTGTTCGCGCGGGCCCGGGCGATCCTGGTGTCCGAGGTCGCGCTCGGCGCCGGCCTGAGCCGGCAGGAGGCGGAGGCGGCGATCGACGAGGCCCTGGCGATTCACCGACCGTAGTCGGAACCTGTCGGCGGGTTGCCGTCGATCGTCACCTTTGGAATGCTGCTGCAGACCCTCGTCGATGCCGTGGGTGTCGCGGACGAGGGGCCGCCCGGAGAGGCGGACGGGTACGAGTCTGCGGACGAGTAGGGGCGACGGGTGACCGATCCGGCGGAGCCGATGATCAACTTTTCGGTCCACCAGGCCCGGGCCGGCGCCGCCGGGGCGCCCGAGGACTTCGAGCAGATGCTCGCCCTGCTGGTCCAGGCCACCTCCGGCGAGGCGAACCTCGTCTTCGCCAACCCGGGCGACTGGGGCATCGACGTTCTGGTCGGCGACCTGCACGGCCAGGTGTCGATCTGGCAGGCGAAGTACTTCATCCGTGGGGTCGGCGAGAGCCAGCGGCGACAGATCGAACACTCGCTCAGGTCGGCGCTGAACGCAGCCTCCGCCGACGGGCACCGGATCGCCCGCTGGGTGCTCTGCATCCCGTCCAGCATGGACGCCCCCACCACCCGGTGGTGGCACCGGTGGCGGACCGAGCGCCAGCGAGACGTGCCGCGCATCGAACTGTGGGACGAGACCGAGCTGCGCCGGTTGCTGCTGCAGCCGGCAGCCGCTCACGTCCGGCGGCACTACTACAACCCGTACCGGCAGGACCGGGCGTCGGAGGAGAGTACCCCCGGGGTACGGCCACTTCCAGCTCCGGAGGAGGAGAGCGCCTGGCGGCCCGGGGCGGAACACCGGCTGGGCGGGGCTGTCCACCTGCTGCACGAGGGTACGACCGAACAAAGCGCCCCCGACCGGTCCTGGACCTGGCGGGAGACGACCGCGGACCGGATCGAACCGGACATCGGCCGGGTCCGGCTCCGGCAACTCCACGTCCACCGGCCGATGCCCGCTGCCGAGCAGCGGCGCGCCGCGTTGCGTGCCCAGGCCGCCCTGCTGGCCCGACTCGGTGGGCGGTGCGGCCTGCCGAGGCTGCTCGACGTCGTCGAGCGGGCGGAGAGCATCACCCTCGTTACCTCCCTGCCGCCCGGCCGGCCGTGGACCGAGGTCTTCGGCCCGGGTCCGATCCCCGTCGACCGGCTCACCACAGCCGATGTGCTCACCGCCGCCGTCGACCTCTGCACCGGCCTACGGGCACTGCACGAGCGTGGCCACAGTCATCGGGCGATCAGCCCGGAGGGCATCATGGTCGACCGTCAGCGCTGCTACCTGCGGGACGTCGGGTTGGCGGCCGTACCGGCCGGACCGGGGGAGGGCGACGGCCGGTACCGCGCACCGGAGCAGCACCGGCGACCGTACGCCGTCGACGGGCGTACCGACGTCTACCAACTCGCCGCGGTCGTCTACCACACTGTCACCGGCCACCCGCCGGCCGGGAACCTGACCCCGCCGGTACGCGCCACGCTGGCCGACTTCCCGGAGCCGCTCGACCAGGCGCTGCGCCGCGCACTCGACGAGGACCCCGAACGGCGTCCGGCCACCATCCAGGCCCTCGCGGACGCGCTGCGGTCCGGCCGCCGCGAACTGTCGCAGCCCCGACCGGACCAGCCCTGGCCGGACCTCCATCCGGGGCGGGCGGGATGACCGCCCGAACCGTGCCGCTGCCCGGCCCGGTGGCGGTGATCCCATCACCGAAGGCCGCGCAGAAACTGGCCGTCCAGCAGCGCCGGTCCGGTAACCGGGGCGGCGGGCCCGGCGACGTCGCCGGCCTCACCGACGTGGTGGCGGAGATCGACCGGCTGTCCCGGGCCGGTACCCTGCCCGCCCGGGTCGAGGGCGACGATCCGCAGCGACTGGTCGTCTACACGTCCCGGCACATGGTGTCGTTGTATCTGACCCGCCGGGGGGACGCGTACTCGCTCGGGCATCTGACGCCACTGAACTTCCGCGACCAGGAGCGGCTGCTCCGGGGCGCGCTGCTGTTGCACTGCCCGGCCGGCTGGTGGGCGTACCACCAGGTGCGGGACGTACCGCCGGGGTGGTCCGGGCACTGGCCGGCCATCGCCGGGGCGTGGCGGGCCGCGGCCGTGACGTCCCCGCCGCCGACCCTGGCGCCGCATCACCTGGCCTGGCTCGACCTGTTGACCGAGGTGGTCGGGGCGACCCGCGACATCGAGATCGAGCGGCAGCGCACCGGGCGACCGGTGCCCTACCGGCGGGTCACGACAGCCCGGGAGGAGCGGCACTCGGCGCGCGGCGTCTACGCCTTCCACCTCCCGCGTCCCGCGTCAGCGCTGGCGGTCGGTGCCGCCGTTTACCTGGTCGACGAACCGGAGCTACGCGGCCGGGTGCGGGACGTCCGGGACCGCCAAATTGTCGTACGGTTCGACACCGCCGTCGACTACCGGCGTATTCCGCCGCAGGGCGCGCTCCAGACCCAGCCCAGTGACCGCGTGTACCGGGCGCAGCTCGATGCCCTCGACGCGCTGCGCCGGCGCGAGATGGTGAACCCGTACCTGCTGGCGAATCTGGTGGACCGGTGGCTCCAGCCCTACCAGCCCGACCACACCGCGACGCCCCGGGAGCCGCTCGACGCGGGACAGTTGGCCGCTCTCCGGCGGGCCCTGACCGTGCCGGACCAACTGCTGGTGCTCGGACCACCGGGCACCGGCAAGACCCGGACCATCACGGAGATTGCCGCCGCCTGCGTCGCCCGCGGGCAGCGGGTGCTGGTCACCTCGCATACCAATCGGGCGGTTGACAACGTACTGGAACGGTTGCCGGCCGAGGTGCGGGCGGTGCGGGTCGGCAACGAGGACGCCATGACCAGCGAGGCCCGGGGCTTCATGGTGGAGAAACAGGTCGACGCGCTGCGCGCGGAGATTCTCGCGGCGACCGACGGCGCCGCGTCCCGGCTGGCCGCCTTCCGCGGCACCGACGCGCCGCTGGCTCGCTGGCAGGAGTTCCTGACGTCGCAGGTCGCGGCGGCGAACCAGCGAGACGCCGAGGTACGTGCGCACACGGCGTCGATCGACGCCCTGGTCGAGCGGCTGATGGCGCCGCTCGCGGCGGCGATGGCGGGGGCCGTGGCCACGGTGACCCGGACCGGGGCGGAGATCCACGCGATCACCGGACTGTTGGAGACCGCCCGCCGTCGGCACGCGGCGGCGGACGCGCGGTCCCGTACCGGATGGTTCGCCTTCTTCTTCAGCTGGCTGGCCCAGCGGCGGTGGCGGCGGGTACAGGAACTGGAGGAGGGGCGGTCGCGGCTGCGCGTGGCGCTCGCGGAGGCGGAGTCGACCCGGGCAGCCCTGCGGGCCCGGATCGACGACGCGGTCAACCGGGATCCGGAGGCGGCACGCCTGCTCGCCGCCCGCGACGGCGCCGCCGCGGCGGGCCAGCAGGCGATCCGCGAGGCGGAGCGGGCCGCCACCATGATCGGGAACGCCCTGCGGGCGGTCGTACCGCTGCCCGACGGACCACCCGCCGAGCCGGCCGGCTGGCAGCGCCACGCCGAGGCGCTCGGCCAGGCGGTGGATCTGGCCCGACGCCGGGCGGCCCTGCTCGACGAATGGCGGGCTCGGGTACGCGAACCCGGTGAGGACCTGCACCGGGAGACGGTCCGGTACGCCGACGTGGTCGCCGCTACCTGCATCGGCACCGCCACCACCCCGCTGCTCGCCGGCCTCGACTTCGACCTGGCGATCGTCGACGAGGCCGGGCAGATCTCCACCCCGAACCTGCTCGTGCCGCTGGTCCGGGCCCGGCGCAGCGTCCTCGTCGGCGACCACCACCAGCTGCCGCCGTTCCTGGACGACGAGGTCAAGGGATGGGCGGAGAATCTCGCCAGGTCGCCGGACGCAGCCGCCGGCAGGGCGGGGGAGATCGGTGACCTGTTGCGGCGCAGCGCCTTCGAGCGGCTGTACCTGGACGCCGGTGACGGGCACCGGGTGATGCTCACGACGCAGCGGCGGATGCCGGAGCCGGTGGCCCGCTTCGTGTCGGAGGCGTTCTACTCCAACGTGCTGGAGACCGAGCACGCCGGTGACCACCACGACCCGATCTTCGCCCAGCCGTTCGCGATGGTGGACACAAGTGACCAGGCCGCTGCCGTACGGGCCGAGCGGGCCGGCGGCAGCGAGGAGTGGGGCCGGCGGGGGTACGTCAACGACCTGGAGGCCAGAATCATCACCGACCTGGTCACCGGCTACGTCCACCACTACCCGGACTGGGCGGTGATCGTGCCGTACCGGGCCCAGGTCGACCTGGTCTCCGAACTGCTCGCCAAGTCGCTCGGCGACGCCGCCGCGGTCGCGGACCGGGTCGGCACCGTCGACTCCTTCCAGGGCGGCGAACGGGACCTCGTCGTCTACGGCTTCACCCGCAGCAACAGCAGGGGAGAGGTGGGCTTCCTGCGGGAGCTGCGCCGGATCAACGTCGCGCTCACCCGGGCCCGTCGGCAGCTTGTCGTGATCGGCGACGCCAGCACACTCCGGGCCGCCCGCGACGAACCGTTCGCCGAGCTGTTCCGGTTGCTGGCCGCCCACCTGGCGCACTCCGGCGACCTGCGGCGCTCGCGGGAGTTCACGGGTCGGCTGGCCGAACTCGCCCGGGAGCGCGGATGAGCCCGGCGGTCGCCCGGGGGCGGCAGGTCTATCCGGCGCGTCGCGCGGTGGAGCACGCCGTCGCCCTCGACGGCGTACGGCCGCTGCGGCTTTTTCCCGTGTTGTGGCCACTGTGGCAGGTCGAGACGACCGCGAACGTCTACGACGAGCAGGCGTACGAGGTGATCGACTGGTTTGTCGTCCGTGCGGTCCGGGAGGCCGGTTTCCACCGGGTCGACGACCTCGCCCGGTTCTTCGGCACACCGGTTCCGCTGGTTCGGCGCTGTCTGGCGTTCCTGGAGGTGATCGGGCACCTGCGGGTCGAGGCGGACGCCGTACGGTTGACCGACCTCGGCCACCGTGCCGCCGCCGCCGGCATCCGCTATGTGCCGAAGGAAAGCCGCCAGGACCTGTACGTCGAGCAGTACAGCGCCCAGCCGCTGCCCCGCCGTTACTACCAGGGCTCGGTGCCGATCTTCGCCACGCCGGAGGTGCCGGAGGACCGGCTCGGCGACCGGAGCCGGTTCCAACCACTGTTCGCCCCGACCGCGTTCCAGCCGTCGATCGTCGAGGAACTCGCCCGGCGTCCGGACCGGACCGAGTTCAACCTGCCTCGGCTGCTGCGCGAGCTGAGCGTGCTGCGCCACCACGACGCCTTCCTGCCGGCGTACGTGGTCGAGACCGCGGACCGGGGACTCCTCGTCTACACGGCGGTGGCGGCCGAGCGGGACAGCCTGTTCGAGGAGGTCTGCCGGCAGGTGCCGACCATCCGGAACATGATCAGCGCGGAGGAGCGCGGCGACCCCCGGGAGATCTGGACCGCCTGGCTCGCGGAGGGCCGGGCGGGCCGGGGCACGTTGCGTCAACTACCGAACGGGGTGTGGCGGGCCACCCTACGGGCCGACGCCTTCGGCCCGGACGCCCGGCTGCCGCTGACCCGGGTCGGCTCGTTCGAGCTGCGTAAACGGCACTTCCTGCAACTCTGGTGCGACGACGCCGGGGTGCGCCGCCAGGCGGTGGTGGAGCGGGCCCTGAACATGACCCGAACCGCCGACATCGAGACCGGGGCGGAGTTCCGCCGGAGGATCGCGGGGCTGGCCCGGCAGTTGGAGGTTCCCGCGCCGACCCTGGACGAGCTGCGGCGGTACGGCCGGGAACACAAGCGGTACGCCCAGTTGGCCCGCCTGGACGTACTCGAATGATCGGAGCGGACGACGTGACCGATCGCGGCGGACGGGGAGGCCTGGCGGACGAGCAACGCCGCTGGGACGAGGAGGACGAGCAGCGCTGCTGTGCCGAAGATGCCTTCGGGGTCTACGACTGACCGACGTGGCGACGTACCGCCGGGGACGGACCGTGGTGGCGGGGTACCCCGCCGGTGGGAACCGAGGTTCCGCACCGGCGGCGGCACGGGGTAGCGGTGGTCAGCGGCGGGGCCTCGGCGCTGCGTCGGCGCGTCCTGCGTCCTGCCGGCGGGTTCAGCTACGGGAGCGCGGCAGGCAGCACTTCTTGTACTTGAGGCCCGAGCCGCACCAGCACGCCTCGTTCCGCTCCGGCGGCCAGGGGATCAGCGCGGCGGGTCGGGGCGCCACCTCCCGGGCGTAGCCGGCCCGGACCTCGGGGTCGGTCAGCTCGGCGCCGGTACGGCCGGCGTACCCGGTCAACCCGTCGACGGTGCCGGCCGGTACGGTCAGCCCGCCGCGCCCGGTGTTGGCCTGTCGAACGAGTTCCCGTTCCAGCCGGGCCCGGTGCTCGTCCCAGTCCGCCCCGGTCAGGTCCGGGTGGTCGGCGACCAGCCGGTCGAACTCGCCCTGGGGGAAGAAGAGCAGGTCGGTCCCGCCGGTCTGCTGCTGCTGTTCGGCCCGGCGGACGAGCTGGGTCTCCAGCCGGTCCGCGAGGTCGTCGTTGCGGTCGTGCGGCAGGTTGAGGTTGCGGCGTACCCGGTGCCGCTGCTGCAGCAGGAAGAAGAGGATGCCGGGCGCCTCCGGCGTGCCGGCCTCCACCGCCACGTCCTCGGCGGCGGTGGTGCCGGTGGCCGAGGCGCGTTCGCCGAGCAGCGTGTCGACCGCGTCGCTCAGCCACTCCTCGGCAGTGCCGCTACGCCCGCCCGCGTCCAGCGACGCGCTGAGGTACGCGGCGGCGTCGGGCTCGCGGGTGAGCAGCGGACGCAGCGCGGTCAGCTCCGCCATCGCCTCGTCGACCCGGTCGGGGGTGCGGAACAGGAGCCGGGCCCGCAGTGCCCGGGCGAAGCCGGCCCGGGGATCGTCCGGGTCCGGGTACGCCGAGACAGCCCGCTCCGCGTACCGGAGTGCGGCGTCCAGCTTCGCCCGGACCTCGGCGATCTCGGCGGCCAGGGTCAGCGCGTCCCCGGCGTCGTCCGGGTCGGCCAGCCGGCCCTGCTCGGCGGCCTCGGCCAGCTCGGCGGCGATCCCGAGCGGGTTCGCGGCGCCGAGCGCCGAGCGGCGGAATTCCTCGAGGTCAGCGCTGGTGATCACGTCTTTCGTCGGCACGGTCTCACGGTACGTCGGAGAACGGCCCGAACACCGGCTGATCACCTGTTACGCCCATCTCAAGGACCCAGGCGAGGGCCCGGCTCAGCCGGCGGTGTGGTGGCCGGCCTTGATGACGTCGTCGTACTCGCTGCGCCGGGCGTGGTAGGCGGCCCCCAGGTACGCCTCGGTGTCCGCGCCGACCGGCAGCCGCATCGGCGGCGACTCCAGCCGGCTGAGCCGCCACACCACCTCGGCGAAGAGTTTCGGCGAGTTGATCTCGGGGTTGGTGTTCATCCCACGCAGTGCGCCGAGCGTGCCGTCGCTGACACGGGTGTAGTCGTCGATCCGGGTCTCCGGCAGCACCATCTTGCTGCTGTACGCGGTGGCGAAGCCGCCCGGCTGCAGGATGGTCACCTTCACCCCGAGGTGGCCGGCCTCGGCGGCCAGCGACTCCGCGGCCCCCTCCAGCGCGCACTTGCTCGCGTTGTACGCGGCGAGTCCCGGAAACGGCACCATGCCGGCCACCGAGCTGACGAAGAGCACGTGCCCGGACCGTTGGGCCCGCCACAGCGGCAGCACCGCCCGGGTCAGCCGCCACGGCCCGAAGACGTTGGTGGCGAACTGGTCGGCGAGTTCGGTGTCGGAGATCTCCTCCAGGGTGCCGAACTGGCCGTAGGCGGCGTTGTTGACCAGGATGTCGACGCCGCCGAAGGCGTCCACCGCCAGGTCGACGGCGGCCTGGCACTGCGCCGGGTCGCGTACGTCCAGCCCGGCCGCCCGGACCGTGCCCGGGTGGCGGGCGACCAGGTCCGCCAGGGTCTCTGGTCGGCGGGCCGTGGCCACCACCTGGTCTCCCTCGGCGGCGAGCCGCTCCACCAGCGTCCGACCGAGCCCACTCGAACACCCCGTGACCAACCAACGCCGTGTGTTCACCCTGACCGCCCCATCCGGAAAGTGAAATCTCGTCGCAGCGTGTCAGGGTGACGGGTGCGGGGGAAGTGACTCCGCTGTCGTCTATTGGATACGTCGGATCTCCTCGGTGCCGTGGTACGGGGGCGGCGGATCAGCTGTCCGATCCGCCGTGGCGTGGAACGGGGCGGCGTCAGCTGTCGGTGCCCAGGCCGGACTGGGCGGCGAGCAGCGCCAGCCGGATCCGGTTGCCGGCCCCCGTCTTCGCCAGCAGGCTCGTCACGTGGGTCTTGACCGTGGTCACCCCGACGTGCAGACGCTCGGCGATTTCCCGGTTGGACAGTCCCGCCCCGACCAGCGCCAGCACGTCCCGCTCCCGACCGGTCAGGCAGTCCGGCAGCGACCCCGCCGGTACCTCGCCGAGCCGGGCCCGGACCGCCTGGTCGACCAGTCGACGCAGCACGGTCGGGCTGAACGGCGTCTCGCCGGCTGCCGCCGTACGGACCGCGGTCAGCAGCTCCTCCGGGGTGGCGTCCTTGACCAGGAAACCGCAGGCGCCGGCGGCCAACGCCGGAAAGAGGTGCTCGTCGTCGTCGAAGGTGGTCAGCACCACCACCCGGACCGCCGGTCGGCTGGCGTGGATCCGGGCCGTCGCCGTCGTACCGTCGACCACCGGCATCCGCAGGTCCATCAGCACCACGTCCGGCGCCACCTGCTCGGTGAGCCGGATCGCCTGCTGGCCGTTCTCCGCCTCGCCGACCACGGTCATGTCCGGCGCGGAGTCGCAGAGCATCCGCAGCCCGGCCCGGACCAGCCGCTGGTCGTCGACGAGCAGGACCCGGATCACGGCCGGGCCCCCGCCGGCAGCACGGTCCGCAGCCGCCATCCGTCGCCGGCCGGCCCGGCGCTGAGGACGCCGCCGAGCAGTTCGACCCGTTCCCGCATGCCGGTCAGCCCGTGGCCCGTGCCGGTCAGGCTGTGACCGGGTTCGGCGGGTGGTCCGGGCGGCTCCGAGCGGCGCGCACTCCGCCCCGGACCGGCGCCGTCGTCGCTGATCTCCCAGTGCACGTCGCCGTCGACCATCCGTACGCTGACCCGGGCCCGGGCGCTCGGGCCGGCGTGTCTGGTCACGTTGGCCAGGCCCTCCTGGGTGAGCCGCAGCACGGCCAGCCCGCGTACGGTGTCCAGCGTCGACACCGCCGGGTCGATCGTGACGTCCACGGTCAGTCCGGTCTTCACCGCCCGGTCCACCGTCTCGGCCAGCGCCTGCGGCAAGGCGCCCGGCTCGATCGGGACGTATCCGGTCCCGCCGGGCGCCGTCGCGGGGTTCCGCAGCACCGTCACCAGCCGACGCAGGTCCGCCAGGGCGCTGCTGCCGCTGTGGTGCAGGTCGTCGAAGACCTCGGTGACCCGGGGGTCGGCGTCGCGCAGCACGTGCCGGGCGACGCCGACCCGGAGCACCATCGACGCGACGTGGTGGGCGACCAGGTCGTGCAGTTCCCGGGCGATGGCGGCGCGTTCGCTGGTCCGGGCCGCGGTCGCCTCCACCGCCACCCGCTGCTCGGCCTGTCGGGCGAGTTGCCGCCCGGAGCGGAGGTTCATCCCGATCAGCAGCGGCACCCCCACCGTGAGGGCGATGCCGTAGAGCCAGGTCGGCAACTCGGCCGGCAGGTTGTCGAGCGAGTCGACCAGATAGCCGGCGAGTACCGCCGCCGTTCCGACGGCCAGTTGTCGGCCCGGCACCCGCAGCGACAGCTCGAGGACCGCCCAGCTGGCGCCGACCTGGGGTACGACCGGTTCGGCCTGACCGAACCAGCCGGCGAGACCGAACACCAGCGCCGCGTAGAGCGCGCTGACCAGCGGCCACCGTACGCCGACCGGGCTGCAGGCGAGGGCGGCGGCGGCGAACGCCCAGTCGAGCGGGGTGTACGGCTCGGTGTCGTGTGGGCGCAGCAGCAGGTATCCGACGCCGCTCAGCCCGAGCAGGGTCAGCCGCAGCCAGGCGTACCGGTCGTCGAAGAGCCGCGACACCAGACGGGGGACCACGGTGTCAGCCTAGGTCGGCGGGCCGCGCCGAGGACAGCCCGCCGATCGGCGAACCCGGCCCGGCGGTGGCCGGGCCCGCCGTCCGACCGTCGACCGGGCCCGCCGTCCGACCGTCGACCGGAGCGGGCCGCAGGTGCCGGACGAGCAGGTAGCCGAGTACGCCGAGTGGCGCGAGCAGGATGGTCAGCACCAGCAGCGGCGCCGTCACCAGTGACGGGAGACCGCGTTCCCGGCTGTCGAGGTACATCCACCGGCCGAGGAAGAGGTCGAAGGCGATGAAGTGCGCCCAGCCGGCCGCCGCGACGGCCGGTACCGCCAGCGCGCCGGCCACTCCGTCCAGTGTGGGCCGGGTGACGACCGGCCACAGCACGTCCAGGTGCGGTACGGCGAGGACCGCGTAGACCACGATCGGTGGTGCGACGATCCACGGCGAGCTGACGATCCGGCGGGTCCACGACCAGCCCGGGGCCAGGACCATCAGCGCCCAGAACGGCGCGGCCAGCGCGAACACCAGGGTGAAGAGGAGTTCGGTCACGCGGGCACCTCGGTCCGGTCGTCCGGGGCCGCCGGCACCGCCGCCGGCGGCCGACGCAGCGCGAAGAGTACGCCGACGGCGGTGAGCGCCGCGAGCAGACCGGCTGCGGTCAGGGTGGCGCCGTCCGGGTGGATCAGCGGCTGGCCGCGCAGCGCCTGCCAGGTCACCAGCGCGACCAGACCGGCGTACGCGGTCGCGGCCACCAGGATCAGGCGTAGCCGTACCCGGTCGTCACGCAGCCGGCGGACACGTCGGCCGAGCAGCCCGAGTGTGATGGCGATCAGCGGTAGCAGTTGCAGGGCGTGCATTCCGATGAAGTGCGGAATCCGCAGGTCGCCGCCGGTGGTGCTCCAGCCGGTGAGCCACATGCCGGGGCCGCCGTCGGCCACGCCGACGCTGTGCGCACCCACCAGCGTGACCGGGTCGGCGGCCTCCTGCTCGGGGGTCGGCAGCACCATCAGGTACCCGAGTCCCATCCCGACCAGCGCGATGAGCAGGCCCAGCCGCAGCGTCCAGGCGATCGTCCGATCGGGCATCCGTTGGATCATAAGCAGTACGGCGAGCACCAGCGTGGCCGTGTAGACCACGATGATCATCAAGGCCATTGCCGCGAAGATCGTGATGTCCAGGGTGGTGGCGGCGTTGAAGTGGCTCTGTCGGCCCCGGGCGGCCTGTAGGAAGATCAGTAAGGTCTCCACCAGGCCGAGCGCGGCGACCATGGTGCCGGCCCACCAGGCGACCCGCCGGCCGCGCTGCATCAGCGAGATCATCCAGGCCAGCGTCACGGTGTAGATGACAAACGAGACGGCGAACTTGAACGGCTTGAGCCAGATCGGCGCGCCGACCAGGATCCGGTCGTCGACGACCAGCCCGACCAGGGCGAAGAACCCGAGTGCCGTCATCGTGGCGGCGACGTACATGAGTGGCGGATGCCAGCGGACGGCCTGTCGCAGGGAGGCGGTGGGAGAAGTCATGTCCTCACGATCGCGGGGGCGGCGCCCCGGCACACCCGTCCCGTGGTCCCGGACACCGGCCCTCGGAACGAACCCGCCTCCTCCTTCGGTAGGAGGCGCCGGCTCCGCCCTCGGGTTTTCGGGTGATTGGCGGCGCATTCCCCGTTCCGGTATTGATTCGCCTGTCGGTCGAGCCGTCGACTAGGTGGAATTTCCATCGTCTCGTCGGACGGGTGGAGCCGGTTCGCGCCGCTCCACAAGGGACACGATGTATCGACGGAGGATAGTTGATCAGATAGGCTCGTCGCGTTATCCGGAACAATTCCGGAAGGCGCGCGGCGGGCGTCGCGTTTCCCGGAACCGGCCCACTCTTCGGTGCACCGTCCCCGGTGCAGGAGGTGATGTGCCCGTGGTCGAGGGTCCCACCATCGGCGTGCTCACCATGTCCGTCGGCTGCGACTACTTCGGCAGCATCCTCGGTGGGATCGCCCGTACGGCGGCGGCGGTGGGCGGCCGGATGATCGCGATCCAGACGCTCGGCGCGGGCACCTTCGACTTCGATCCGCCGGAGCCGCCGGATTTCGGTTATCCGGTGGCCTGGGAGCACGTCTCCGCGTTTGTCGTCATCCTCAACTCCGCGTCGTTGTCATACCTCGAGGCGATCCGGCGTTCCGGCAGACCGGTTGTCATGATCAGTGAGGAGATGCCGGGTTTCCCCTGTCCGGTGGTCCTTCCCGACAACCGTACGGGTGTCCGGGAGGCCGTCCACCATCTTGTCGCGCACGGCCACCGGGACATCGCGTTTGCCGGATTCCTGGAACCGCCCGATCTGCGGGAGCGGTACGCCGCGTACCGGGACGCGCTCGTCGAATGCGGCATCACGCCCCGAGCCGATCTCCACTTCGACACCGGGGACAACCGGGAGAGCGGCGGGGAACACGCCGCCCGGGCGATGCTCGCCGCCGGCCTCCCGGCGACGGCGGTGGTGACCGGAAACGACCTCAACGCCATCGGTCTGCTCCGTACCCTGCACGAGGCCGGGGTCGACGTGCCACGCGAGCAGGCGGTGGTCGGTTTCGACGACATGGACGGGGTCGTGTATCTCACCCCGAGCCTCTCCACCGTCCGGCAGAGCTTCGACTCGCTGGGGCGGGTCGCGGCGGAACTGGCGCTGCGCGCGCTGGCCGGCGAGGAGGTCGAGTCCCGCGTCTACCGCGTCCCCACGTCCTTCCAACCGCGCGAGTCCTGCGGCTGCCCGGACACGTTGACGCCGGCCACCCTCCCGGCGGTTGTCACGTCCGAGGTCTCCGCCGCCTCCTGCGCTGCGGAGTTGGTGCTGGCGGTGCCACCCAGCCAGGATCCGGCGGACCGGGCCAGCCGGGCCACGATTGCCCGGGCAGGTGCCCTGATCGCTGCCGCGCTGACCGCCACGGCCGACGGCACGCCCGGTCCGGACCTGGTCGAACTCCGCCAGGCGCTGGTCGACCTGCAGACCCGGTACCGGCGTCACCCGGAGGACGTGGTGCAGCTGATGCGGCACATCCGGCGGTTCGGCGGGGAACTGGCCGCCCGGGTCGGGCGCGACGATCGGGACGCCGCCGGACGGGTTCGGGCCGGTACCGAGAACCTGCTGCTGACGCTGGCGCAGAGTCGACCCCGGGCGCGTCGGATCGAAGAGAACGAGTTCCTGACCACGCTCAAGATGCTCTATACGGTCAGTAAGAGCCTGCTGCTCAGCCACGAGCGGGATCCCCGGGGACTGGCCTGGATCCAGGACACCGACGCCCGGGCCGGCTGCCTCGGGCTCTGGTCCGATCGGGACGACGACGCTGGCGCCGACCAGGGTGTCGAGCGGTCCCTGGACGTGGTCGCGATGTTCGAGCGGGACCGCGGGCCGGTGCCGACACCGGCGGAGCCGGTGTCGCCGCACGCCTTTCCGCCGGCCGAGCTGGTCGCACTGGCGGACCTGGACGCCGATCAGATGGTGTACGTGGCGCCGCTGAACATCGGCACGCGGGACTGGGGCATGCTCGCCATCGTCGGGCCCATCGAGGCCGACCGGGAGACCGGCCGGGAGATGATGAACCAGTGGGCGGCACTGCTGGCCATCGCGCTCGACCACGACGACGTGCTGAAGTCCCTGCGTACGCAGGAGGAGCTGATGCGCCGGGCGGCGCTCTACGATCCGCTCACCGGGCTGGCCAACCGGACCCTCTTCCTCGACCGCCTGGAGCAGGCCATCGCCGGGCACATCCGGCAGCCGGACCGGCACTACTCGGTGCTGCTGCTGGACCTCGACGGCTTCAAGTGGGTCAACGACAGTCTCGGGCACCTCGCCGGTGACCGACTGCTCGTCCAGGTCGCGGACCGGATCCGGGCGAGCACCGGGGAGGCAGACGTGGCGGCCCGGTTCGGCGGGGACGAGTTCGCCATCCTGCTGCCCGATCCGCCCGGCGACCCCGGGCCGGTGGTGATGGCGGAACGGATCCGGGCCGCGCTGGACGTACCGTTCCGGCTGGGCGAGGAGGAGTTCGTCGTCTCGGCGAGCATCGGCATCTCCCGCAGCACCGGCGGCTACCGGTGCGCCGAGGACGTGATCCGGGACGCCGACACCGCGATGTACTCGGCGAAGTCGCAGCGTAAGGGCTCACACGCGGTCTTCGACGTCGCGATGCACGAGCGGGTCGTCGGGCGGCTGCGTACCGAGGCGGAACTGCACCGGGCCCTGGAGACCGGGGCCTTCGAACTGCACTACCAGCCGATCGTACGGCTGGACGACGGCCGTACCCACGCCTTCGAGGCGCTGGTGCGCTGGCGGCACCCGGTCCGGGGGCTGGTCGGGCCGGACGACTTCCTGCCGATCGCCGAGGAGAGCGGCCTGATGCCGTCGCTCGGACGGTGGACGCTGGCCGAGGCGTGCCGGCAGATCGCCGCCTGGCGGGCCTGCGGTCTCGCCCCGGACGGGCTGCGGATGAGCGTCAACGTCTCGAACCGGCAGTTCTGGCACACCCGGCTGCTGGCCGACGTCGAGGAGAGCCTGCGGGCGGTGAGCCTCGACCCGTCGGCGTTGATCATCGAGATCACCGAGGGGGTCATCGTGCACGATGTGCCGGCGGCCCGGACGAAGCTCGCCGCCCTGCACGAGATGGGTGTGCAGCTGCACATCGACGACTTCGGCACCGGCTACTCGTCGCTGCAGGCCCTGCACCACCTGACCATCGACGCCTTCAAGATCGACCGGTCGTTCGTGGCGCCGCTCGCCACCGACGGCCGGAGCCGGGAGCTGGTTCGCTCGATCGTCTCGATGGGGCTCAACCTCGGCCTGGAGCTGGTGGCGGAGGGGATCGAGACCCCGGCGCAGCGGGACCAGTTGCGGCGCCACGGCTGCCACCACGGCCAGGGCTACCTCTTCGCCGGGCCGCTCGTCGGGGCGGAGGCCGAGGCGCTCCTGCGGGACGGCGCGCCGGTCGGTATGACGCCACGACTGGCGGTACCCGCCGCCGGTTGACCCACCGTCAGAGCCCGGCGGGGAACGCGTAGCTCGACGGCGGGTTCGCCTGCTGGCCGGGGGTGCCGTAGACCAGCGCGATCTCGTCGTGGGCGTGCAGCACGATCCCGGCCGGGTCACCGGTGTACGGCTTGCCGTTGACGTACGCCCGGAGGGTCTTGCCGTCGCCGGCGGTGAGTCCGCCGAGCTGGTTCTGCGAGAGCGCCACCTGCCACTCGGTGAAGAACTGTCCGAGGCTGAAGTTGGCGTTCACCGGCGACTCGACGTGCAGCACACCGGTGGTGTCGTGGGTGTGCAACGGGCTGATCCCGCCGCCGGCCTCGTCGATGCCGATCTCGGCCGGTACGGTGACCGGCTTCCCGTCGACGATCACGTCGAGGTGGGCGTGGATGTGCTCGACCGTTCCCTCGGTGCCGAGCATCGGCAGCCCGGCGGCCTGTACCCGGGCGGTCGGGTCGGCCGGTAGCGACCACGGCGGCTGGTCGGTACGTCCCTGGGCGGTACTGGGCGCAGTGGTGGGAATCGCCGGTTCGGCGGCGTTGTCCGCCGCGTGGCCCGGCCGGTTGAGGACCACCACCAGGGCGACGGCGACCAGGAGTACCGCGACCAGACCGCCGCCGACGCCCCAGAAGAGTCGGTGCGCCCGGCGTTCCCGGCGCCGGGCGTGCTCCATCGCCTTCCGTGCCGCCTCGGCACGGGCCTTCCGGCTCTGGTTCTGACTCGGCATGCTGGCTGCTCTCCTCGGCTGCGGATGCCCCGGGCTGCGGATGCCCCGACCTGCGGGTGCCCCGGATCGGGCGGTCGTCCCACGATGCGTCGCGCGGTTGGGAGTTCCCGGAGAGGCGGCTGAACGTTCGGTGGGACCCCCGCCGCAGGTGACGTAGGTCGCACCAGCAAGCCTGGCGAGCCGGCCGGGTCGGGGATCCAGCGGGTCGCGTGGTCTCCGTGCCTCACCCGGGTCGGCGGGTGAGGCGGCGGACGGCGGTGCGCAACCCGGCGGTGTCGAGGTCGGTGCCGGTGACCAGCGCCTGCAGCATCGCGCCGTCGAGCAGCGCGACGACCGCAGGGGCGTCGGCACCGTCGACGTACGCCTCCAGCAGGCCGCGGAGTCCGTGCAGCCAGGTTTCGGCGAGGGGTCGGAGGGTGAGGTCGCGGGCGGCGGCGAGGTAGAGCTCGTACTCGATGGTGGCCCGTTGTCGGTCGGCCAGATAGGCCGCGACGAGCTGGACCAGCGCGGCGGTCGGGTCCGGTGCGGTGGCGAGCCGGTCGGACCAGGAACGCAGCTCGGCGTCGAGTAGTTCGGTGGCGTGCCGCAGCCCGGCGGCGATCAGGTCGTCGAGGGTGGGGAAGTAGTAGGTGGTGGCGCCGAGCGGCAGGCCCGCCCGGGCGGCGACGGCGCGGTGGGTGGTCCGGCCGATGCCGACCTCGGCGACGACCTCCAGGACCGCGGTCGCGAGCGCCCGGCGGCGGGCCTGCGGGTCACGGGGGCGCTGCGGGCGTCCGGCGGCCACCGTGTCCGCCGGGCGTGGTTCGGACGGCCGGCGGTCCGGGGTCAATGGGAGGCTCCGCCCAGGTTGAGGGTGACCACGCCGGCGACGATGAGGCCGATCCCGGCGATCTTGACCGGGGTGATCGGTTCGTGGAGGAAGACGGCGCCGATGGCGACGATGGCGGCGGTGCCGAGACCGGACCAGATGGCGTAGGCGACGCCGACCGGTACGGCCCTCACCGCCTGGGAGAGCGCGGCGAAGGAGACCGCGTAGCCGGTGAGGCAGACGACGGTCGGCCAGAGCCGACTGAACCCGTCGGTGCTCTTGATCATGCTGGTGGCGAAGACCTCGGCCCCGATCGCCACTGCCAGGAACAGATACGCCATGCCCGTCCCTCCGCTCTTGTACATCCGCACAGACACGAATCTTGTACAGATGTACAAGAGCGAGCGTACAAGAGACGGGTCGGCTCAGGTCTCGCCGTTCGCCGCCGCCAGCCAGCCGCGTATCCCGGCGAAGACGTCGACCTCGTAGTCGGCGCGCACGTCGTGGGCGAGATCGGCGATGGTCACCGCGCGCAGCGCGGCGCGCCAGGCGGCGTCGGCGGCATGCATGGCGCGGGAGATCGCGCAGGGTACGAGGCACGCCTCGGCCGGGGCGGCGAGCGGCCCCCGCTGCCGGATCTCGGTGCAGACGAAGGCGGGACGGGGGCCGTCGACGGCCTCGACGACGTCGAGCACGGTGATCTCGTCCGGCGGGCGGGTGAGCAGGTACCCGCCGGCCTGACCCTGGACGGATTGGATCAGGCCAGCGCGGGAAAGCCCCTGTAGCTGCTTGGCGAGGTAGCTGGCGGAGACGTCGTGCAGTTCGGCGAGCCGGGCGGCCGGCACCGGTCCCGGGGCCGCGGTCAGTACGACGCAGCAGTGCAGCGCCCACTCGACCCCGCCTGACATCTTCATCACGCCACCCTACCTTGACTCGGACACATCTTGTCCGAGTAGCATCCCGGACAAGAGATATCCGAGTTCGGGTGACGGGCGGCCGGCCGACAGCGGCCGGCGCCGCGACCCGAGGACGAGAGGAACAGCCATGAAGATCGTGGTGATCGGCGGCAGCGGGCTGATCGGCGGCAAACTCGTGACCACACTGCGCGATCGGGGGCACGACGTACTGCCCGCCTCACCCTCCACCGGCGTGAACACCCTCACCGGCGAGGGACTCGCCGACGCCCTGGCCGGCGCCGACGTGGTCGTCGACGTGGCGAACTCGCCCTCCTTCGAAGACACCGCCGTCATGGAGTTCTTCCGCACCTCGGGGGAGCACCTGCTGCCCGCCGAGGCCGCCGCCGGGGTGAAACACCACGTCGCCCTCTCGATCGTCGGCGTCGACCGGAACCCGGACAGCGGCTACATGCGGGCCAAGGTCGCGCAGGAGGAGCTGATCAGGAACGGCTCGGTCCCGTACACGATCGTCCGGGCGACACAGTTCATGGAGTTCCTCAACGCCATCGCCCAGGGCAGCGCCGACGGTGACACGATCCGACTCACCTCGGCGCTGATGCAGCCGATCGCCGCCGACGACGTCGTCACGGCGGTCGCCGACGTCGCGCTCGCCGCCCCGGTCAACGGCATCGTCGAGATCGCCGGCCCCGAGCGGCTGTCGCTCGACGACCTCGGCCGACGGGTGCTCGCCGCCAACGGCGACAACCGGCCGGTGGTCACCGACCCCGAGGCCCGCTACTTCGGCTCCCGGCTCGACGACCGGTCCCTCGTTCCGGACGACGGCGCCCGCCTCGGCACCATCCACTTCGCCGACTGGTTGAGTCGCGCGGGTGCCGTGAAGTAGGCCGTCGGCGGCGGTGGCCCGGGCCGGTCACCGGCCGACCCGCCGGAACGTGACCACCAGACCGGCGTGGTCGGACGGCCACAGGCCGGAGGCGGTGCGGTCCCGCACCGCCTCCCCGACCAGCTCGGCGCGTACCGCCCACAACCGGCCCCGCTGGTGGAAGACGTGGTCGATCCGTTCGTCCAACCGGGACGGAAGATTCCGCAGATCGGGGTCCTGGGTGGCGGTGAAACCCCCGGGTACGCCGTGCACGGCCCGCCAGGCGTCCCGGTAACCACCGCTGGCGAACGTCCCGTACGGGCCGGTCGGGTCGGTGGGCGGCGAGTTCAGGTCACCGGCGACGATCACCGGGTACGGTGAGCCGGCCAGTGCGGCGTACAGTTCCCGGCCCTGGGCGTCGCGGACGGCCGGCACCGAGGGTTCCAGGTGTGTGGTGGCCACCCGTACCCGGTCGTGTCGGGTGGCGCCGACGTCCACGGCGATCCAGCCGCTGGGGAGGTCGAAGGTGATCCCGGCCGGGGTGTCGACCACCACCGTCGCCTCGTACAGGTGTGACCGCGGGTTGCTCGCCTGGAGTCCGTCCCGGATCAGCAGCGCGTTCCGGTCGGAGAAACTCGCCTGCTCGGTGGCACTGATCGGCAGCGTTCCGGTGAACATCGTGACGGTCGCGGCGGTGCGGTAGTGGAGTCCGACACCGCGCAGCTCCCGGAGCAGGATGTCCAGGAAGTCGTAGCTGACCTGGAGCGGGCCGCCGAGCGGGCCCTTCTTCCACAGTGCGACCTCCTGCAGGCCGAGCACGTCCGGGCGGGTCTTCGCGAGCAGCCGCGCGATGGCCCGGGCCCGGGTCGGGAAGTCGGTGTCGACCATCCGCTGGTAGGTGAGCCCGGCCCGTTCGACGAGTTCCGGCAGTGTCGGGGCGGTGAGCAGGCCGGTCAGGTCCGCGCCCTGATAGAGGTTGTACGTCGCGACCGTGAGGCGCTGCGGACCGTGTGCCCGGACCGGGGTGGCCGGACCGAACAGGGTGGCGACCACCACCACGGCGGCGAGCAGGGTACGGAAACGTCGGATCATGGCTTCTCCTCGCGGCGGCTCCCGGGCGGTGTCGCCGCATCGCGATCACCGGCACAAGGCTGGCGGAACGTTGACCTGCGCAAACACTCCGGCAGAGCGCTGAGCAACGACGACCGTAACGTGGATCCCGGAGTTGGTTAGCCAGAAAGGCGACACCCGACGGTGCATTGTCCGGACCGGTCGCCCGGCCGTGTCGTTTGTCCGACGACCGTCACTCGACGGCATGTCGATCTGTCTATTCGGGCAGGTGTGAGTGCTGTTCCACGGTGGACGGCCGGTCGTACGATGGCGGAGTGGACGAGCCGCAGATCGACCGTACGACACTGCGCGTGCTCGACGTTCTGCTGGACGGCTTCGAGCGGAACATCGACGTCCACGGCTGGCTGATCATGAAGGCCCTGGGTCGCTCCGGCCCCGCCGTCTACCGCTCGCTGGACCGGCTCGAGGAGTGGGGCTGGATCGAGTCCCGCTGGGAAACCCTGGCCCCGGGCGAGGATCGGCCCCGGAAACGCTACTACCGGATCGTCGCGGACCGGGTGGAGGCGGCCCGTTCCCGGGTACGGGCACAGTCCCGTCCGGTGCCGTCCCGACTGCGGCCCCGGTTCGGCTTCATGAGCCGGCGGCTGGCGGCGCGCTGATGAGCGGCATCGAGATCGTTCTCGGGATTGTCCTCGGTCTTGTCGTCAACGAGACCACCGAACTGTCCCCCTGGCTGGCGCGCGCCTTCGTGGGCTGGTCGGCCCGGATCCAGTACAGCGGGACGGAGCAGGCGGAGATCCGCGCGGAGGAGCTCAAGGCGCTGATCAACGTCCGCCCGGGCAAGCTCTCGAAGCTCTTCACCGGGCTCGGTTTCGTCTCCTCGGCGGTGCTGTTCCGGATCCGGCGGTTCCTCCGCCCGGAGACGGCCGCCACCGGGGACTCGGTGCCCGAGATGCCGGTCGGCCCGTCCCGGAGCCTGGTGTTGGAGGACGAGCCGACGGCGCTGGTGGCGCGGTACCTCTTCCCCAGCGAACGCTACCGGGGCGAGTGGCGGCGGCACTGGATCAGTCTCGTCAAGTCCGGCGGAATCGTATTGATCTACGGCGTACTCGGCGTTTGGGCGGTGCAGGTCCGGATCAAGCCCCGGTACGTCGACGACCTGACGATCTGGATCGTCGTGATCACCGTTCTGCTGCTCCTGTGGCAGTTTCCCCGTTGGTACTTCAACCGCCTGATGCTGACCAACAAGCGCCTGATGACCACCCGTGGCGTGCTGCGTCGCCGGGTCGAGATGCTGCCGCTCATCCGGGTCACCGACCTCCAGTACGTCCAGTCGCCGCTCGGCCGGCTGCTGAACTACGGGACCTTCGAGAACCAGACGGAGCGCTGGCGCAAACCGCTGCGCCGGCTCCACGACCTGCCCAACCCGAACGAGCTCTACCTGCGGATCGTCGAGGAGATGTACGAGCCGGCGGCGGTCGAGGCCCGGCTCGGCTATGACAGCGGCGACCCCTCCGACGCTGACCACGATCTTTCGGCCCTCGACAACCTGTTCGAGACGTGGCCGCCAGCGGAGCACGACGGGGTCGCGCCGTCAGCGCCCGACGACAACCTGACGTCCGAGACACGGATCCCGGCACCCCGCCGGCCGGCGGGGCAGGGCAGCCCGATCGACGATCAACTGGTCCGGCACCTCGGCGCGCTCACCGAGAACGTACAGATCCTGGTCACCGCCGTGCAGGCGCTCACCACCGCGTTGCCGTCGCAGGCCGGGCCGCCACCGACCGCGCCCCCGGACGGCGGGGGCGACGGAGCACGCCCGTCGCGTCGACGGGTGCCGGTCGGGCGTCGACGGGACGCGGCGGCCCGGGAGGCGGCCCGGTGGCGGCGTACGCTCCGGCGGTCCCAGCCCTCTCTGCGGCAGGCGACCGCCGAATCCGCCAACGGCGCCGTGCCACCGGCCAGCTGACCGCGCCGGCGCGGCCGGCAGCAGGGGAAGGCTGCGGCGGGAGACGATAGCGTACGGTCGGTGGAAGCAGCCGACCGGAGCCCCGGAGGCGGTGCACTTCACCGTACGGGCGATCGAGGCGCACAGGTCGACGCTGCCGGCCGACGACCCGCTGGTCGCCCGATCCACCGCCGCCCTGGAACGGGTGACCCGTGCTCTGCCGCCGATCGGGTTGGCGCTGCGCGGCCTGACCCTCACCCCGTCCGGGGTGATGGCCTGCGCGTACCCGGTCGACTCGGCGGCGGACCGGTTCGCGGCCCGGCTCGGCGTCGAACTGGGCGACGACGCCTGGTTCGAGGCTGACTTCCACCGCAACATCTGGTACGCCACGCTTGTGCACTTCGCCGGACCGATCGCCGACCCGGCGGCGGTGGTCGAGTGGGTGGCGGCCCGGCGCCACCGGTCCCTGGGCACAGCCGAGGTGACCGCCGCCGAACTTGTCCGTTTCCGGTTCAACGACCGCCAGCCGGTACGGGTGCCGCTGGCCACCCGCCAGCTCGGCGCGCCGGCCCGGGGCGCCTGACGCCCTGACCGGTCGGCGACCGCCCGACCGCTGCCGGCCGGATCAGTCGAGTCGGGCGGCGATGGTCCGCGCACAGGCCATGGCCTCGCTGTTCGTGGTGTCCACCGTCAGGTCGTAGACGACGCCCTGGTGGACCGTTTCCGCCTCGGTCGCGGCCATCCCGTGGTACCGGTCGCCACGGGCGATCTCGCGGCCCACGGCGACCTCCAGATCGCACCGGACCCCGACCCACAGCACGTCGAGGCCGGCGAGGGCCTGCCGCCACCGCTGCTGGTCCGCCGCCCCGGCCAGGAAGAGGCCGTCGGTGATGATCCGGGCGCCGGCCCGGGCCATCGCAGCGATGCCCGCCATCCACGCCGTCTCGGCGGCCAGGAACTCCGGCCCGACCTGCACCCCAGCCTCCGGGTCCATCGTCACCCCCTCGGGGCGTGTCCGCATCGACGCCGGGATCACCTCGAGGACCAGGGTGTCGGTGCCGACCACGAGCCAGGGGTCGGGCAGGATCGCCTGCAGGCAGCGGGCGATTCCCGACTTACCCGCGCTCGAGCCGCCGTTCAACATAACCACCTGGACCGCCACCAGCCCAGGGTAAAGCCGCCGGACCTGCGGAAACGCGGGTTGTTGGCAGAAGGGCGCGGCGCTGTGCCGGGACGCGTCGCGGGCCCTGGTCCAGACGCCTGCCCAGGGATAGGCCGGCGTCGGTGAAGCCGTGCCGACGGTAGAAGCGCACCGCGTCGTCGTTGCGGTGGTGGATGCCGGCCGACAGGTACGTGATGCCCTGGTCGGTCGCCCACTGTTGGGCCGCCGCCAGCAACGCCGATCCGACCCCGAGTCCCCGGGCCTCGGGCAGCACCACCGTGTGCACCTGCGCCGAGGGCTCGGGACGCAGGATCTGGTGGTCCGGCGGGTCGGAGTGCCGTAACACCTCGACCATCCCGACCACGTGGCCGTCGGCAGCCTCGGCGACCAGAACGGCGTCCCGCCCCGCTGCGTCGGCCAGCACGGAGGTGAAGTGGCGCAGCACCGCCGCCTGCTGCGGAACGCGGTAGATCTCCGGGTCGAGGGCGAGGTGCGCCTCGGCGTTGGCGAGGCGCAACCGCACCAACGAGGGCACGTCCGCCACGGTCGCCGGGCGAATCGTCAGCCCCATCTTCCGCATCGTCCCGATCCTAGGGGTCGGCGCGGCAGCCCGGGGTCCTGGAACGGTCGGCAGGCTCAGCCCGTGGCCGTTACTGGCAGGAACGGGCTCGGCGTACCGCTCCAGGACAGGTGCAGCGCCTCCCGGGCCCGGGTGCAGGCGACGAAGAGCACGCAGCGCTCCCGGAGCAGGTCGCTGCCGTGCTGGATCGGGTCCACGTCGGCCGGGGTGACCTCCTTGCCGAACGGTACGGCGCTGGCGGTCACCCCGAGCACGGCGACGCAGCGGAACTCCAGCCCCTTCATCGCGTGCATGGTCGCCAGGCGTACCCCGTCGACGTCGGCGGCCGGTTGGTCGCGTACCCGGACGGCGGGGATGTCGGCGTCGGCGAGCGCCTCCCGGACCTTCTCCAGCAGCAGGTTGAACCGGGTGCAGACGGCGATCTCGCTGGGGCGTACCCCCTGGTCCAGCCATTGGCGGACCTGGGTGACCAGGGCCGCGACCTCGGCCTGCTCGCTGGGTTGGCCGCCGACGTGCGGCTGCCGGCCGCGCAGCAGGGACCGGTAGCCGGCCAGGCTGTCGGTGCCGTCGCCGCCGAGTTCCTCGACCCGGGTGTGGTCGAGCAACCGCGTGGACCAGGTGAGGATCTCCTCCGTACTCCGGTAGTTGATCCGGAGCCGGAAGCTGCGGCCGGCGGTGGGGACGCCGAGCGCGGCGAGGGAGACCCGGGAGTCGTAGATCCGCTGGTGCGGGTCGCCGGTGACGAAGAGGTCGTCGGGGCCGGCGGGTACGGCGGCGCGCAGCACCCGCCACTGCGCCGGGTGCAGGTCCTGTGCCTCGTCGACGACGACGTGGTCGAACCGGTGCGCCGTCGCCGGGGCGGCGTCGGCGAGCAGCCGGGCCGCGTCGGCGCAGAGCTGCAGGTGGGTGCTGGCGCCGGTGGCCCGCAGTTCGGACCGGAACGTCTCGACCGCCTGCCAGAGCCGTTCCCGCTGACGGGCGCCGAGGGTGTTGCCCCGGCCGCGTCGGACCACCTTCTGGTACGCGGCCAGGTCCTCGACCTGCTGGGCGAGGATGACGTGCCGGTATTCCTGGGCCAGGAACTGTTCGGTCCAGGGCAGGTCGAGCCGGTTTCGGACCCGACGCCAGAGTTGCCGTTCGTCGACGTCGCCGAGCAGTGCCGGCACCCGCCCGGCCAGGTCCCGGACGGCCCGCACCGCGTACGCGTTGACGGTGGTCACCTCGACCCGGTCGAGCCGTTTCGGGTCGTTGTCGAGCAGCAGCGCCAGGTTCTCCCGCAGGGTGTGGGCGAGCGCGTTGGTGTAGGTGGTGAGCAGCACCCGACGGTCGGGGGAGCGGGCGAGCAGGTGTTTGACCCGGTGCAGCGCCACCACCGTCTTGCCGGTGCCGGGCCCGCCGGTCACCTGCACCGGCCCGGTGTACGTCGCCCGGTAGGCGACCCGGCGCTGGGACGGGTGCAGGAAGACCCGCCAGGCGGCGAACGGCTTCTCCAGGATGTCGGCGAGGTCGTCGGCGCTGCTGACCAGGGTGATCCGGTTGCTGGTGTTGGCGATCGCGATCGCCAGGCTGTCGCTGCTCGGATCGCGTTCGTCGGCGTCGGCGGGACGGCGTTCGGCGACGATGTCCCGGTACACCTCGTCCGGGGTGTTGCCTTCGGCGAGGTACTGCAGGACCTCGAACTGGTCCTCGGGCAGCAGGGTGCCGAACGCTTCCAGTTGCGGCTTGTCGATGATCGTCCGGACCGCGCGGAGCACCTGGTCGTCGATGCCGAGCTGGCGCAGCGTCTTGTCGGAGTGGGTGGCGAAGAGCAGGCTCGGTGCCGTCTTCGCGGCCTTCTCCAGCGCCGGGGTGAGCTGTTCGAGGGCGACGACGTTGCGGACCTCCAGCGCCCGGGTGGCGCTGTTGACGGTGTAGAGGCGTTTCGCCGCCCAGCCGTACGCCTCGTCGTGCGGGACGACGTTGAGCAGCAGGAACGTGTCGCTGCCGTCGTCGGGGGCGAGGACCACGCCGCGCCAGAAGTCGCTGACCCGGATGGTCCGCATCCGGGGGTCGCGGGCGTTGTTCACCGACTCCAGGTGCAGGCCCTTGTCGGCGTGCAGTTCGGCGATGCTGAGCTGCTGGAACTTCGCCATCGCCTTGCGTACGCCGGCCCGGACCGGTTTTTCGAGCAGCTCCCAGCTCTCCCAGAAACTGTTGGCGAGGGCGAGGTGCGGCACGGCGGACCTCCAGAGTGGTCAGTCGATCGCGGCCTGCCACACCCTACCCGCCGCATCCGCGGAATGACGCTCCGGCGGCCGAGGGAGGTGCTCGGCGGCGATCTGGGCGATCTGCGCCGGGGTGCCGGCCATGATGGTGCGGGCGTGCTCGGTGACGAGGTCGACGGGCCAGTCCCACCAGGCGGCGCGGAGCAGCAGCTCGACGTCGTGGTCGTCGAACCGTTGCCGGATCGGGCGGGCGGGGTTGCCGCCGACGATGGTGTACGGCGGTACGTCGGTGGTGACCACCGCACCGGCGGCGATGATGGCGCCGTCGCCGATCTGTACGCCCGGCATGATGGTGGCCTGGTAGCCGCACCACACGTCGTTGCCGAGCACGGTGTCGCCCCGGCTCGGCAGGCCGGTGACGATGTCCAGCGTCCGGTCGGTCCAGACGCCGCCGAACATGGTGAACGGGAACGTGGAGACGCCGATCGTGGGGTGCTCGGCGCCGGCCATCAGGAACCGGGTGCCGGCGGCGATCGCGCAGTACCTGCCGATGACCAGCCGCTCCGGCCCGTAACCGTAGAGCACGTTGCGGTGCTCGAACGCTGTCGGGTCGTCCGGGTCGTCGTAGTAGGTGTACTCGCCCACCACGATCTTCGGCGAGGTGACCAACGGTTTGAGGAACACCACGCGGTCGTGGGCGGGCAGCGGGTGCAGGATCGTGGGGTCGGGGGTCACGGTATCTCCTCGCGGTGAGATGGTCGGTGCTTTTGAATGGGGGTGGCGGGTTACGCCAGGTCCGCCAGTACCCGGGCGCGGGTGGGGTGGCGCAATTTCCGCATCGCCGCGCTCTCGATCTGGCGGATGCGTTCCCGGGTCAGCCCGTGTCTCCGGCCGATCTCGTCCAGGGTGCGGGGATGGTCGTCGTCCAGGCCGTACCGCTGGCGGATCACGGCGGCCTCCCGCTCGGTGAGGGTGCCCAGCACATTGTCGAGGTACCGACGCCGCCAGCGGGTCGCGACCGTGATGGCCGGGTCGGGTGCGTCGTCCGGGATGAGGTCGCGCAACTCGGCCTCGCCGTCGGTGCCGACCGGAGTGTGCAGCGAGACCGGTTCGCGGTTGTGTCGCAGCAGCTGTTCCACCTTCTCCGGCGGTAGGTCGAGGTGGGCCGCGATCTCGGCGGGAGTGGGCTCCCGGTCGAGCTGTTGTGCCAGCGTACGGCGGGTGCGGATGACCCGGTTGAGTACCTCCACCAGGTGGACGGGGAGTCGGATGGTGCGGCTCTGGTCAGCCAGGGCGCGGCCGATCGCCTGCTTGATCCACCAGGTGGCGTAGGTGGAGAACTTCAGCCCGCGCCGGTGGTCGAACTTCTCCACGGCGCGCATCATCCCGATGGTGCCCTCCTGGATCAGGTCGAGCAGGGGTAGTCCGCCGGCGACGGCGTACCGCTTGGCGATCGAGACGACCAACCGGAGGTTGGCCTCGACCATCTGTTGTCTGGCGCGTCGGCCGTCCGCCGCGCGCCGCCGCAGTTCGGCGCGCTCGGCGGGGTCGAGCTGGTCGCCGTCCTCGTCCAGCCGCCGCTGGGCCAGGGCGCCGGCCTCGATGCGGGCGCCCAGGCGCACCTCCTGCTCGGCGGCGAGCAGCGGGGTGCGGCCGATCGCCCTGAGATAGTCGGCCACCGCGTCGGTGGTGGGACCGGCGGGCGTGGTGCGGGTGGTGACGGGCAAGCGCGGTGTCCTTCCGGGTTGACGCTGGGCGGTGCGGTGGTCGCGGCGGGCGGTCAGGGACGTCGGGCCTGTCCCATGCCGCGTTGGCGGGCGGCGGTGCGATTGCCTGGGTTGATCGCCATGCGGGGCTGCTCCTTCCGTGCCGGCCGCTCACCAGCACGGGTACAAACTTAGGTCGAGCCTAGAAGCATGTCAAGAAAAAACTTAGGCCCGACCCATGTATAGTGGCGGAATGACCGTGCAGAGCACCGGCCTCAGAGCCCTGAAGAAGCAGCTGACCAGGGAGAACATCTCCAACCAGGCCACCCGGCTGTTCCTCGAACGGGGCTTCGACAACGTGACGATCGCCGACGTGGCCGCCGCCGCCCAGGTCGCCAAGATGACCGTCACCAACTACTTCCCGCGCAAGGAAGACCTGGCCCTGGACATGCGCGAGGTGTTCGTGCAGCAGTTGGCCGCCGCCGTCCGCGAACGTGAACCGGGCGAGTCGGCGCTCGCCGCCCTGCGCCGGGCGTACCTCGCCGCCGTGGCCGGGCACGATCCGGTCGTCGGGTTCTCCGGCCCCGAGTTCGCCCGCATGATCATCGACAGTCCGGCGCTGGTGGCCCGCCTACGGGAGTTCCACGACGAGCGGGAGAGAGTCCTCGCCGCGACCCTGGCCGAGGAGACCGGCGCCCCGGACGGCGACCTCATGCCCCGGGTCGCCGCCACCCTGCTGGCCGGCGTTCACCGGCTGCTCTTCGAGGAGACGATGCGCCGTACCCTCGCCGGCGACGACAACAACTCGATCGCCGAGGCCATCACCCGCGAGGCCCGGGTCGCCTTCGAGGTCCTCGGGGCGTCACTCGCGGATTACGCGACCCGGCCGGCCGGATAGCCGGGTCGCGGCCGTCAACTCCCGAAGCGGTCGACCAGCCAGAGATGTGCCGGCGTTCGGCGGTTTCGGAACGGCGAGGCCGCCCGGCAAGCTCTGGGAGTTGCCGACAGACGACAACGGGGTGGTGTGGTCATGCGGGCGACGGGCGATCGTCGGTGGCGCCAACTGCCGGCGGACGTGCGGGCCGAGGTCCGGCGGCGGGCGGGACGCGGCGAAGGGTACCCGGATCCGGCGGTGGCAGGCGCGGCGGTGGCCTGGGCGGGGCGTGCGCGTCTGACGCGTGTGGCCCTGCTCCACGGTTGCTTCATCGCGTTGGTGGTCGCCGCTGGCGCGGCCGGCGGGTCCGGTCCGGTTGCCGCAGCCGGCGGCGCGGTCGAGTGGATGGTGCCGGTCGTTGTCCTGCTGTTATCTCTGGCACTGCTGTTCGTGGCCGCCCGCCGGCTGAGCCGGTCACCGGCCAGGGTGGAAGCCGCCAACCTCGGGTGGTTGGCCGATGAGGAACGCGTCACCCCTCCGCCGACGCCGGTGGCGATCCACCTTCGTAGGCCGCTGCTCTCGTGGGTCTGGCGGCCGTTCGTCTCCGCAGCGTGTTTCTGGAACTTCGCGCGCGGCCAGGATTTTCCGTTGCCCGGGTTCGGACCCTGGGTCTTTCTCTTGCTCGGGATCGTGATGGCCGTTGCCGCGGTGGCGGGGTACGTGCGGTCCCGGGAGCCGTTGGCGCTGCTCGGGCCGGACGGCGTACATCTGACCCGTTCCGAATCGTCGGCACCGGTCCCGTGGGCGGGGATCGGTCGTATCCGACCGCTGGCGGAAGCGGTCTGGAACCCGCCGCACACGTTCAAGGCGGCGTACCGCAGCTATCTGGCCTGGGAGTTGCTCTCGGGCGGAGACCTCGAACGTCGGCTTGGACTCGTTGGCGACAGCGAGTATCCGACACTGGCCCGGCAGCTACCGGGCTTTCTGTTCGACATCGCCCGGATCCGGCCCGACGCTTTGACGATCATCCGCGCGTCGCGTGCCTTCGCCGCCGCGGCAGGCGAGCCCCAGGAGACCGAGGCCAGCGGCGGAGACGGCACCCCGTCCGCCTCCGCCACCGCCTGACGCGCCGCATCCGAAAGCCGGAGCGGATCACGCCCACCTGGGCGGGGTGTCAGTCAGTTTCCTTGGGGTGACCAACGCCCGCGTAGGTGATCCAGACGGTCCGGGCGTTGTCGTCGACCAGATACCAGATCCGTCCGCCGCCGGTGACCTCGTACTGCCAGCGTTCAAGGTGCTGGCCCTTCCACGCGCCGCTGGCGAGCGAGCCCTTGAGGCGGTGGTGGCGCTCCGGCGCTGCTTTCGCCTTCGGGTTGGTCCGGATGGCGTCGTACGCCCGCCGGAGGTTGGCGGCGGCCTGACGGGCCAGTTCCTCCCAGCCGACGGCTGCCGAGGAGTTGGCGAACCTGAGGTCGTATTCCGCGCCGATCGGCGGCGGTGCCGCCCGGTCGCCACGCTTCGGACTCATCGCTCCTCATCCGCGGGCGGCGGCACGGCACCGAAGTCGCCCTCGGGCTCACGGCTGAGGATCTCCAGCAGGGTGGGGTCGCTGTACACCTCGGCGGTGTGCCGCCACTGGGCCAGCAGCACCGCGATCGGGGTCAGGTTGTCCAACGATGCGGCCCCCTGGGTTACCGCCACAAGTTCGGAGAGGAGCTGATCGACGTCCGTTTCCGGGAGAAAGGTGACCCAGGGAAGCGCGTCGACCAGAACTCGGCGTACCGCGTCCAGGGAGCCGGTGCGGACCAGGCCGGCCAGCAGGCGGGCGGTGAAATCGACGACAACAGCTTCGCGTTCCATCTGGTCGGCCCGAATCAGGGCCAGATCGTCGGCGTCGCGGCGGCGGAGCCGCAGCGCGCGTACGACGTTCAGCCGCTCTGCGGCCGCACCGGGACGGTGCAGGAACTCGCTGAACGGCACCTCGTCATGGACCGCAACCATGACATCCACACTACCGTGGATATTCGTTTCTACCAGCACCGTTCCTTGATCAGGATTGACGAGGAGGGCCGGCAGCGCCCGGCGATCACTCCGCGAACGGGGGTCGTGGCAGCGGTGCTGGCGGCAGTACACCCGGACGGGCGCACCCGTGACACCATCTGTCGATGCGACCGGAATCCCGCCACCTCAGCGTGTACATCGACCGGCCGGTGGCGGAGGTGTACTCGTTCGCCTCCGACCCGGCGAACCTGCCCCGGTGGGCGCCAGGGCTGGGCAGCTTGGTGGTGAAAGTCGACGACAAGTGGTTCGTCGAGACGCCCGAGGGGCGGGCCCGCGTGATGTTCGCCCCGGACAACCGGTACGGCGTGCTCGACCATGAGGTGCTGACGCCCTCCGGTGCGACGGTGTACGTGCCACTACGCGCCATCGCCGACGGCGACGGCTGCGAGGTGGTCTTCACACTGCGCCGTACCCCCGGGATGACCGACGCGGAATTCGAGCGGGACACCGCGCTGGTCAGCGGCGACCTCGCCCTGCTGAAGAAGGTCCTGGAGAGCACCGGCACCTGAGAGCATGGCGCGCTGCCTGTCCCGACACGCCACTCTCGGCATTCTCAGGCTGATTCCCGCTGACGATCCGGGTCGGCGGCTGACGGCGTCGGCAGCATACGTTGCTCGTGCACCCGGACCTCGGCACGGTACCGGTGGGCCGCCGGATGCCAGATCTCCTCGAACGGTCCCATCACGTCGCCGCCCGCGCCCCGGCGTCGTACCCGCAGGCCCAGCCAGCTGAGCCCGGCCAGGATCGCGGCCAGCGTGACGGCGAGCACCAGGACCGGCAGGACGGCATCCATGAGCCGAGACTACGCCCGGCACGCCGGTCCTCCAGTCCGGCCAGCGTGCGGTGGGCGGGCAGCCCGAACGTGTACGGACCAGCCGGGCCGAGGCGCCACCCACAGTTCGCGATGTGCCTGAGAGTCACCACGGTGACTCTCAGGCACGTTGTCCAAACGACGAACCGCTGCCGCCGGGGCAGGCCGCTGCCGAACAGAGCTTGCCGAGCGGCCGGCGCAACCTTTCCGCGCATCCGACTCGTACGTCCTGCAGACACGAACGAAAGGTGGCCAATGCCGGAACCGGAAAGTTTTGACGACTTCGTCCGCGCCTGCTCCCATCGACTGTACCGGGTCGGATACCTGCTGACCGGCGGCAACCGGGCCCAGGCGGAGGATCTGGTCGCCGAGGTGCTCGCCCGGGTCTACCTGGCCTGGCACCGAATACGACCCGGAGACGGCTTCGGGTACGCCCGCCGAACCATGGTCAACCTGCACACCGACTGGTGGCGTGGGCTGCGACGCCAACGCGAAACACTCAGCGCCGTCGTGCCGGACGTGACCGACGGTGTGGACCACGGCGGCCGGTTCGCGCAGCAGGACAGCGTGATGCGTGCGCTGCGCCAGCTCACCCGCCGGGAACGGGCCGTGGTGGTGCTGCGCTACTTCCTCGACCTCACCGAGCAGGACACCGCCGTCGAGCTGGGCGTCACGCGCGGCACGGTGAAGAGCACCAATGCCCGCGCGCTCGCCAAGCTGCGCGTCTCTCCTGACCTCGTCGAGCCTGACCTCGTCGAGCCGTCGAGGTCAACCGATCTGCCGTCGCGGGTGGGAGCCCCGACCCGACCCAGGGAGTCCTGATGCGAGACATCCACGATTTGCGTCACGCCCTCAACGCCGAAACCACGGACGTGGCCGTACACATCTCACCGGACCTGGTCCGGCGCCGCGCCCACCGGATCCGGACCTGGCGTCGGACCGTGGCCGCCGCCGCCGTGATCGCCGTCGCGGCCGGTACCGTCTCCACGGTCAGGCTGGTCAACGCCGCGACCCCGGGCTTCGACGTCGCCGGGCCGCCGTCGTCGGGTACGTCCCTCTGCCCGAGCCCTCCGGACGGTCCGACCAGCGAGATGGACGCCCTCGGGACGTTGGTCGAAACCGGTGCCGTTCTCGACGTACCGAGCAGGAACCTCCGATACGACGTCCTCATCGGCCTCACCTGGACCATCGACGAGCCCGGCTTCGCAGTGGCCTTCCGCGATCAGCAGGCCGGCACGGTCGAGGTGTGGGACACGACGCTGGAGGTGCGCGACCCTAGCGGGGACCTGGCAGGGAAGCGGGCCGACGATCCGCCCCGTCAGTTCCTCAGCAGCCAACTCGAACTCGGGCCGAACACCGTCCTCGACGTCGGGCTCTACACCAGGACGGCGCACCGCATCACGGTCGCCTCCGAGGGAGCCGCGACAGACGCCGAGACCTCCCGGAACGCCGCCACCGGCTGGACCCTCTTCTGGGCCCAGCGCCGGGCCACTCCGCTGCCGCCGGAGCGGCACACGGTCTCGGGGTTCTACGAGGGCCCGGAACAGGTGACACTCACCGCGTACGACGCCGTCGGGCAGCCACAGCACACCGTCACCGGCGGCCTGGGCGTCGGCGGCAGCGTGCAGAACCCGAGAGACGGGTCCGCCGGGCCGGCCGATCCGACCAGCTCACCCACCACCCCGACGGCGACCTGCCCGTCCCCGGACGACGCCCCGAGATAGCAGCGGGCAGCCGTTCCGAGAGGCGGAGCCCCGGGCCAGCCGCAGAGGCGGCTCCCGGGGCTCCGACGCATCCTGTCGCTCACGCGCCGACCCATGCCCCAAGCCAGACGAGTGGTCGTGGCGGCGTCGCGAGGAGCAGGCGTCAGGAAACCGACGGCGGCCAGCGGTGGGTACGCCATTCGTCCCAGGTCGCGAATCCCGCCGGCGGGTCGTCGATCGGCTCGCTGCCGTCGAGTTCGCCTGGCGTGGGGATGTCGATGGTGGTCGCCCACTCAGCCAGTTCCTCGTCGGACATCGGCCACGTCGTGTGTGGCGCCTCGGCTTGGCGCTGGTCCAGGCGTCTACGCTGCTCGGCCCGGGTCACCTCGAAATAGCGCATCTGCACCGCTGCGCCGAGGTCTGCTGCTGCCTGCCGTAGGGAGGAGCGTTCGTCTCGACTCCACAGTCCGTAGTCGATCACGACGTTGTTGCCGAGTTCGAGGGCGCGTAGCCCGATCTCGATGAGTCGTCCTTCGATCACGTCCTGAGCCGACGGCGGATTCTCGTGCCCGTAGAGAGCCTTCACCCACTCGTCCTTCGTGAGACGAAGGGCTCTCTGCTCGACCTCGATGCGCCGGGCGGCGGTGGTCTTCCCGGTACACGGAAGTCCCACGGTCAGGAACAGTGTCGGTTGCCGCATCATCCCTGGCTACCGCAGATGCCGGGCCAGGTCGAGCACCTCGGACAGCTGTTCGTGGTCAACCGCTGGGCCTCCCAGGCCGCCCGGCCAGTCCCCGGGCACCCCGAGATAGCAGCAGGCAGCGTTCCGTAGCACGCAGCTCCGGGCGCCGGAGAGTCCCGAAGGTGACTCTCCGGCACAGCCGGTGATCAGAGGTCGGAATCGTCCGCCTGGGCCTGCTCGTAGAACCACCGGAGCTGCTCGATGAGCGCCTTGCGGGCTCCGGGGTCGACGAGCACCGTGAGCGGGAAGCCGGGCCGGAGCGCGAGCTTCGCGGCGGCGATCTCCACGCCCGGCACCGTGTTCAGCCGCTGCCGGAACTCCTCCCGCAGCCTGATGTCGTCGAACGGCGTACGGATGCTGAGGTGCTGGAACACGATCTCGAACTTGCCGCTGGGATAGATCGTCGCCGGCCAGATGTTGCCGAGCCGGTGGCCCTTGTCCCGGGCCAGCAGGAAGCAGGAGGTTTCCCCACCGGTGCCGAAGCCGAAGACGCCGCCGAGGTCCGCCCACGCCGCCAACACCTGCGCCGTGGCCTCGGCGACCTCCGGGCTCAGCAGTTCTGTCAGCTGTTCGGTGAACCGGACGTCCCGGTCGACGTGGGGGCGGGGCAGATCCTCCGGCGTCATCCCGATCAGCTGGGCCAGCTCCTCGGTGACGATCCGCTGCGCCGGGTTGGCCCGGTCGTACCTGTCGAACTGCACCCCCTCCGCCTTCAGCAGGTCGCGCGGGTCGTCTTTACGGCCCGGGTCCGGCCAGCGGAAGCCGGGCGAGACGGTGCCCTCGACCTGGAGCACCCGGTGCGCGTTCGGGGTGGAGTGGTTGGCGATCCGTGCCCCGACCGGGACCGGATGGCTGCCGATGAGGGCGGCGACGTCCCCGTACGTCGTCCAGGAGCCGGCGGGCAGCTCGGCGAGCGCCCGGTTCATGATGTCCCAGGGCACCTCCGACCGGGTGTCCGCCGCTGCGGAGGTGGGTCCGGGCCAGTTGGTGATGATGCGTTCGGCGAGCGCGTCGGCCCGGTGTTGGATCTCCGGGCGTCCCCAACGCTCCCGGTCGGCGATCTCCCGGTTGAGGGCGAGTCCACTCTTCGCCAGCATTGCCCGCTTCACAGTGAACGAGCTGTTGCTCAACTCGGAGTTGTAGCCGGTGAGGGTGAGGTTTCCGAGCGTGTGGAGCAACCCTTCGTGCGCTTCGGCGAAGTTCTCGTCGGGATCGAGATCCTCGCTCAGCAGCTGCCGCCACTCCGGGGTGGGCGTCTGCGGCAGCACGTGCTCGATGGTCAACCTGTCGGGCTTCACCGGCTCCTTGCCGCCGTACGACTCCTCCAGCCACTGCAGGACAAGTTTGCGCTGGTGGGGGCGGCCGTTGAGGTAGTACGGCATGGTCCGGACCGCGGCGCGGACGCTGGCGTCGGTGGCGTAGTACTTGCGACCGGTCGAGAGGTACGCCCGGACCGCCTCGTCGACCGGCAGGTCACGGCTCATCTCGGTGACGATCGAGAGCAGGATCCGGTTGATGTTCGCGGTGGCCCGGCCGATGACCAGCCGCCGGACGAAAAAGCTCTCGACGTGGAGCATCGCCGAGGCGATCTGCGCGGAGGTCGCGCTCTGCTGGTCCCGGCGGTCGAGGAGGTGCAGCAGAAGCGGATAGACGGTGGTGGTGCCCCAGGCACTGAGTCGGGCGAGACGGTGCCGGACCTCCGGGTCGGCCTCGTCCTCGGGGTGCAGGATGACCCGGAGCAGCAGGCCGAGACGGCCGAACCGGCGTACCTCGGCCTCGATCTCCTCCTCCGTGCGCATGCGGTGCAGCCGCACCTGCTGGGCCGAGTAGATGTCCGACTGCTTGACCCGGGGGTTGGCCTGCACCAGGTCGAGCCAGAAGAGCAGCTCCAGCTCCTCGCGGGTGAGCCGGCTCTGCAGCGGCAGCCACAGCGACTCGTAGACGGCCTCACCCCGGGTCGGCAGCCGCATGAAAAGGTAGTTGCGCAGCAGGTCCGCCTGCTTGAGCTGCAACCCGGTGTTGTTCAGCGACTCGAAGATCCGATAGACGTTGTCGCCGGCCTGGGCGGTCACCGAGACCAGTGCCAGCCCGGAGATGACCGCGTCCTCGATACGCTCGATGTCCAGCGGATCGTCGGGGGCGTCGTACGCGGCGAGCTGGTCACCGAAGAACCGGTACGCCGCACCGACCGGATCGCTCCCGCCGGCCTGCGGAGTCGAGTCCAGACAGGCCAGGTACGCCGCCCGGTCGGCTTGGGTGGGTAGCAGTTTCGGCCGCTGCCGCTCCGACCGCCACTTGTTGATCAGGAACTGTTCGGTGATCCGTTCGCGGTGCTCGGGACCCTCGTGCTGGGCGCGGTGGTCGCGGATGGCGCAAAGCAGGATGGAGAGGGTGGTCAGCCGCTGCTGGCCGTCCACCACCAGAAACTCCGAGACACCGGCCGGGCCGATCGACGGGCTCGGCGCCAGCACGACCGAGCCGATGAAGTGCGTGGCGCTCCGGTCCTCGACCCGGTCCTCCGCCAGCTTGACGACGTCCTCCCACAGCCGCCTGAGCTGGTCAGACCCCCACGAGTAGGTCCGTTGGTACAACGGCACCTGGTACTGCTTCGCGCCCTCCAACAACTCCCGCAGTGTTGTCTCCTGCGCCGCGACCATGCCTGCTCCCGTCTCCACCCGTACCGCGCAACGGGGGCAAGACAATCAATCCGACGTACGACGGGACAACCTACGTCGGGCCGGAAACGTCGCCGAACGGTCGATGTCCGGTCGACGCCACGGACGCAGGATCGGCGGTACGGCAACGTGGAGCACCGCGACGCGGGGAGCGTCGCGGCGGCTGGTCACACCTCGAAGCGGTCGGTGAGGGAGTCGGTCAGCTCGGTGACCTGGGAGGCGTCGGGACGCTCGACGTCGAACGTGTCCATCCTGCTGTAGGTGTACCTGATCTCGTCGTACCCTGGCAGCACGCTCGGCAGCTCGACGGTGAATTCGTGCAGGCTACCGTCGCGGCTCGTGCGCGCCCGGAACGGAACCGCCTTGGCCTTCGGGCCGAGTTCGGTGAGCAGCTTCTGGGGGACGTTGCGCGAACGGGTGAGGTCCAGCAGGCCGGTGAAGTCGTGCCCGCCCTTCCGGTCCGCGCTGACGACGCAGTTGGCGAGGTCGGCGGCGCGACTGTGGTCGCTCTCGCGCAGCGCGCGAAGCGGGCTGTCCGGTGGAAAGTCTGCGGCACCGCCGTGCATCCAGCTGGTCTGACCGGGTACGTCGGGCAGCCGCAGGTACAGATCAGCGCCGATCTGGATCACTTCGACCTCGAAGAGGTCGCCCGCCACATCCTCCAAGAAGATGTTCGTCCGGGCTTTCCTGCCATCGGGATCCATTCTGGCTTCGGTCCTGATCCCGGGGACCCGCATGACGACGGTGATGAGTCCCTGGTTCGTTTTCGCAGCCGCGTCCACCAACTTCTCCACCGGGCTGAACTGGCTGGCGTCCGGCGTGGAGGTCGCACTGGGCGGGGCTGCTCTGCCGAGAGGCGTCCCGCTGATGCCGCAGCCAGCGACCGAGAGGCTCATCGCGGTGACGAGGACGAGGCCCGACGCCGCTGACCTACGAACACCTGTCTGCACGGTCTTCCTTCCCGCAGAGAATCACGCGGATGCTATCCGAACAGGGCTCGAATCCGACGGAGATTTTCGGCTCTCACCGTTGCCCGCGAACCACAGCACCGGGCGGGTCGCCGGCGCCCCGGGCGATGTCGGTGCACGCACCCGATCATGGCGCTTCGAGCAGGCATGTGCGCTGGCAAGATGAGCGGGGTGACGGTGCTGCTGCGCAGAAACCTCCTGGTCGCGGTCCTGGTGGTCGCCGTGCTGTGGATGCCGTCCACCATCACGGCCGGTGGCTGGGCCCGGATCTGTGCCGGGATCGTGCTGGCCGCCCTGACCGGTGCCGCGCTTGTGCTCAACAGCCGGGCGCCGGTCGCGGCGACCGCGGCGGTCGCGGCCACGACCCTGGTGGGTGCGGCCCTCGACGTCTGTCAGGATCCGATGTTGGCCACCGCCTGGTGTCTGTACCTGGTGGCGGTGGAACGCGGTCCGTACGTCCGGACGCTGGTGACCACGCTGGTCGGCATGCTCGCCGGATTCGTCCTGGTCATCGGAGTCTCGCCCGGCCTCGGCGCGCGGGTGGCCGTGGCCACGGCCGCGTTGTGCCTGGCGTGGCTGGTCGGCACCGCCGTGGGCCGGCGGATGCTCTCCGAGCGGGCGGCGGAGAGGGCGCGGCTACAGGTGGACCTGGCCCGTGAGGTGCACGACGTCGTGGGGCACACCCTCGGGGTGATCGCCGCCGAGGCCGGTGTGGTCCGGGCACTGCCGGACGCGGGCGAGGCCGAACTGCGCGAGACGCTCGCCGACATCGAGTCGCAGGCCCGAGGCGCTCTTGAGGAAACGCAACGCCTGGTGCGTACCCTGCGGGATCCCGGACCGACACTGGACGGGCTGCCGGCGATCATCGCCACCACCCGTGCTGCCGGAGTCTCCGTGGACGCCCGACTGGAACCGCACGGCCCGGTCGACGCCGACATCGGCGTGGCGGTGGTGCGGATCGCGCAGGAGGCGCTGACCAACGTGGTGCGGCATGCTCCGCGGGCCCGCTGCACCGTCGAGCTGTGGGAGACCGGGAAGGAGATCGCCGTACGGGTACGAGACAGCGGCGCACCCGGGCCGGCGCCGGCCTCCGGCGGTACCGGGTACGGCCTGCGCGGCATGCGGGAACGCGTCGCGGCCCTCGGCGGTACGGTGGCGTGGGGCGGCACCCCGGAGGGCGGCTTCGAGGTCGAGGCGCGGTTACCGATGCGGAAGGTCTGACGGTGGGAATCTCGGTCCTGCTCGCCGACGACGACGCGCGCTTCCGCGGGGTCTACCGCAAGCTGTTCGACCGTACCGAGGGGTTCCGCACCGCCGGGGAGGCCGCCGACGGTGCGGAGGCCGCCCGGCTGTGTCTCGCGCTGAAGCCGGACGTGGTGCTGCTGGACGTGCAGATGCCCGGCGTGGACGGGCTGGAGGCGGCGCGGCGGATCCTGCCGGCCACCGACACCCGGGTGATCATGCTGACCACGTTTCACCTGGACGACTACGTGCACGAGGCGCTGGTGCTGGGCGCCTCGGGATTCCTGCTCAAGAACGCCTCCCCGCAGGAGGTGCTGCGAGCGGTCCGGGCCGTACACGACGGGCACGCCATGCTCGCGCCGGAGGTCACCGCGCGGATGCTGCACACGTTCGCGCAGCGCCGGCCCCAGCGCCGGCACCACTTCGCCGGGCAGTTGCTCTCCGAGCGGGAAGTGCAGGTCATCCGGTACGTCGCGCGCGGCTACTCGAACCAGCAGATCGCCGACGAGTTGTTCCTGAGCCTGGAGACGGTCCGTACCTATCTGCGCCGCACCTTCGCGAAGTTGGACGTGCGCGACCGCACCCACCTGGCCGTGCTGGCCTACGAGGCGGGCCTGTTGCACGATCAGCGCTGAACCTCGTTGTCTACTTCCGGGGGACGCGAGGTGCCGGCCGGGGCCGCGATTCTGGGCGGGTGATCGAAGTAGCCCAGCTCAGCAAACGTTACGGGTCCAGGGTCGCCGTGGACGACGTCAGTTTCACCGTCCGGCCCGGCCGGGTGACCGGGTTCCTGGGCCCGAACGGCGCCGGCAAGTCCACCACCCTGCGCATCTTGTTGGGCCTGGACCGGGCCGACGCCGGGACCGCGCTCGTCGACGGCAGGCCGTACCGGAGGTTGCGTCACCCGCTGCACACGGTGGGGGCGATGCTGGACGGCGCCGGGCCGGTGCCCGAGCGGCGGGCCGTCGACCATCTGACCTGGATCGCCCAGTCCAACCGGATTCCCCGGCGGCGGGTGACCGAGGTGCTCGACCTGGTCGGGCTCGCCGGGGTCGCCAGGCAACGGGTGAAGAAGTACTCGCTGGGTATGGGCCAGCGTCTCGGGCTGGCCGCGGCGCTGCTCGGTGATCCGGAGATCCTCGTGCTCGACGAGCCGGTCAACGGCCTGGACCCCGACGGGATCCGCTGGGTGCGGACGTTCCTGCGCGACCAGGCGGCCCAAGGTCGTACGGTGCTGCTGTCCAGCCACCTGATGACCGAGATGGCCGACACCGCCGACGAGGTGGTCGTGATCGCCCGGGGGCGCATCGCCGCGCGCGGCCCACTCGACGAGATCACCGCCGGGCACGGGTCGCTGGAGAGGGCCTTCTTCGCGCTCACCGCCGACCAGGGTCCGGGACGGTGACTGCCGTGGCCGCCGCCGTCCGCGCGGAACTCACCAAAATCTTCACGCTGCGCGTCACCTGGATCGTCACCGGCGGCATCCTCGCCCTGCACCTGCTGATCTCCGTCGCGAACCTGGGGCGGACCGGTACGGCGGTCGCCGACATCACCCCGGACGGCCTGATCGAGCTGTTCGTCGGCGAGTCACGCCCGGCGCACCGGGCGATCGTCGACTTCCTGGTCTCGTCGTCGTTCCAGATGGGCCTGTTCCTGCCCGGTCTGGCGGCGGTGCTGGCGGGACAGGAGTTCCGGACCCGGCAGCTCGGGTGGTCGGTGTTGGCGGTTCCCCGCCGGGGCGTACTGGTCACCGCGAAGACCGTCGCGGTCGCCGCGTACCTGCTGTTCGTGTCGCTGGTGATCGCGGGTGTCAGCACCGCCTTCATGTGGGCCACCGTCAGGGACTGGGATCCGGGAGTCGTGGTCAGCGGCGAGGCGCTGCTCGGGCAGGCACGGTTCCTGACCTTCGCCGTGCTGTGGGCCCTGGTGGGGTACGCCCTCACGCTCGTCGCGCGCAGCACGCTGATCGGCGTCGTCGCCTCGGTGGCGCTCATCGCGGTGACGATGACCCAGGTGCTCGCCCTGCACCTGCCCGCGCTGGATGCGCTGTTTCCGCTCAGTGCCGGGCGTAACCTGCTGCTCAACCCCGAGGACTCCCGGCTCAGCGCCGGCCCGGTGCACGCCCTGGTGGTGTTGCTGCTGTGGCCGCTGCTCACCGTCACGGCCGCCGGGCTGCTGCTGCACCGCAGGGACGTGCGGTGAGGGCCCCGCTGAGCGCGGAACTGACCAAGATCCGTACGTTGCCGGTCAGTTGGATCGCACTGGCGCTCACGGCGGTCGCGAACACGCTGCTCGGCATCGTCGCCGGCACCGATTCCGTCCGGATCGCCTCCCCGGACGGCGAGGTGGCCGTGGGCCAGGTCGGCACGCTGATGCTCGCCCCGGTCTACGTGTTCGTCGCGATCGCGGCGGTCGCGGCCGGCACCGAGTACCACGGCGGTCAGCTCCGGGTCAGCCTGGCCGCCGTGCCGGACCGTACCCGATGGTTCGGCGCGAAGCTGGCCGCGACCGCCGTGGTCGCCCTCGTCGCCGCGATCCCCGCCGTGCTTCCCGGGCTGCTCGTCCAGCACGCCGTCGCGGGCGGGTTCGCCCCGGGCCGTACCGCGACGGGCCGCCCCGTCACGGACCTGCTCGCGCTGCTGACCGCCTACCTGCTGTTGAGCCTGGTCGGTTTCGGTTCCGCGTTCCTCGCCCGGGGCTTCGTCACACCGCTGGCCGTCCTGTTCACCCTGCCGGTGCTGGTGTCGACAACGCTTGCCGGACTGTTCCCGCAGGTCGTCAGGTTTCTCCCGCACGAGGCGACGCTCAGCTTCCTCGGCCGGGCCGCCGACCCGGCCACCGCCCTGGGACGGGGTGCCGGGCTGCTTGTGCTCACCGGCTGGGCGCTGCTGTTCGTCGGCGTCGCCTGGGCCCTGACCGTGCGCCGCGACACCTGACTCAGTCCTGGACGAGTGTGGCGAAGGGCTCGCCGCGGTTGAGCCGGTCGACGAGGTCGAGCACGGCCGGTGGGCCACCGTGTGCGTCGACCCACCGGTACACCCGGCAGGCGGCTCTGGCGTACACCTGCTCGTCCGCGCTGGCAGCGGAGAGCCATGCGGTCAGTGTCCGGGGCAGTGGCTCCGGTGAGGCGTCGCGGCAGCGGTCCGGGGCGGTCGGCGGCAACAGGTAGCGCTCGTCGTTCGAGACCAGGACGGCAAGTCCCTCGTCGAACCACTGGGGAATCTGGTCACGCGGGGCGTCGAGGCGCACATGGAACTCGACGTGCGAGAGCTCGTGCGCGGCGATCACCGGGTCGACGCCCCGGGGCGAGAGCATCACCGCCTGGTTGCGTACCGCGACCCCCCCGCTCGCCGCCACCACCGATCCGCCGGTAACAGTCGCGGGTGAGGCAGGCGAGCACTGTCGGCTGGCTCCGGCGCCCCTGGTAGAAGGCGTCGACCCGCGCGACGGCGTCGCGATGCATCTCGACGAGCCGCTGCCGGTCGGCGTCCGACAGGTCGGGTTCGGCATAGAGTCCGTCCTGCACCGGCACGAGCCCGTAACACCGGGGGCAGGTCGTCGCGGCAACCGACGGGTACGCCAGTACCAGCGTCGTACCCACCGCCAGCACCAGGGCGCCCAGGCCGGCCGCCAGCCAGGCCCAGCGTCGCCGTCGACGTGGTCGTGTACTCACTCGAAGTTCCTCCCGGCGCTGCGGATCGGCCAGCGCTCGTCGGGGACCCGCTGGAGTCGACGGTTCGCGACCACACCAGCCTGGGGTGGGTGCGGGGTCGCGCGCGTCACCCGAAAGTAGACGTCTGCCCGCGATCGGCAACGCCCTCACCACCGACCGTGAGTCCTCGAACCCGTCGCCGTCGGTCGACTTCCTGAGCTGCCGTGCGGTCAGGGTGTCCGGAACTCCCAGACCGGTAGCTGGGGCTTGTCGTTGTGCACGACGATGTCGGCGTACCGGGTCGGGTGGACCGTGGCGAAGTAGAACTGTTGGGCGGGGATGTAACGCTCGCGCCAGCGCCGCTCGATGTTGGCCTGAGAGGACACCCGGCGCTCCCGGATCATGGCACGGTCCACGGTCTTCTCGAGCGACGTCGACACGAAGACGCGCAGGTCCCACCGGTCGATCAGTTCCGGGCGCAGGAGGAAGACGCCGTCGAAGACCAGCACGGCGTCGGCCGGGGCAGTCGCGACCGGCGGGGACAGCAGGGTGTCGGTGCTGTGGTCGTACACCGTGGGTTGGAAGCGTCGATTTCCGCCCGGCCCGAGCGGATCGAGCAGCACCCGGTTCAGCGCCTGGTGGTCGTGGGTGTCGAAGTAGCAGCCTTCGGCCGAGTACTCACCGCGCGGATAGCGCTGTGCCCGGGGGAAGAGGAAGTCGTCGATGGTCGCGCGGATGACGTCGCGGCCCTGTGCACGCAGGACGACGGCCAGCTCGTCGGCGAGGGTGGTCTTGCCGGCGGCGGGCGGTCCGTCGACGGCAACCCGGGTCGGGTGTGCGACCGTGACGGATCCGACCGCCTCAGCCACCCGGCCGAGCAGCTCGCCGCGAGTGCCTCGGTCCATGTCTCGCCCGTCCTGGTCTCACGAAGGTCACCGTGCCGGGCCGACCCTATGCCGCGCCAGGCCTTTCGCACCTCCCAACCCCGAGCAAGCGAAGTCGCCCGCTTTCGGCATCAGCCGGCTTTCTGCACGTCCGCGCGCGGATATCGGGACGGATGACCCTGGCGTGATAATTCGATCACGATAAGTACGATGCGGTGGTGGGTGGTGAACGGGTCGGCGGCCGAGTGCGGCACCTTGTGTGGGGTGCCGGACTTCTCGTCCTGGGTGGCGTGGTGATCGGGCTGGCCCGGCTCTTCCATGACAACGATGTGCTGGAGGGGCTCGACAAGGTCTTCAGCGTCATCGGGGGGACGTCCGGCCTCCTCGGGCTCGTTCTGACGGTCCAGGCGCTGCGCTCTGCGGGCGGCCCTGCCGACACCCCTGACGGGCAGGCGGATCCGGCGGCGTGGGACGGACTCGCAGCGGCGGTGGAGCACGTGTGGCGTCCGGAACTGAGTCGTCGCCGGCTCGCCAATCCGCATCCCCTGCCCGTCGCCTGGACCACCGTCGGCCCGCCAGTCGCCGATCACTGGAGCAACATCCGCGTTGACGGTGTCCCGACCCCGCTGGACCTTGACGGTTGTCTTGACCTGCGTCACCCCGACGCCCTGCACCAGGTCCTGACGGACAGGCGGCTGCGTGGCCGGATCGTCATCCTCGGCGAACCCGGCGCGGGCAAGACCTCACTGCTGCTGCGCGAGGCCCTGCGACTCCTCCAGGCACGCACCCCGGAGGACCGGGTGCCGGTGCTGCTACGCCTGCCCACCTGGAACCCCGACGAGCAGACCCTCGAACAATGGGTCACCAGCCGGCTCGCCACCGACTACGGCTACCGCAGATCCATCCCGACCGGCAAGCTCTTTCCGCTGCTCGACGGCCTCGACGAGATGCCGGCCCCGCGCCGGGCACGCGCCATCCAAGCCATCGGCAACACGTTCGACCCGGACCAGCCACTTGTGCTGACCAGCCGCACCACGGAATACCTCGACACCCTCACCAGACTGCCCGGCACCACGATGGCCGCCGCCGCAGTTCTGGAACTCACCGCCATTCCCGCTGACGTCGTGCGGGACTACCTGCGCCGAACGACCAGCCGGCCGGGCGACTGGGAAGCAGCGTTGGACCGCGACACCACAGAGCACGGCGGCCGGCTGGCGGCCGCACTCAACGCACCCCTGTGGATCGACCTCGCCCGGATCACCCACACCGATCCCGACCAGCCCGACAACCAACCCGGCAGACTCATCGATCTGACCGACGCCGAAACCGTCCATACCTACCTCTTGGATCGCCTCATCCCCGCCGTCTACCCCGACCCGCCCGAACCGAATCCCATTGGTCACACCTGGCACCGCGCGGATGCCGACCGGTACCTCCGCAACCTCGCCACCCACATGCACCGCCTCAACACCCAGGACCTCGCCTGGTGGGAACTCGTCCACGCCCTGCCCCGCCATATCCGACTCGGGATCGGGCTCACGATCGGGATTGCGGTCGGGCTCGTGGTCGGACTGGCGTTCGGACTCGCAGCCGGCGTCGGGGGCGGGCTCGCGTTCGGGCTCATGGGCGGGCTCTCGGGCGGGCACACGTCCCCGTCTGAACGGGGTATACGTTGGCGGCGGTCGAGCCGGCCCCTGACCCGTCGCATCGGGTCCGGGCTCGCGTTCGGGATTGCGGTCGGGATCGCGGTCGGGCTTCTGGGCGCCTTCACGGTCTGGCTCAGAGGCGTACCTGTGGGCGGGTGGGCGGTCGGGTTTGTGGGTGGGGTCGTGGTCGGTTCCACCGTGGGATCCATTGTCGGGCTGGTCAAGGAATTCACGACCTTTTTCGACCACGGTGACGGCGACATCACCGCCTCCGACCCGCTCGCACTCCTGTACAACGACCGGCGCCGAACGCTGGCAAACGCGCTGGCGGCCGCGCTCATGGGTGGACTCGTGATCGGGCTTGTGGTCGGGTTCGCGGTCGGTCTCGGGGCCGTGCTCACCGCCGTGCTCGTGGGCGGGATCGGGGTTGGGCTGTTGGGCGGGCTCGCGCTTGGGCTTGGGAGAACCTCAAGTGGCGGCTTCCAGCACGCGCGGCTGTGGTGGTGCATTCGGAACGAACTACCCTGGCCGATCATGGCGTTTCTTGCCGACGCCCACCGGCGAGGCGTACTACGTCAGGCGGGCGGCGTCTACCAGTTCCGACACAGCCTGCTCCGCGACCGGCTCGTCAAACAGGACCAGGTGTACCCGCAGCCGATGCGCGGGCTGTTCTCCTACGTGAGCACGGACGGTGACCACGATCGGTGACGACGGAGCTGACGTGCAGGCGGCGGGTCGGGCGTGGCCGTCATGGCGCAGCCGGCCCGCCTTCGTCGTCACTGTTGTCGGCGGTGGGCCCGCTCAGCGGCGTCCGGGGGTGTGGTGGAGGAACCTGGTCCAGGCGGTGGGGGAGAAGCGGAGGACCGGGCCGGTCGGGTCCTTGCTGTCTCGGACTCCGACGCTGGCCCGGATCCCGGCCCGGCAGGGCGGAACGGGTACGGGTGCGGCGACTTCGACGCAGTTGCCGCCGTTGTCGCCGCTGCGGCTGCTCTTTCGCCACCGGACGCCAGCGGATTCGTTGGTCGGTTCAGCCATGGTGGACCTCCTTGCGGACCTTGTCGATGAGGTGTCGGGACTGTTGTTCGTCGAGGGCGAGGGTGTCGAGGCTGGTCCAGATCCGCCGGTACGCGTCGACCTCGGTGACCTCGTCGAGATAGAGCGCCCCGGTGAGGAACTCCCGGTAGACGACCGACGACGGCTCGGCGGTGCTCCCGTCGTCGGGCGAGGAAACGTCGGGCGGCCCGTCGCCGGGTGGGAAGTCGAGCAGGTTGAACGCTCCGGCGACCGTGCCGTGGTGGGCGCCGGCGGCGAGTGGGACGACTCGGATCGAGGCGTGTGGCAGCTCGGAGACCTCGTGCAGTCGGCGGAGTTGGCCGGCCATGGTGGCACGGCTGCCGACGACGCGGAGCAGTACCGCTTCGGAGAGGATCACGTCGAGTCGGGGTGGTGGGGGCAGGTGTCGTCGGAGCAGGTGTTGGCGGTGCAGGCGTACCTCGACCAGGTGGTCGCGTTCGGTGCCGCTGGTGGCGAGGCGGGTCTGGAAGACGGCGTACGCGTAGTCCGGGGTTTGGAGCAGGCCGGGGACGAGCAGGTCGGCGTGTTCGCGGAGCTGGTGCGCGGCGGCTTCCAGTAGGAGGTACGGCTGGAACCAGTCGGGGATGGCGTCGCGGTAGGCGTACCACCAGCCGGCTGGCCGGGGCGTCACGTCGGGTCGGGGCGGGCTGGTCACCAGGGGCCGCGATTCGGGGTACGGGTCGCGGCGGCGCGTCGTTCCTGCTCGGCGCGGTAGCACGGGGTGTGTCGGGACTGCCACTGGCGCAGGCCTTGGCGGATGCGTTCGGCTTCGGCGCGGGCGATCGACTCGGAGCGCAGTACCCGGTCGAGTTCGTCGGCGACCTGCCGGAGGTAGGCGTACACCTCGTCGGGGTCGAGGCCCCGCCACCGGCGGCCGAACGTTTTGGCGCGGACCTGGTAGGACCGGATCCGCTGCCCGACGCGGTAGAGCATCGGGGCACTGTTGTTGCTGGTCACGCTCATCATCGGTTCCTCTCGCGATCAGGCGGCGCCGAGGCGGGCGGGGTCGTCCGCCGCCGTTTCCGGATGCGGCGGCGGCCGGTGGCCCGGCACCCGCCCCGGGCCAGTTCGGGCCCCCGACCACCGGCAGGGGGTCCGGCGGTCGGGGGAGTCTGGGTCAGGTGGTGGTTGCGCCGGTGATCCGATCGGCGTACGTGGCGAGCGCGGCGACCGCCTCGGTCAGGTTGTCGGTGAGCAGGCCGAGGTGGTCGGCCGCCTGCGACCAGTCCTCGGTGACGCCGACGATCCGCAGCCTCGGGTCCTCGTCGTCCCGGAGTTGCCGTTCGGCGGCGCGGAGCCGGCCGGGGAGCCCGGCGAGGCGTTCGGCGGCCTCGGCGAACTGGGTACGTGACTCGTCCAGCGAGGCGACGACCCGGCCGATGCTGGTCACGTCACCGCCGCCGATCTGGTCCCGTAGCCGGGCCAGCCCGCTGCCGAGCAACTGTTCGACGTGGCTGGCCAGGTCGAGGGCCTCCTCACCGCAGCGGCGGGCCAGGCGCAGTTCCGGGTGCATCGACCCGTCACCGGCCCGGCCGAGCAGCACGGCCGCCGCCGCGACCGTCAGGTACGCCTCACGCAACTCGCCACAGACCCGCTCTGCGGCCCACGCCGCACCCTCCACACCCGTGGCCAGGTCACCTTCCACATCCGTCGGTACGTCTGTCGTCGCCGCTTCCGACACTGTCACGCCGAACTCCTTCGTAGGGGGTGTGCTGCTGGTGCTGGTGGTGCCGGGGCGGACAACCCGAGAGCCGATCTGCCAGCCCAACTTGCTGCTCAAACGTATGCGAGGTACCTTGACGTATGACAACAGTACTCGTCAAGAGCACACCGCATGTTGACGTACGACAAGTTGACTCGTGCCTCTTGACGTGCGCCTACCGTCGCGTTCATGCGGCTCATGGGTGCTCACGAGATCCGGATGCGGCTGGGCGGAATCAGCCGGCAGCGCGTCTACGCGATCACGTCGCACCGGTCGTTCCCGGCCCCGATTGCCGATCTGCAACAGGGCAAGGTGTGGCGCGCCTCGGACGTCGAGAAGTGGATCGCGAAGTACCGACCGGAGCTTGCCGGCCAGGGCGACGACGAGGAGTAACTAGTGTTCTGTCTCAGTTTTGGCTTGCCGCTTGCTGGAGAGCGACTCGTCCACGTCGGACCTTGGCCAGGATTGATTCGGCGGTGGCGGTCCAGACGAATGGTTTCGGGTCGTCGTTGTGCACGCG